>NZ_JBWJFG010000002.1:0-331254 GCF_056388495.1 Corynebacterium sp. TUM25020 | reverse complement strand
ACGAGAAGCTGAAACAAGTCACAAAGCAAAAGACATACAATGCATCAGAATCAACACAAAGGTTGGTCAACAAAGTATCTAAACTTGGTTCATCACGCTATTGAGTTCTCAAACAACCTACGCACACAACAAACAACACCACATCAACAGTGGCAGCCACGTTGCGACGGATTACGAGTGTAAAGCAACCGTGAATCAAAAGCAAATTCCCGGTAAACAACCCGTTGCACTCGCACACAACAAAGACTGTTTTTACAGCTTTCAAATGATTAGCCAGACACGCTCATCAAAGGCTTGCTGCAAGCTACTCACTCACAGCGCCGTGTCGCGCTGACTCGAATAAATGTACACACACCCAAACACAAACACAAACAACCAGGTCAACACCGGTTCCTAAGCATCATCAAACGCTTCTAACGCTGGACTCGCTCGATCTCTGCCCCCAAGGAGCGCAACTGCTCCGGGAACTCCGGGTAGCCACGGTCGATGTGGTACACGTCGTGCACTTCGGTCTGCCCGTCTGCAACCAAGCCAGCCAGCACCAAACCGGCACCGGCTCGAATGTCAGAACTCCATACCGGAGCCGAAGAGAGCCGCTCCCTTCCGCGGATCACTACGTGGTGGCCATCAATACTTGCGTCCGCCCCCAGGCGCATCATCTCATCGACAAAGCGGAAGCGAGACTCGAAGATGTTCTCCGTAATCACGCTCATCCCCTCACTCACGGTGCACAGCGCAATAGCCATCGGCTGCAGGTCTGTCGGGAACCCTGGGAACGGCAACGTCTGATAATCCACCGCCTTCGGACGCTCTACCTGCACCACTCGGAACCCAGTCGGATACGTCTCCACCTGGGCGCCCGCCAGTTTTAGCTTCTCCAACACCAAATGCAGATGCTGCGGATCAATACCACCGACCGTGATGTCGCCCTGTGTCATCGCCGCTGCATAAGCCCAGGTGCCGGCGACGATACGATCACCCACGACCTCGTGCTTCACCGGGTTTAGTCGCTCCACTCCCTCCACGGTGATCGTGTTAGATCCGGCTCCACTGATCTTGGCTCCCATTTCCACAAGCATGTTGCACAGATCCACGATCTCTGGCTCCCGTGCCGCGTTATCCAAGGTGGTGGTTCCCTCTGCCAAAACGGCGGCAGTCAGAATATTCTCCGTTGCCCCCACCGAGGGGAAGTCCAATTTGATCTGAGCGCCATGGAGCTCTTCGGCTTCGGCGACCAGGCAACCATGCTCAATCTTGGTGGTTGCTCCAAGTAATTCCAGTCCAGATTGGTGCATATCAAGAGGACGGGAACCGATGGCGTCACCACCGGGAAGGGCGACCCGCGCCCTATGGCGACGAGAAGTTAGCGGCCCCAAGACCGCGACGGATGCACGGAACTGACGTACGGCCTCGAAGTCCGCGTTGTACTCGATTTCCTCAGGAGTGGTGATGCGAACGACAGAACCGTCGAGCTCCACCTCGCAGCCCAGGCCACGCAGAACCTCGGCCATGTAGGGCACATCGGCAATTTCTGGGCAGTTAGTCAACGTGGTGGTTCCAGGCGCCAAAAGTGCAGCTGACATGAGCTTAAGCACGCTGTTCTTTGCGCCGGACACCTTGATGGCGCCCTGCAGCCTGGTTCCACCGGTTACTACGAAGCTGTCTTTCACGCCCCCTAGCCTACAAAAAATCGCCCCACTCATGGCGGGGCGAGAAACAGGGCTAGATCAGGGCAGTGCGCCGATACGCCGTGCTGCGTTAACAGCCTCGTAGCGAGTGTGCGCTCCGAGCTTGCGCATGACAGAGCGTAGGTAGCTCTTCACCGTCTCTGCACCAATCCCCATCTCGGCTGCGGCTTCCACATTGGTGTGACCGAGAGCCACGCAGGCCAAAACATCCAGCTCACGCGCAGAAAGCTTGGTGGTCTGCTTCACGCGCACTGGGGAGACCATTTGGTCGCATAGGACTTCAAGATCTCGCCGCAGTTCATCGTCACCCACACGGTTTGCGAGCATGCGAAGCTTGCTGTGAGTGGCGCGCACCTGTTCCCATTCGGCGCCGGACATCGATCGCACCTGCTTATTTGTGGAGGACGCCGCCGCGTTTGCACCACGACCGGCCTCATTCGTACGCAGCGCCTCATTGACTGCAATGTCCTGCTCCAGGCAACGCGCGGTCATGGTGACCTCTTCGAGCACCTTGTCTCCCATGCGAGCACGAGAGTGCACGCCCGCATACAGCACGCCCCGCACCTCGCGCTTCACGATCACGGGCACGGCAACTACGGAGTGCAGTCCTTCATCTCGAATGTGACGGTCAAAGTCGTGGCTAATGGACTTAGCCCGGGTGTAGTCGGAGACTCCTACGGGACGGCGGGTGGTTACGACGCGGCCACCGACGCCTGCGCCTGGTGCAATCTCAAGGTTGTGCAGCGCCGGCGTGCGCAGCCCTACCCACTTGGAGATCCGCAGCTTTCCTTCGGCGGAGCTCGCCGCGTACATCGTCACCGGGATGCCAGTCGCGTTTTTTAGAGAATTCAGCGCAGAAATGATGACATCTTCGTCATCGCGTTGCCGCTGCTGGTCCACCTGTTCACTCCTCAAACTTGACCTGTGGCGCCTAGCCTTTCGCGGGCATAGACGCCGTGTGAGTAGGGAGTATAGTTCACCCCCTAGCTACCCCCAAAACTGCCCCCATGCTTTCATCAGCAAAAAGGTGCACATCCACTCCTAACCTTTTTGGGGTCTTATTGAGCCTCCGTGACACTTAGATTCCGAATGCGCGCCAGGCTATCGTCGACAACCTTGTCCGAAGTTTTGAGCAGGTGCTTTTCCAGCTTGCCTGAGATCAATGGGATTGATGCTTTTGCCGTGAGGATCGCCTCGACCGTTGTCAGGTCTGAATCCGCCGCCACATAGATAAAACGGGTTTCCATTGTCCCCATCCCCATCGGCAGCTCCATCGTCGACGTCGCCTCGAACGCACCTTCTTCGTCTAGTTGCGACACATAGGTTTCTTGGAAAGCTAGGGGCTTGTTCTTGTCCTCGGAAAGCTCTTCTAGCTCTTTTTGGGACGCCCTCACGCCAACCCGCGCCCACACTCGACCATCGGGGAGCTCTTTCCGCTCCGCCTCAACAATTTGAGAGTCCGACTTCTCAACCATTCCCTCATCGGTCAGAAGGAACCGTTCGCCCGAGACAACCTCGTAGACCTCGTGAATGGACAGTTCAATGGTGCGGTTGACTTGCTTGGAATGTGCCATAGCCGCAATTGTGCCAGGTTTAACCAAGGAGGGGTTGGCAATGTTTGGGGGCTAGCGCCTAGCAGTGCTTCCACTCCGGCTTACGCTTCTCCACGAAGGCGGCCATGCCTTCCTTCTGATCCGCAGTGTCGAACAGGCGCCAGAACTGCTGGCGCTCAGCCTCCACGCCCTCATCCAGAGTGGAGCGGTATGCCTCGTCCACCATCTCAGTGGCGGCGGCCAGTGCAACGTGGGACATGCTTGCAACCTTCGCCGCTACCTTTTGAACCTCGTCGGCGAAGCCCTCTGCCGGCAGAATCCGGGAAACCAAGCCACAGCGTTCAGCCTCCTCGGCATCCATCATGCGCCCAGTAAGGATCAGATCCATGGCCTTGTACTTCCCCACGGCACGAGTTAGTCGCTGGGTGCCACCCATACCCGGAATAATGCCCAATGTGATCTCCGGCTGTCCGAACTTGGCGGACTCGCTAGCCAGCAGAATATCGCCCAGCATAGCTAGTTCGCAGCCGCCGCCGAGAGCAAATCCGGAGACCGCGGTGATCAGCGGGGTCTTCAGCTGGGCCAACTTTTCCCAATCTCCAAAGAGGCGCTTTTCGGCTACCTCTGGGTAGACCTCGTCCTTCATTTCCTTGATATCGGCACCGGCAGCAAAACTCTTTTCGCTGCCGGTGATGACGATTGCGCCAATCGCCGGGTCGGCATCCAACGCCTGAGCAGCCGGAACGATTTCGGAAAGCACAGCACTGTTCAGCGCGTTAAGTGCCTTTGGTCGATCCAGGGTGATCGTTGCGACGGCACCATTGACGGCTACCTGAATGGTTTCATAAGGCTGGTCGGGGTTCACGGGATTTACTGAAGTCTGGTTTTCGGAAGTCATGGTTGCCATTGAACCAAATCCCCTGAATCTGCGTCTGAGATTCTGGCAAAGCTTTGGGTGCGAAAGGGCGTCACGAGAGAGCGGCCAAACTCAACAGTGGTGTAGGCCGACAAAGAGGTGTAGACTACCCAATATAGACCGATCAGTCTAGAATGAAAGGATCGCCCCCATGGCGAAGATTTACAACAACATCACCGAGCTCATCGGCGGCACTCCCCTAGTTAAGCTGGGCGCCTTCGGCGAAGGCCTGAAGGCTAATGTGCTGTTGAAGCTAGAAGCTTTTAATCCGGCCAACTCCGTGAAGGATCGCATCGGTAAGGCCATCATCGAGGCAGCTGAGAAGGACGGCACGTTGAAGCCGGGCGGCACCATTGTCGAGGCAACCTCCGGCAATACCGGTATCGCACTAGCAATGGTTGGCGCCGCGAAGGGCTACAAGGTTGTCCTAACCATGCCGGAGACCATGTCGAACGAGCGTCGTATTATGCTGCGTGCCCTGGGCGCAGAGCTCGTACTCACCCCCGGCCCCGGCGGCATGCAGGGCGCGGTAGATAAGGCCAACGAGATCGTTGAGAGCACCGATAACGCCATCCTGGCACGCCAGTTCGCTAACCCGGCCAACCCAGAGATCCACTACAACACCACTGGTCCAGAGATCTGGGAAGACACCGACGGCGAGGTAGACATTTTCGTTGCAGGTGTGGGCACCGGCGGTACCATCTCCGGCGCAGCGAAGTACCTGAAGGAAAAGAACGAAAAGATCGAGATCGTTGGCGTAGAGCCAGCAGACTCCCCGTTGCTGACCGAAGGCCGCTTCGGACCGCACAAGATCCAAGGCCTGGGCACCAACTTCTTCCCGGAGAACCTCAACAAGGACATCCTGGATCGCGTCATCGATGTTCCGCTGGAGAACGCCACCACGACCGCACGCGAGCTAGCCAAGGCCGAGGGCATTCTCTCCGGCATCTCCTCCGGTGCCGCCGTCTGGGCAGCACTAGAAGAGGCCAAGAAGGACGAGAACGAGGGCAAGACCATCGTCGTTATCGTTCCGGACTTCGGCGAGCGCTACGTCTCCACCCTGCTATTCGACGACCTGCGCGACTAGTTCTCCGCCCAGCATCCCAGCCACAGAAGTAGGCGCTACCCCCCCTTTTTCCGCCTTGCGGTGAAATAGGAGGCAGCGCCTTCTCGTTATAGTGGCTGCGAAAGTTCTTTAGGGCACCTATCTCCCGCCCCTCTATAACCTCCGACCGAAAGACCACACCCTTGAGCATTCTTGGACGCATCCGCGAGGATCTTAACAATGCCCGCGAGCACGACCCAGCGGCCCGTGGCGACGTGGAAAACGCCATCGTGTACTCCGGCCTTCACGCCATCTGGGCGCACCGTGTCTCCCACGCACTGTGGACGCGCGGCCACCGCAGCATCGCCCGCATCATTAGCCAGGCCACTCGCGCTCTAACCGGCATTGAGATCCACCCGGGCGCCACCATCGGCCGGAGGTTCTTTATCGACCACGGCATGGGAGTGGTCATCGGTGAAACAGCGGAAATCGGCGATGACGTGATGCTGTATCACGGGGTAACCCTCGGAGGGTCCGAGCTTGTTCAATGCAAGCGCCACCCCACCATCGGCGATGGGGTGATGATCGGTGCTGGTGCAAAGGTTCTGGGGCCCATCACCATCGGCGAGGGCTCCGCGATTGGCGCCAACGCCGTGGTTACCAAGGATGCTCCCCCACACTCAATCCTCACCGGCATTCCGGCAAAGATTCGTCCCCGCAAGCCGGAGCAGAACACTCCGCTGGTGGACGCCGTGAAGTGGGTCGACGACATGCAGAACAACATCTAAGCGTTCACCACAGCGCCCCTGCGGGGCCTTCCCTTCAAGCCCCCGTCTTTAGTAACGCTACGAGGCCAGCAGCTCTCTGAATTCCGGATTCTTCTCCACGAACGCCGCGACAGCCGAGCAGCTGGCCTTAATCTTTAGGTTCGCCTCCTTTGTACCCAGCAGAGCCTCACTAATAAGAGGCTTAGACAAGCCCTGACCGCGGTACTTCGGATCCACCACAGTGTGGTTGAAGTCTCGTACCCCATCAGCCTGGGAGTACTCTGCAAAGCCAGCCTCCTGGTCATCGACGTAGATGACAAAACGACCCTGGTCTTCATCGTGAACAATGCTCTTCGTGACTGACATTGCGGTGTCTTTCCTTTCGCTTCTCTGCCGTTTGCTCTGTACTCGACTACGCTGCATTCGACTACTCGGCACTCGACTACTCAGTACCGAAACAACGTTTATAGCGTCCATGTCGTACACCGCCAGTGTACGTTGACGCACAGAGGCAGAAACACGGCAAAACCCCGGTAGCGTCATTGCTACCGGGGTTGGAATGTGGCCAGAGCCGGGATCGAACCGGCGACCTTTCACTTTTCAGGCGAACGCTCTACCAACTGAGCTATCTGGCCTTCGTGCTCGACCGCTTCCGATTCGAACATCGAAGCGACCCTGACGGGACTTGAACCCGCGACCTCCGCCGTGACAGGGCGGCGCGCTAACCAACTGCGCCACAGGGCCAACATTGCCTGCACAACTAAATAAAACGACCAGACAACAACTTGTCTAAGCCGTCTGTTGCACGAGAATAGACTCTACACAGTGACAAACTTCTAAGGCAAATCAGCTGTTCAACGACAGTTTCTGGAATAACTTCGCTTCACTGTCGAAGTATGAATCGCTTGGAGAATGTGGGCGTCAAAAAGAAAGCAAAAAGAAAAGAGCCCTCCCGGCGCACAAACACCGGAAAGACTCCAAAAAGCTCTTAACTTGCGACCCTGACGGGACTTGAACCCGCGACCTCCGCCGTGACAGGGCGGCGCGCTAACCAACTGCGCCACAGGGCCGTACTCCCAACGGGATTCGAACCCGTGTTACCGCCGTGAAAGGGCGGGGTCCTAGGCCTCTAGACGATGGGAGCTCTACAAAGTAAGCCAACGAATCACCGCAGGCTTGCTTAGCAGCTTGATCAGTTTAAACCAGGGGCCAGCGACAGAACAAATCGCCCGTTGAGGTGGGCAAAGCAGCCCCCCTACCCCGCTACGACTACGCACTAGTCAGAGACAGACGGGTAATCCGTGTAGCCACGCTCACCACCCACGTAGAACGTGGACTGATCTGGCTCATTGAGGGGCAAATCCTCGCGCCAGCGGCGCACCAAGTCCGGGTTGGCAATCAACTGACGGCCGACTACGACAGCATCCACGTAGTCCAGCTCTAGCTCACGCTGCGCATCCTCCTGAGTAGTCACGGTGCCGAAACCGTCGTTCATGAGTACCTTTGTCACACCGTTGGCGCGAGCCTTATTTGCCAGAGTCGAGATCAGCTCGCTTTCCGGGTGCGCGTGCAGGAAAGACACATAGGCAAGGTTCAACAGGGCGATGGCATCCAGTAGACCTCCATATGTGGCCACCATGTCCGCCTCGTCTTCCTCAATGACCCCTTGCACATTGTGCCCTGGCGAGAAGCGCACTCCTACGCGGTCGGCGCCGATTTCTTCTACTAGCGCGCGGATTACCATCTCCGACAGACGCCAACGGTTTTCCGAACTGCCGCCGAACTCATCCTCACGTTGATTGGACGAAGGCGCCAAAAACTCGTGAAGCAAATAGCCGTTTGCGTTGTGGATTTCCACGCCGTCAATTCCCGCGTCGATAGCCCGCCGCGCAGCGCTGCGGAATTCCTCTACGATTCGCGGAATTTCCTCTGTTTCCAGAGCGCGCGGCACTGGAGCCGACATTTTTCCAGCGAATCCACGAACCTGTCCATCCCAATTCAGCGCGCTGGGCGCTTCTGCTTGAGCTCCATCAATGAGATCCGGGTGGCTGGTGCGTCCACCGTGCATGATCTGCATGAAAATAACTCCGTTGGCGTTGTGCACCTCATTAGCCACGTCGCGCCATCCAGCCGCGTGCTCATCGCTTGCAATGCCCGCCTGGCCCGGAAACGCACGATTCGTCCACGCGGGGAAGGTGCCTTCGGTAACGACCAGCCCGGCGCTGGCGCGCTGGGAATAGTACTTCGCATGCAGTTCGCTCGGCAGGCCGCTGTGGCCTGCACGCTGACGTGTCAGCGCTGCCATGGTCACACGGTTGCTCAAGTTATAACGGCCAAGATCCAAGGAAGAAAACAATGTTGACATGTCACTCTCAACGGAATTTCGCGCAAGATTGTTCCAACTTCCGCGCACTAATTCCCAGCCGACAACACCAAAACCCCGCCACAGCGCACCCATGATCTCCATGGAAGCGCCGCGACGGGGTAATTGCGAAAGTGGGCCCTGTGGGGCTCGAACCCACGACCTGCGGATTAAAAGTCCGTAGCTCTACCAACTGAGCTAAAGGCCCAACGGGGAGCATTCTATCTAACGCCTATGCGAAGCAGAAAATTACCCCCACCACATAGCTACGCGCAACAGACATGCGCCCAACCATGAACCCGGCTTTAGCCCTTCATAGAGCCCTTCTCCGCCAGGTTGATGTGGAAATCAAAAGCGGTCTTCAGATCGTGCGGAGTCTGCAGATAGTGCCCCTCAGAGCACGCACGCTCATAGTACTCCTCCAGCAGCGGACGATAATCCGGGTGAGCGATGGAGATGATCTTCGGGACGCGCTGACGCGGCGCGAGACCACGCAGATCGGCATAACCATACTCAGTGATTACGACCATAGTGTCGTGCTCCGTGTGGTCAATGTGGGAAGCGAAAGGAACGACCGCGGAGATCGCACCATCCTTCGCTGTGGACGGCGAGATAAAGGTGGACAGGAACGCGTTACGCGTGAAGTCACCGGAGCCACCGATACCATTCATAACGCGAGAGCCCGCCACGTTGGTGGAGTTCACATTGCCGTAAATGTCGCAACCGATCATGCCATTAGACGCGATCAGACCAGTGCGGCGAATTACCTCAGGGTGGTTAGAGATCTGCTGCGGACGCAGGACAATGTGCTCGCGGTAGCGCTTAGCCTCTTCATTCATCTTCTTTGCATAGTCCGGAGATAGCGCGAAAGAAGTAGCGGAGGCGACGGTCATCTTGCCATTGTCGATAAGATCCAGCATGCCGTCCTGGATCACCTCGGTGTAGGCCTGAATGTTTTCGAACTTAGAGTCCAGCAGGCCTGCCATCACAGCGTTCGGAACGTTTCCGACGCCGGACTGCATAATGTAGCCGTCGTATGTGAGGCGCCCTGCCTCAACCTCTCCCTCCAGCAGATCTAGGAAGTGGCCGGCGATCTTTTCGGAGATCTCGTCGGTCGGCTTGAACGGTGCATTGCGATCCTCCGCATTGGTCTTTACAACAGCTACGACCTTGTTTTGATCCACTGGAATGAAGGTGGTGCCAATGCGGTCGCCGGGGCGGTTGATCGGAATTGGGGTGCGGTTAGGCAGATCCTGGATCTTGTAAATGTCGTGCATGCCCTCCAGGTCGAGAGACTGCCACTCATTCACCTCGATAATGATCTTGCGCGCAGAGTTTAGGTACTCCACGTTGTTACCCACAGCCGAGGAAGGAATGATGTTGCCAGCTTCGTCAATACGCACAGCTTCCACCACGGCAACGTCGAGATTGCCGAAGAAGCCCTCCTCTACCTGCTGACCCAGGTGGGAAAGGTGGATGTCCTGGTACAGGATCTCACCCGCGTTGATCTTCTTGCGCATCGTCGGGTCAGAGGCGTAAGGGGTGCGGTAACGCACTGCATCCGCTTCCGCCAGTACACCGTCGCAATCGGGAGCGGTGGAAGCTCCGGTAAACACGTCGATTTGGAAGTCTTCGCCTCGCTCATGCAGCTCCTTAGCTTTCTTCGCGATGGCGCTAGGCAAAGCCTTGGGATAACCCGCGCCGGTGAAGCCAGACATGCCAACCTTGTCTCCATGGTTGACGAACTGCGCCGCCTCCTCCGCAGAAACGACCTTGGACTTATAAAACTCGTTGGCAATGCGCTCAGACATCGGTTCCTCCTCGATTGCGGTGTAGCGAGTAGCGGTTTCTCCGCTTTGTTTTCTCAGCCTACATAAATGTGACTTAGCTCGCCTTCACCGTCCAGCCTATTGTTGAACAATCAATGTTGCTACTTCGGCCTATGTTTTACGGCAGCTCTTGACGCCCTTTGGTATTCTTCCCTCCCCAGTGTGAGAATGGTGCCCGTGACTACATCGACCGCAACCCCCACCTCCACCACCGCGAACCGCGCAACCAGCAGTGCCACCCCTGCTAATACTGCCGTTCGAGGCCAACACAGTTCCGATCGCCCGCAAAACACCACCGGCTTCCGGGGGCTGCAGATCGGCAGGATGCAGCTCGACTCCCCTGTGGTTCTGGCTCCCATGGCCGGCGTGACGAACGTCGCTTTTCGCAGCCTGTGCCGCGAACAAGAACGCGAGCGCATGGGCTCTGTCGCCGGCCTCTATGTATGCGAGATGGTAACTGCGCGAGCGCTGGTCGAGCGCAATCCGAAAACTCTGCATATGACAACCTTTGCTCCGGACGAGAGTCCGCGAAGCCTGCAGCTGTACACGACTGACCCGGAGTACACCTACAAGGCAGCAAAGATGATTGTCGACGAGAACCTCGCCGACCATATCGATATGAACTTCGGCTGTCCCGTGCCGAAAGTCACCCGTCGCGGTGGCGGTTCCGCCTTGCCCTATAAGCGCAAGCTCTTTGGCAACATCGTCGCTGCAGCGGTCAAAGCGACTGAAGGTACGGATATCCCGGTCACCGTAAAGATGCGCGTCGGCATCGACGATGAACACCACACACATCTGGATGCAGGTCGCATCGCAGTGGAAGAAGGCGCGGCTGCCGTAGCGCTCCACGGTCGCACGGCTGCGCAGCGATACTCCGGCCACGCGAATTGGAATGAGATCGCGCGCCTAAAGCAACACCTGGCTCACACTGGCATTCCCGTTCTGGGAAATGGCGATATCTTCAAGGCGACAGATGCCCGGGCAATGATGGAACAGACCGGCTGTGATGGCGTCGTCGTTGGCCGGGGGTGCCTGGGGCGGCCGTGGCTATTCGCAGAACTGTCGGCAGAGCTACGCGGGCTGCCAATCCCCTCTCAACCCACCTTGGGAGAAGTCGCTCGCATCATCCTTCGACACGCCGAGCTTCTGGCGGCCCACGACGGTGAGCAGAAAGCCTGCCGGGATCTACGCAAGCACATGACCTGGTACCTCCGCGGCTTCCCAGCTGGCGGCGAACTGCGCCGCAGCCTGTCGCGAGTCAGCAGCCTGGATGAGTTGAAGACTGCTTTGAGTGAGGTTTGGGACTCACCCGCCTTGGCCGAGGACGCCGATGGTGCTCGCGGTCGCCAAGGCTCCCCAGCTAAGGTTGCGCTGCCCGATGGTTGGCTGGACGACCCGGAGGATGAGACGGTGCCCGATGGTGCCGACATCGAAAATAGCGGTGGCTAAACCCTAAGGTCATTTGTAGGGGCTAAACATCGGGGGTTGAACGCCAGCACAATCAAAAACCACAGACTATAGTGCTGGGCATGCGCAAAGAGTACCGAAACCAGCTCCGGGACTTTAACCACAACATTTCACTCATGGCGGATTTCGTTCGCACTACCCTCAATTCCGCCACTCGTTCTCTCCTGGAAACTGATCTCGAGCTCGCGGAGAAGGTTCTCAGTAGCATAGATACGCTGGAGGATCTTCGCGTCAATTCGGTTGCGGCGGCCTTCCAACTTTTGGCTCTCGAGGCACCTGTTGCGCGCGACTTGCGCTTCGTCGTCGCAGGCCAGCATATTGTCGAGGATTTCACCCGCATGGGCGCGCTTGCGGTGCATGTGGCGAAGGTGGCGCGGCGGCGTCATCCAGAAAATGCAGTACCGGCACCCCTACGCCCCTATATCGAAGAAATGGCGCGCCAGTGCGACCAATCCGCGGAGAAGATCCAAGAGCTGCTACGCGATCACAATGTTCAGACTGCGCTTGATTTCATCAAGGATGACGACGCGATCGACGACATCCACCGCCACCTCTTTCAGCTCACTACTCAGCGAGACTGGCCCCATTCCGTGCGTGAGGCTGTAGACATCACGTTGCTTTCCCGTTACTTGGAGCGCTACTCGGACCATGCGGTGGAAATCGGCAATCGCATCGTCTTCATTGCCACGGGTCTCACTCCGGAGGAGTACCAGCGAAAGCAAGAGGACGATGAACTCGAGGAGCGCTTCCGTAAGAAGTTCGACGAACTGCGCTATCGCTACGACACGAACTTCGACTACTAGTAGAATCCGCTAGCTGCTGTAGGCCTTTTGGGCAAACATGGCAGCGTTGAGGGAATCATCGAGCAACTGTTCCGGGGTACGGCGTACATCGAGCTGTATGCCCTTCTCCCCCGGCGTGAGGCGCTGTAGATCCTCCAATTGCGCGACCAAAAGTTCGCGTGGCATGTCAACATCGCCAACCCGATTTTCCATCCGCTCTGCAAGTACATCTTCGGTGCCGTATAGGTGCACGTAGAACACCGTCGCACCCTCCCCGATGTCGCTTAAGATCTCCCGGTGGTCAATGCGCAGTGCGGTGCAGGCTGTCACCGTGTTGTTCCCTTTAGCGGCCTCTCCCGCGATCCAGTCCCGCACGGTGCCCAACCACTTCTTGCGATGGTGCTCAGCGGGTAGTCGGCCGTCTTGCAGGATCTCCAATGCGCCCTCCGGGTGCAGGTCATCTGCTTCTTGGAGCTGCCAGCCGGTCTTCTCGGCGATGGCGCGTGCCAACGTTGTCTTGCCGCTGCCGCTTACTCCCATCACTACGATGTGGAGGGTTGCCGGTGCCTTCGGGCTAGGCTCTGTGCCAGACATGGTGCTTCCTTTCTGGTTGCGGGGCCTTCACTGCCTCCAGTATGCCGTTTCTTTTTGCTATTGACGCCAAAAGCGGGGTTCCGGTGTACCCGGAACCCCGCTAGTGGGTGGCAGGCTCAGCATGAACCGGCCAATATGACACTTTGTGGATTCTCTATTTCCTCTCCTGCCTGTAGGCCAGGCGAAGATTGAGTTTTATCCGAAGCGACCGGAGATGTAGTCCTCGGTCTCCTTCTGCTGCGGGTTCTCGAAGATCTGCTTGGTCGGACCCACCTCGACCAGCTTGCCGGGCTTGCCGGTAGCTTCCAGGGAGTAGAAAGCGGTCTGGTCGGACACACGGGCTGCCTGCTGCATGTTGTGCGTCACGATAACGATGGTGAAGTCTTCCTTCAGCTCGTGGATCAGATCCTCGACTGCCAGGGTGGAGATCGGGTCAAGTGCGGAGCAAGGCTCGTCCATCAGCAGAACTTCCGGCTCGACAGCGATAGCGCGGGCGATGCACAGACGCTGCTGCTGACCACCGGAGAGGCCGCCGCCCGGCTTGTCCAGACGATCCTTAACCTCGTCCCACAGGTTGGAGCCACGCAGTGCACGCTCTGCAACCTCGCGGAGCTTCTTCTTGTTCTTCTCACCCGACAGCTTCAGGCCGGCAACGACATTCTCTTCGATGGACATCGTCGGGAACGGGTTAGCTTTCTGGAAAACCATGCCGATGGTGTTGCGGACGGCCACTGGGTCGATCTTGGAGCCGTAGATGTCCTCACCGTCGAGCAGGATCTCACCCTTGACATAAGCACCGGGGATTACCTCGTGCATACGGTTCAGGGTGCGCAGCACTGTGGACTTGCCACAGCCGGACGGGCCGATGAAGGCGGTAACTGCCTTCGGCGGGATGTGCAGGTTGACGTTCTGAACGGCGTGGAAATCGCCGTAGTAAATGTTGACGTCATTGAGGTCTAGGCGCTTAGCCATTGTGTTGTTCTCCTAGGGTCCTAGGGTTGGCCACCCTCTATGTATGGAGTGGTCGGTTTGTGCAATTGGAAAGGCTTTGTTTTGTTCTAGTCCCGGCAGGGCTAAGGCTCTTGGTCGCCTTAGACCTTGACCGAGTAGCGCTTCGAAATCAGACGGGCGCCAATCATCAGAACGGCGACCAGGAGCACCAGGGTCAGTGCGCAGCCCCACAGGCGCTCCAACACGACCTCGTTACTTCCGGCGCCATAGAGGTCAACCATGTACAGCGGCAGGGACTGCTGGCCACCTTCGAACGGGTTCCAGTTGATCTTGGTGGTGGAACCAACCAGGATCAGCACCGGTGCGGACTCGCCCATCACACGGGCAACAGCCAGCATGATGCCGGTGACAATGCCGGATAGAGCCGTCGGGAGCACGATTTTGACGATGGTCTTCCACTTCGGCACGCCCAGTGCATAAGAGGCTTCACGCAGGTCCATTGGAACAACGCGCAGCATCTCTTCTGCGTTGCGCACGATGATCGGAACCATCAACAGCACCAAAGCAAGGGAAACGGCGAAACCGGAGCGCTCGAAGCCAAACATGGTGATCCACATTGCGTACACGAACAGGGCAGCAACGATGGACGGGACACCGGTCAGGATGTCGACCATGAAGGTTGTGATCCTGCCGAGGAAATTACCGCGGGAGTACTCCACCAAGTAGATGGCGGTGAACACACCGATCGGGATGGACAATGCGGAAGTAACCAGAACCTGGGTCAGGGTACCGATGATTGCGTGAATAGCGCCGCCGCCGGCCTTGTTACGGGGTTGGCCGACCATGTCGTACATCCACCAGTCAGGATTCAAAATTGCCGGCAGGCCTTCGCTGACAACCTTGAACAGCACCCACACCAGAGGCAGCAGGGCCAGGGTCATTGCAAAGTAGATGATGATGGTGGCGGCCTTGTCGGCAGCCTTGCGCTTACCAGAGATCTGAGTGAACAGGTCGGAGGACGAAGAGGACTTCTTCTTTTCTACAGCTACTGCATCAGTCATTGTTCTCGTCTCCTACTTCTTCGCCACAACGGCGCGGGCGGCGGCGTTAACCAGGAAGGTCAACAGGAATAGCACGAGGCCGGCAGAAATGTAGGCGCCCGCCTTCAGTTCATCGTCGAACTCCGGTGCGGCAGCGGCGATGGCGGTCGCAAAGGTAGTACCACCGTCCATCAGCGAGCCGCGGAAGTCCGGAGCACTAGCGATAACCATGTACAGCGCCATGGTTTCACCCAGCGCGCGACCCAGGCCCAGCATTGCACCGGAGATGTAGCCGGACAAACCAAAGGGAAGCACGGTCATGCGAACAACTTCCCACCGCGTTGCACCCAGAGCCAGGGCAGACTCAATCTGTCCCTTCGGGGTCTGGACGAAAACCTCACGGGTAGTAGCAGCGATCACAGGCAGAATCATGATTGCCAGAACGATGCCACCAGTGAAGATGTTTCGGGAGGTAGAGAATGGCGGGGAGCTTCCCTGCTGGTAGTTGAAGAGGAAGAACCCGCCTGCCCAACCGGACAGCCACTCGAAGAAGTCGCCCAGCACCGGTCCGAGCACGTAGGCACCCCAGATACCGAACACGATGGACGGCACTGCGGCCAGCAGGTCGATCATGAAGCCCAAGGGCTTGACCAGCTTCTTCGGGCAGTAGTTGGAAAGGAAGACAGCAATACCCAGAGCAACCGGCATAGCCAGGATCAGGGCAACGAGGGAAACTAGAACCGTGGTGAAGAACAGGTTCGGAATACCGAACTGCATCCAGCCACCGTCGTTGTTGACGTAGTCAGTATTCCAACGTTCACCGTAGGTAAAGAAGCTGAGAATACCGTCGCGCAAGCGGTTCAACGCGGGAACTGCCTGCATGATCAGGAACAGGCCGATCAGTCCGATAATTACGGTGATCAGGATAGAAGAGGTCTTTGCCAGAGTTTCGAAGATGACATCACCAGGGCGCTTGACGTGGCCACCGCCGGAGCGCTGACTATTGTCCACCAGCTGGGTGTCTTTCTGCGGCTGAGCGGTGTCGCCCTTCGCCGCAGTGGACTTGGCGACCTCAACCTTATTGGCGTTTGCCATGAGGGATCCTTAAAGGTCGTTATTTAAAACAAGAATGAATGCAAGAAGTGTTTCTCGTCACTACAGACACCGCATTCAGACCGTAACCCCCGGTCGCAAAACGAGCGGGGGTTACAGTGCAACGTGGCCTGCAGCGATAGCTCTTCAAAGAAAAGCTAGCTGAGGAACAAGCGACTACTTCAGAGCCTCAACAGCCTTTTCCAGCTTGGACTTGAACTCGCCGTCCAGCGGGATGTAACCCTGGTCAGCCAGATCATCATTCTGGTTGTCCAGGATGGTGTACATGAAGTTCTTGACCAGCTTGGCGGTGTTGTCGTCGTAGCCAGCGGAGCAGACGATCTCGTAGGTGGTCAGAACCAGCGGGTACTCGCCCTCATTCTTCATGGAGTACAGAGCCTTGGAGTCAACAACCAGGTCGTTGCCCTCGCCCTTGAACTTAGCCTCGGACAGCGCCTTGTTGACGTTCTCCTTGTTCAGCTCAACCGGGCCAGCACCGAAGTCAACGTTGGCGACGCCAATCTTGTCGTTCTCCTCAGCGTAGCCAGCCTCCACGTAGGTGATTGCACCGTTGGTCTGAGCAACCTGGTCAGCGACACCCTTGGACTTCGGAGCACCGGTACCAACCTTGGTCGGGAACTGCTTGCCCTCGGAATCCCACTCGCCAGAGGAAGCGGACAGGAACTTCTGGAAGTTGTCAGAGGTACCGGACTCGTCGGAGCGGTAAACAACCTGGATCGGATCGGAAGGCAGCTCAACGCCCTCGTTCTCAGCCTTGATGGCCTCGTCGTCCCACTTCTTGATCTCGCCCTTGAAGATCTTGGCGATGGTCTTGGTGGACAGGTTCAGGGTGTCTACACCCTCCAGGTGGTAGGCGATGGCAACCGGGCCGATAACCATCGGCAGGTGCCAAGCGTCGTTGCCCTTGCAGCGCTTCTTAGCGTCTGCAATCTGGTCGTCCTTCAGAGCGGAGTCGGAGCCAGCGAAGTCGACCTGGCCAGCGATGAACTTCTTCTGACCGTCACCGGAACCGGAAGCGGTGTAAGCCAGGGTAGCGCCGGTCTCAGAGAAAGCCGGGCCGAAGATGTTCTGGACAGCGTTGTCCTGAGAAGAAGCGCCCTCACCGCGCAGTTCGCCGGAGGCCTCCTCCATCTCGCGGGTGCTTTCGGTTTTGCTCTTTTCGTTGTTGTCAGCGTTGGAGCAGCCGGTCAGGATCAGGGAACCAGCAATAATGGTTGCAGCTGCAGCGCTGGTGCGCTTCATGGTGAACTTCACGAGGTTTTCCTCCGAAAATGTCAGAACTAGAGAAAGTGTCATACAAGAACAGCCCGCAGATGCAGAGGCCGTTCATGCGTCACCAGAAAATCTAATCGGCGCTTATTGAATTAAAGAGTGCTGTAGGTTAACAAACAGTGAACTCTACTATCGGCGCAGGATAGCGTGTATTTTTGGGTGACATTTTGGTGCCAACACCTCTTGGAAACCACACCTAAAAGCTACCCCCTTGTGGCAGAAAGTGACACAAATTAACTTAGATTTAACCAAATTTACAACTAGGAAAGCCTCCCCGCCCACGCCAAAACTACGCCACCCATATGTTTTGTTAAGGTTTTATTTACCTATTATCTAGTCGCTATTACAAACATCCGCGGTAAACCACGTCGGTATGTACCACCTCAAATCCGAGGTATTTGTAGGTAGAAACAGCAGGAGCATTGTCTCCTTCCACGTACAACTCGATGTGGCCACAACCGTTTTCCACGAGCAGCTTCATTCCCAATAGGGTAACGGCTTGTCCCAGCCCCTTACCCCGTGCATCATCCGCGAGACATACAACATAAACCTCGCCTACTCGTTGACCGGACTCTTTTTCCTTTTCCTCCATCGGGATCTTCGTCCAATGGAAACCCACCAGCCGGTAGACGTTAGCGTCCTCCACTGCACTTTCTGCGGGACAGGGAATTCCCACCCGTTCGACGGCCGACTTCTGATCCCGAACCCAAAGCAAAATCACGCCATCCGGATCGAACCAGTTAGTGTCGCGGGCTGCCCGCAGGCGTTCGACGTCCCATCCGCCCTGCTCTGGATGCCATGCAAACGCCTCATTATTTACCCGAACCCACTCAGCATCCACTGCGTCTGCGTCAAACCGAGCAACCGATTCGTTGTAGGACAACACTTCAATGCCGTGTTCCTCACAGAGTTCCTCTGCCTTCGTGCTCTCAGCTTCAAGCGTTTTGGCAGCCTTGGTCGCCGGCAGGCATTCCAAAGACATCTTCAGTAGTTCACGAGTACGACGGGCGTTTAACGACTCAACGAAACGCTGTGCACCAGCGGAATCTCCATGCGCCCATACATCGATCGCGCCGCTCACTCCCAGCTGATCGCGCAGCGCTTCAAACAAGGCGATACCCACCCCTCGATGTCGCACTTCTGGAGCGACTGCCAGCTCAATCACCAAATCCGGGTCCATCGCCAGCACGCCGACCACACGCTCCTTAGCGGCGTCTTCTGCGCCGTACTCATCGCTCACGGCGATGACGTGCTTGTGGCCAAAGTCCTCGTTCATACCGCGGACGAAAGCCTCGCTGATCGCGGCGACGCCATCAGCCTCAGCGACTTTACGCAACACCTCGTGGACCCCCTCCAGCACCTCGGAGTGCTCCCACAGGTCTTCAAATGTGTTGTAGGTAATAGCCATGTGGCCAATTGTCCCCCAAATTCGGCATGTATGGGGCTGATTGACAGCATTCTTACACCTAGGTTGAGATTGAGATGGCTGAAGCGTGGCGTCAATAAAAAGGCATTGGGGCACCTTGTAACCTTGGAGAGAACCAAAAAGCGCAATTGATCGCCGCGCTATTAGATAAGTATTTGGATGGAGCCCAGAAGGGGGTGACCGGCAAGGTGAAGAAGATCGCATTCCGCGGTGCAGTCGCCCTCGTAGTGCTGCTTTTAGTGGCAGCAGTCGTAGACAACGTGATCGCAGCCCGGGCGGAGCACAAAATCTCCGAAGCGCTCTACGCCGATTCCAATTTGGCAAATCCCCCAAAGGTGCAGGTAGCCGGCTTCCCCTATACCGCCTCGGCACTGAGCCACGAACTGCAAGCCGTGACGGTGGCAGCCAATGACGTCGACGTGCCAGGGTTCGGGTTGATGAGCGTGCATACCTCGGCGCAATACGTCACGGTCTCCGCCGAAGACGTATTTAACGGCACAATTGAAAACGCGCCAGCGCGCAAGGTGTTTACCCGACTACAACTCGACGGCGTATTACTGGGCAATCGCATGGATATTGATGCCCTGCAGATCCAGAACCTGGACGATATTTCACCGCGCGGCGGTTGGGAGACCGAGGCCATTTTCGAGGGCAAGCCCAAAGGGTTTGCCAAGCCCGCCAAGGTGGAAGTGAAACTGCGCATCGTCGCAGGCACCATGAAAATCACGCCTATCAGGATTCTCTCTGCACCCGACGGGCTCGATATCAAAGCCAAAGACGTCAACGACGAAGACAAACTCGATGACAGCATTGCGGATCGAATCAACAACGCTTTTAGCCTGAGCATCCCCGGCAAAAACCTCCCTATGCGGGGCGACCCTGAACGTATTTATGTCTCCGGCGGATCCCTGTTTGTAGAGACCTCAAAGGTCTACACGAAAATCAGCCTCTCCGATCTGGCTCCGCGATCCCGACCCCTCAGTGAAGAGGAGCGTCCCAGCCTATAGGCTTACAGGTATGGCTGAAGAAGAAAATAAGAAGTTTAAGGTCAACGCGAACGACGCGGTTAACCTGGCCGCCGAACAATCCAAGTCCACCAGTGACAAGAACTTGCCGGAGTTCGGCGATCTGCCCATCCCCGATGACACAGCCAACCTGCGCAAGGGGCCAAACCTACACGACGGCCTACTGGCACTGCTGCCACTTATCGGTGTGTGGCGTGGTCAGGGTCAGGCTGCGCCTCCCGGCGAGGACGAATTCACTTTCGGCCAGCAGGTCGTCTTCGCCCACGACGGTGAAAACCGCATCAGCTATGATTCCCGTTCCTGGCGGATGGATGACGACGGAAAGCCGACCGAGACCCCGGGCCGTCGCGAGTCAGGCTTCCTGCGCATCAACGATGATGATGAAATCGAGATGATCATCACCCACTCCGACGGAATGGTGGAGATCCTTTATGGCAGTCCGCTGAATGAGCGCGCCTGGCAGCTGGAAAGTGCGTCGACGATGGCGACGGCGACCGGCCCGACCAATCTTGGTCCCGGCAAGCGCCTTTATGGTCTGATGCCGAACAACGATCTCGGCTGGGTCGACGAGCGCCTTATCGACGGCGAGATGGTTCCCTGGCAGTCCGCTCAGCTTTCCCGTGTGGTGGGCTAGCCGGTACTAGCTAGTTTTAGCTGGTTTAGCCAGTTTAGCTAGTTACAGCCTCCCAGGCCATCGCCTCTACTTCATCGGCAACCTCCGGCCGTGGCAGGCTTACCCCATCCAATTGGATTACTCGGGCCTGGACACGCACGGAAGAGACAAGCCACACTCCGATAGCATTCAGCAGATCCTCAACCCGCAGGACTCGTTCCTCGGTTTTCCATCCCCGCTGCTCGGCCAGCTTAAACAGCGCGGCCTGCGACGTGCCTTTGAGAATTCCGACATGGGTCGGAGGAGTGACGAGTCGCCTCTCCCCCGTCGCCGAATCTACTTCTGCGACAACGACAGTGGACGTTGGGCCCTCCTGCACCAGTCCTTCGTCGGAGAGAAAAATTACGTCATCCACTCCACGGGTCTTTGCACTGCGCAATGCCGCCATGTTCGCCGCATAGGAAAGCGTCTTAGCGCCGATAAGCGCCCACGGCGAACGCTCGGAAAGATCGATTCTAAAGCCCCTCTCAGCGGTCATTACTCGCACGCCACGCTTCCGGTCGTGCAGTACCTGTTCACTGACAGGCGCGACGGTTACCCATCCGGTCGGTCGACCCGTGGACTCCCGCCCCCGCGAATAAACCCAGCGCAGCGCGGCCTCTTGTCCGGGGCCGTTTTTCTCTTCAAAGCTCGCCACGGCTAAGTCAGTAGCGCGGAACCAGCGATCGAGTTCCGGTTCGGGCAAATCGAGCATCGCTGCGCTGTGTTGGAAGCGAATAGCATGGCGCTCCCGGTTGCGCACGTGGCTATCGCGAAGCATGAAGGTCTCAAACACTCCGTCTCCGCGCACAGCTGCTAGATCGTCGGCGTAGATCATCGGCACGGTTACGTCCCGAACCTGCGGATCTGCGGCTTCAGCTTCCGCCTCCGTGTCTACGCCGCCATTGGTTCCCAGAACGTCAACGACCACGAACTCTGCTTCCCGATTGCTCATGTCTTTAATCCTAATCCCAGCTGTTTAACGGCCCTTGCAGTACCTGCTACTGGCCAGCTCGCCCCACCCCGTCCTACGATAGGTGGCGTGTTTGATCTGACTCACAGCCCGATCCTCGACCATGTCCCCACTGCCAGCGCATTATCAGGCAGGGAGGACACCCTCGGATCGGAGGCGCAGGAAGCTCGAGCCGAAGCTCCAGCCCCGGATGGCGCCACTGCGTGGCACTACGGCAATCCCCTGACCGAGCAGTCACAGGTCGGAAATGGAAAGCCTGGCCTCGTGGACTTCTGGGATCGAGTGGCCATCCGCATCTCAGGAGCAGAGCGCCGCGATTGGCTGAACAATCTAATCTCCCAGAAGGTCAATGCCATCGAACCAGGCCAAGCCACCTTCGGCCTGATCCTCGATGTCAAAGGACACGTCGAGCACTTTTTCGGCATCCTCGCCACCGACGATGCCCTGATCCTCGATACCCCAGCCACCCACGCCGATGCCCTAGAGGACTACCTCCGCAAGATGGTCTTTTGGTCGCAGGTCACCGTCGAGCGACTTCCGTGGGCACGACTCACGGTACTTGGCACGCACCTAGCCGCTGATTCCTTGCTCTTTGCTCACGACGCCACGTCGTCCGCTGTCCTGCGTACTCAGTTGAACATCGACATTCCAGAAGATATGAAGGTACAACTGTGGCGCACCGAAACTATCGGTGAAATTCAGGCCTTGGACCTCTGGGTTTCCCGAGAGCAATTCGTCGATACATGGGATCAGCTCACAGCTGGCGCATTCCACCCCACCGGACGCATGGCTTTTGATGCGTTCCGCATGCAGGCACGCCTGCCGATCTTGGGCGTAGATACCGACGAACGCACCATCCCCCATGAAATTCCCGCCTTCATCGGCAAAGGCATCAGCGGCGCAACACAACTAGATAATGCAACCGCCGGCCCCACTGAATCCGCTGTCCACCTCAACAAGGGCTGCTATCGGGGACAGGAGACAGTTTCCCGCGTTCATAACCTGGGCAAATCACCCCGAGTCTTGGTGCTGCTGCAGCTCGACGGATCCGCCAACCGACTACCGGTAGTGGGGGCCGATGTCACCGCTGGCGGACGGGCGATCGGCCGAGTGGGATCTAGTGTGCATGACTGTGATTACGGACCTGTTGCCCTTGCTTTGATGAAGCGGAATGTGGTGGAGAAGGTGGCGTCACACAACAGCGATGTACCACCGATCCTGGTGGACGGGATCGATGCCGCGATCGACTCAGCCGACCTAGAGAAGGCAACTGGCGACAACTCGATCCGACCCGGGCGCGCGGCGATCAACCGCCTGCGCGGGAAGAATTAGAAAAACCTGACACTTCGTTGCCCCCTTAACTCCGCGACGATCATGCAGGTCGCGGGGTTTATTTCGTTGCGCATCCCCCGCGCTTACCGAACGAAGCGGAGGGGCTTTTGGGAAAAAATGATCGCTAACCGCTATGGTGTAGGGCAGGAAGAAACTTAACATGTAAACGAAAAGGGTGGCCGAACTCCCGCGCCACTCGAGGACACCGCAAGGGGGTCAGGCCATGGGTCGCGGCCGTGCCAAGGCAAAGCAAGCCAAGGTTGCTCGTCAGTTGAAGTACAACGCTCCGGAAATGGATCTGGAGAGCCTGCAGAGGGAACTCTCCGGGCAGTCGCAAAACCGGGGCTCCAGCTCCCGACACAACGATAGCTACGACGAGTACGAAGATGACTACAGCGAGTACGCTGCGGAATACGACGACTACGGCGACGATTATGAGGACGACTACTCCGGCAACTCCCGGAAATAGCTAACCTTCCACAGCAAAACTCCCGCCCCTATCCACAGCGCTCCTCAAAGCGCAAGGGGCGGGAGTTTTCTATTCCCGACTAGATAGCCGCCGGTCTTAGTCGTTGACCGGATTGCGGTACTCGCCATCCAGAACCGCACCGGATTGGCCATCCTGTGCCGGGCGTACTTCGCCCAAGCGCCAGGCGTCGATGTGGCGGGCGGTCAGCATAGCCATGGCACGCTCGGCATCATCTTCGGCGACGACGGCAACCATGCCCACGCCCATGTTGAAGGTCTTCTCCATCTCTTCTTGGGAGACCTGCCCTTCCTCCTGGATCAGACGGAAGATTGGGCCAGGCGTCCAAGAGGAGCGCTCCAGCGCGGCGACCAAACCATCCGGGATAACGCGGGCTAGATTAGCTGCCAAACCACCACCGGTGATGTGCGCGAAGGTATGCACATCGCACTCGCTTGCCAGCTTCAGGCAGTCGAGGGCGTAGATGCGGGTGGGCTCGAGCAGTTCTTCTCCCAGTGTGCGACCGAGGGATTCGATGTGTCCGTCCAATGGCAGCCGCTTGGTATCCAGCAGGACGTGGCGCGCCAGGGAGTAGCCATTGGAGTGCAGTCCAGAGGAGGCCATGGCGATCACCACGTCGCCCGGACGCACGCGATCCGGCCCCAGCACATTCGCTTCTTCGACCACACCGACGGAAGTGGCAGAAACGTCGTACTCCTCCGGCTCCATCACGCCGGGATGTTCAGCGGTTTCGCCACCCAACAGTGCACAGCCTGCATCCTCACAGCCTGCCGCAATGCCCGCTACGATACTGGCAACGTGCTCGGGTACTACCTTGCCAATGGCGATGTAATCCTGGAGGAACAGCGGCTCGGCGCCACAGACAACCAGGTCATCCACGCACATTGCCACCAGGTCGCGACCGATCGTGTCGTGCTTGTTCATCGCCTGCGCGACTGCCAGCTTTGTACCCACACCATCAGAGGAGGCGGCTAGAAGTGGCTTTTCGTACTTGCCCAAGGCAAACAGACCGGCGAACCCGCCGAGTCCACCGCGTACCTCGGGACGGGTGGCCTTCTTAGCTAGCGGGGCGAAAAGCTCTACCGCGCGATCGCCGGCTTCAATGTCGACACCGGCAGCGGCGTACGATGCGCCCTCTGCCTGCTTCGGGGTGTTCTCAGGGTGCTCACTCATGGCTTGTCCTTAGCTTTCTGGCTTTCTAGCTCTTTACTACTGGGCTTGCTGCTTCTGGGCTTGCTGCTTCTGCATTGTCTCTACCAGTGCTGTATTCGGGTTATCACTTGGCATTCCCAGCGGGAACACACCGTCAAAGCACGCAGCGCAGAGCTCATCCCTACTTTGTCGTGACGCTTCGATCATCGCCTCGGTCGAAACGAATGCTAGGGAATCCGCATCGATTTCCTTACGGATCCCTTCCACTGGGTCCTCGGGGTTCACGTTATTCGCGATCAGCTCGGTGGGCGAGGCAAAGTCGATGCCATAGAAACACGGCCACTTCACCGGCGGCGAAGCAATGCGAACGTGAACTTCCTTCGCTCCTGCTTCACGCAACATCTTGATCAGCGCGCGCTGAGTGTTGCCGCGAACGATAGAGTCATCTACCACTACCAGGCGCTTGCCTTCAATAACCTCGCGCAATGGATTGAGCTTAAGACGAATGCCCAGCTGACGAATTGTCTGCGAGGGTTGGATGAAGGTGCGCCCCACATAAGCATTCTTCATCAGCCCTTGGCCGAATGGAATGTGCGAACCCTGGGCGTAACCAACCGCCGCTGGAGTACCTGATTCGGGAACGGGGATCACCAAATCGCCGTCTGCTGGCGCCTCCTCAGCGAGCTTCCGGCCGATCTCCAGGCGCGTGCCGTTGACGGAACGGCCGCGGATGACCGAGTCGGGGCGAGCCAAGTAGACGTACTCAAACACGCATCCCTTGTGCTGGGTCTCCGCGAAGCGACGGGAACGCACACCATCACCGTCGATGATCACCAGCTCCCCTGGCTCTACATCGCGGATAAAGCGGGCGCCCACAATGTCCAACGCTGCGGTCTCGGAGGCGACCACCCAACCGCCACCCGCCAGCTGGCCGAGGGAAAGCGGACGCACACCCTGTGGATCGCGGACTGCGTATAGTGCATCGCCGTCGGTGAACAGCACGCAGAAAGCCCCCTTGACCCTGGGGAATAGCTCCATGGCAGCTTCTTCAACACCGTGGCCCTCCCGCGTCTCGGCGGCCAGTAGCGCGCACATCACCAGGGAATCGGAAGGGTTTTCCTTCGGATCCACCAGCCCTAAGCGCGCTGCCTCCTGGGTGAGCTCACGGTGATTCACCAGGTTGCCGTTGTGTCCCAGTGCCACGTCGGTGCCGTCAGGCGCCATGCGGAACATCGGCTGTGCATTCTCCCAGCTATTGCCACCAGCGGTGGTATAGCGATTATGCCCCATACCGATGTGCCCCTTGAGGGCCTCCAGGGATTGCTCGTCGAAGACCTGGCTCACCAGACCCAGATCCTTAAATACGACAATTTGGTCGCCATCGCCGACGGCGATACCGGCAGCTTCCTGACCACGGTGCTGCAACGCATAGAGGCCGTAGTACGTCAGCTTAGAGACGTCCTCCCCCGGCGCCCATACACCGAATACGCCACATTCTTCCCGGGGCTCGGTTTCGCCTCGGTCATCGAATGGGCTCAGCAACTGTTCTGCCTCTGTTTGGTTCACTTGGCCTTCAATGTTTGCCACTATCCCGACTTTACTAGCCGACTCGCACTAACCCAAAGGGATGGGGAAGGATCTCACAGCCACACATCAAAATCGAAACAGCGGAAGATGCTCCGCGATGGCGGAAGCGCGAGTTCCGGAGGTATCGGCGTCAGAACCAATAAGATCTTCCTGCCCCACAACCAGGCGCAACCACGTTAACGGCGAGCACTGCACAACATTGGGCGGGGTACCGCGGCGATGCTCTAGCCCGGCGATGCATTGAACGGCAGCGAAGGGCGGCACCCGGACTTCGACGGAATGGCCGGGGGCGATCTCCTCGAGTACAGCCAGGGAGAGACGAACGGCCGCCGCAACGTCCGCACGCGGTGGACGGGGCTGACCCTCTGGCTGTCGAACCCACACCGCCACTTTTTCGACGGCACGACGAGCCTCAGCGGACAATTCCGGACCGTGTAAATGCCTCATACAAAGAAATTGTAGTGCTCGGTAGAACACCGAATTGTGCGTCACGATAGTATTGAGAAGTTGAACGCGAAAGCGCAGAAGAATCGCAAAATAGCTGCAAAAATAACAGAATTGAAGCAAGCCCAAAAAGAGGAAGGCAGCCACGTGGCAGAAACCACCGAAAGCACCACTCAGAACGAGCAGAACGCACCTGACAACGCGTCTAAGGCTCAACAAGAGTCTGCACATGAGCGCAGCCCGAAGGTCACGCTGCGCTTCCTAGCTGCCCCGACAGACGTGCTGATGGCTGGCGCCATGGGCGTGCACGGTGGCCGCGTATTGGAGTGGATTGATAAGGCTGCCTATGCCTGTGCGGTCGGCTGGGCACAGTCTTATTGCGTGACCGCATACGTTGGCCACATTCACTTCACCCGTCCGATCCCTTCGGGTCACATGGTGGAGGTTCGCAGTCGCATCGCATATACCGGTCGCAGCTCCATGCATATCGTCAACGAAGTGCTGTCTGCTGACCCACGCGAAGGCGTATTCACCCGCGCCTGCGACTGCCTCGTGATCTTCGTGGCTTTGGACGAAAACGGAAAGTCCAAGCAGATCCCCTCGTACGTTCCGACGACCGACGAGGAAAAGCGTGTGGAAGAGGCGGCACTGTCGCGCATCCAGTTGCGCAAGGCAATCGAAGAAGAGATGCTGCGACAGACCTACACCGACAAGTCGACCGCACCGGAGATGGTGAACCGCTTCCTCGCCAAGCCGACGGACGTTAACTGGGGTGGCAATGTGCACGGTGGCACGGCCATGGAATGGATCGATGAAGCCGCCACGGCCTGCACGATGCAGTGGACCGGCGAGCGCACCACGGCGGTGTACGCCGGCGGAATTCGTTTTTACCGCCCGGTACACATCGGCGACCTGGTGGAGGTCGACGCACGCCTTGTGCGTACCGACGAACGTTCGATGACGGTGATGGTGCACCTGCGCGCCGGCGATCCGCGTGAAGGCAAGGGAAACCTGCCAGTGGCCATCCACGCGTCGATGACCTACATTGCCGTGGATCTGGACGGTAACCCCCTGCAGGCACGCCAGTACACGCCAGTGACCAACGAAGACAAGCGCCTGGAAGAGCACGCCGCTACGCTGCGTAATCTGCGCAAGGATTTCCTGCCGCGTCCGCTGGTGAGCCCCAGCGACCGCGACTTCCGCTTCGTGGAGTAGCACTATCCCCTAGGAGCCCAACAGAGCTGAAGGGCGCGCGACCAATTGGTCGCGCGCCCTTTGAGGTTTACGGAAACCCTTTTAGATCACCGAGTTATTGCCAGCGGCGTGGCTAAACAGTGCAGGCAGGGTGGACTTCCATGCCGTGGTCGCCTCGTCAAGAGAGATCACAACGTCGAAGTCATCATCATGCTGCTTGGCCGGGTCGAGCTCGACCTCCCCGCCGAACGGCAGTGCCGGGTAAATACCAGATCCGAAGCGGATGATCGGCTGGTCCGCAGCGTCACTTACGCCAGTCAGGCCAATCCAGCCGCCGGTCAGTCCGGTCTCGGCCAGGTCGCGCATCAGGTCGCCGTAGTCCTCGCTGCTGACTGCCAGCAAAACGCGGGAGGCCGTCTCAGAGAACAGCCCCACCGCAGCCTGCTGTGCCAGCGTGCGGCCTTCTGCAGTAGCGGACTCATGCTGGCTCAGCAGCGGGTTCACGGCCACTCCCCGACCAGACTGGATTGCCAGTTCAACTACGGCCTGGGATAGGCCGCCTTCAGAGAGGTCATGGGCAGTGACGATCCTGTCGCGTTGGTCGGTGATGAATGCACCCAGGCGCTGTTCCACGGACAGGTCAACCTGTGGAGGCAGGCCTGCCAGCTCATCGTGGACGACCTGCTGCCAGATAGAGCCTCCGAGTTCCTCCCGGGTCTCCGCGCCAACCAGCACCAGGTGGTACTGTTCTTGCTTCTCGTCAGCGGACTGCTTAGGCAGCTGCTGCGGAATACGGCGGGCGCAGTCATCAATGGTGCCCAGCACAGCGATGACCGGGGTCGGCAGGATGGCGGTATCGCCGGTTTGGTTGTAGAAGGAAACGTTGCCACCGGTAACCGGAATGCTCATTTCCTTACAACCATCGGCCAGGCCATGTACGGCCTCGCGGAACTGCCACATGACGGCAGGATCCTCCGGAGAGCCGAAGTTCAGGCAGTTGGAGACAGCGACCGGAGTGGCACCTGTAACCGAGACATTGCGATAAGCCTCAGCCAGCGCCAACTGGGCACCAGTTCGCGGATCCAGGCGGGTGTAACGGCCAGAGGCGTCAGTAGACACCGCAATGCCACGACCGGTCTCCTCGTCGATACGCAGTACGCCCGCGTCGGCGTCCTTGGCGGAAACGGTGTTGCCTCGCACGTAGCGGTCGTACTGCTCGGTAATGTACTCGCGGGAGCACAGCGCCGGGGAAGCCGCGAGGTCGAGAATCTGGCCGCGGACTTCCTGGGCGGTCTCCGGCAGTTCGACGCCACGGGCCTCGTTCAGCTGATCCTGCTCAGCCGGGCGCTCGTAGGGGCGCTCGTACACCGGGCCTTCCTCGGCCATGGTGTGTGCCGAGGCATCCACCACGATCTCGCCGCAGTGCTCAATCACAAGGTTCTCGCCGTCGGTGACGCAACCGATATCGGATGCCAAGACATCCCACTTGCGGCAGATCTCCATGAAAGCGTCGACGTGCTCCGGAGCCACGACGGCGCACATGCGCTCCTGCGATTCGGAAGACAGAATCTCCGCTGCCGTCATTCCCTCGGCGCGCAGGTGGACGTTGTCCAGGTTGATGTGCATACCGCCATCGCCTGCGGATGCGAGCTCAGAGGTGGCACAAGAAAGGCCAGCGCCACCGAGGTCTTGAATGCCGACGACCACGCCGGCGCGGTATAGATCCAGGCAGCACTCGATCAGTACCTTCTCTGCGAAGGGGTCGCCTACCTGCACGGCAGGCAGCTTGCGCTCTGCGCCTTCCTCAAAGGTGTCCGATGCCAGGACGGACACGCCGCCGATTCCGTCCAAGCCCGTGCGAGAGCCGAAAAGGATCACTCGGTTACCCTTGCCAGAGGCAAAGGCCAGCTTCAGATCCTCAGTCTTCAAAGTGCCCACACACAAAGCATTGACCAGGGGGTTACCCGCGTAGGAGGCGTCAAAAACCGTCTCACCGCCAATGTTCGGCAACCCCAAAGAGTTGCCATAACCGCCCACACCCGCAACTACGCCAGGCAGTACGCGCTGGGTATCTGGCAGGTCGGCTGGGCCAAAGCGCAGCTGATCCATCACGGCCACTGGGCGTGCGCCCATTGCCATGATGTCGCGGACAATACCGCCTACGCCCGTGGCTGCACCCTGGTAGGGCTCCACGTAAGAGGGGTGGTTGTGGGACTCGACCTTGAAGGTGACGGCATGGCCATCGCCGATGTCGATCACGCCGGCGTTCTCACCGATGCCGGCAAGCATCTTGGACTTCATTTCGTCTGTCGTAGTCTCACCGAAGTAACGCAGGTGCGTCTTGGAGGACTTGTACGAGCAGTGCTCGGACCACATTACGGAGTACATGGCTAGCTCCGCATCGGTCGGGCGGCGGCCCAGGATTTCCTTGATGCGTGCGTACTCGTCGTCCTTCAGGCCCAGCTCGTGATACGGCTGCTCCAGGTCCGGGTTGGCCTTAGCGTCGGCGACCGTGTCGTTGTGAATCATGGGGATCGGGTGCTCCTTGTATCAAGAAATTTAGGAAACGAGCGTGGACAGAACCGACTTGAACAGCCCCAGGCCGTCCAGGGAGGGACCCGTCAGCGTTTCAACGGCGTGCTCCGGGTGCGGCATCAGGCCAACTACACGGCCATTTTCACTGCACACACCCGCGATCGAATTGCGGGATCCATTGTGGTTCTCGACATAGCGGAACACCACGCGGCCTTCGCCTTCCAGGCGCTCCAGCGTCTCGTCGCTGGCCTGGAAACGTCCCTCGCCGTGCTTGGAAGGCACCAGAATCTTGGTTCCCTCGGCGAACTGGTTGGTCCAGGCAGTGGAAGTGTTTTCCACGTCTAGGTACACATCGCGGCACACAAAGTGCAGCCCTTCGTTGCGGGTCAAAGCACCTGGCAGTAAGCCGGCCTCCTGCAAGATCTGGAAGCCATTGCAGATCCCCAGAACCGGGGTGCCATGTTCGGCGGCAGCCACGACGGACTTCATTGCCGGGGCGATAGAGGCAATGGCACCGGCGCGCAGGTAGTCACCGTAGGAGAATCCGCCGGGGACAACCACAGCGTCAACATTCTTCAGATCCTCGTCCGCGTGCCACAGCTCCACCGGTTCTGCTCCTGCCAGGCGCACTGCGCGCACGGCATCGACATCGTCGAGAGTGCCGGGGAAGGTGATTACTCCAATGCGGCTGGTCAATTTACTTGGCCTCCGCATCTGCGCCTTCGACGACAACGTCGTAGTCCTCAATCACGGTGTTTGCCAGCAGGTCGGAGGCGATCTTTTCCAGATCTTCACGGGACACTCCCTCGTCGACCTCCAGCTCAAAACGCTTTCCCTGACGTACCTCAGCTACTCCGCTGATGCCGATACGTCCGAGGGCGCGGACAACGGCCTGCCCTTGCGGATCGAGGATTTCCTTCTTGGGCATAACGTTGACGACAACACGAGCCATGGCTTCTACATTCTCCCAGCTTTGCGGTATTTTCCCGGTAGGTTACCGCCCCATCGTAACACTGCCGCGCGACAGCTTTTAAGCCACAGATGCCTGCTGGCGATCTGCGTAATCGCGGTAGTTCGCCGACTGGTAGCCGCTTTCCCGCAGCAGCTCGAGAATGCGCAGCATATCGCCCGCTACGTCGACTTTGTCGGCTTTCGCTGCGCTGATGGAAAGGCGGATATCCCGCCCTCGTGTCACGCCGCGACGCACGCTGTTAAGGACGTTTCGACGCCACCACTTCACCGATCCGAACCCGTCGCCAAACGCGAGTACGCGCACCGGGTAACGATCGTCATGGGAAAGATCCCGGATGGTGTACGCATCCGCCGCCACGTCGAACCCGACCTTAGCGGCGGCCTGCAGTGCGTCCTCCGACGCCAGCCAACGGGTCGGCGCAAACACCTTCGGGGCTAGCCCGAGCGCGTCCAGCTGGCGGGTAGCTGCGGAGAGCCGCAGGGTCGCCTCGTGCTGACCGAGCCGGTGGAACTCCCCCTTATCGCTTGTCCCACCGAGCGGCCCTAAACCGCCGAGCAGCAATTCGTGCCCACGGGCAGCGGAATCGTGAATCAATTCCAACGTCGCCCGGTCGTCCTTTAGCCTCCAATCCGGCCCCTGCACCGTAAGCACAAGTCCCGCATGGATTTCCAGAGCGCGGGCGGCATCTCGCATCCGCTCGGCCGCGGTGACAGTGGCCCGGCGCAATCCCGTGATCGTCAGCAGCACACGAGGGGCGCGCTGGGTGCTGAGGTTGGACTGTACGGGGTTCATAGCTGCATAGATTTCCCCACCCAAATGAACGGCAGGTAACGCCAACCCTACATTTGGTTGTCGAGTTGTTGAAAGCTAGCCGAGCCGCTCGGTGGCTCCCATTTTGTCCAGCTCCCAGGCGGTCTCGAAGGCCGCTTGGCGCCACTTGGCATAGCGGCCGGAAACGCCACCATGGCCCGCTTCCATGTCGATGTGCAGTAGCACCCGATCCCGGGGATTATCGTCACCGTCACCCGACTTGTCGGCTCCCACTTCACGCAACTTGGCGACCCATTTCGCTGGCTCCACGTACAACACACGGGTGTCATTGAGGCTGGTCACAGCCAAAATCGGTGGGTAGGTCAGATCGGCGGAAACATTTTCGTAGGGCGCGTAGCCGGCCATGTAGTCATAGACTTCCGGGTCGTGGAATGGGTCTCCCCATTCATCCCATTCCGTCACGGTCAGCGGCAGTTCTGGCATGAGCATGCTCGTCAACGGATCCACGAAGGGAACAACAGCCTCAATGCCCGCAAAGCGATCCCCCGCCATGTTCGCCACAGCACCCATTAGCATGCCGCCGGCGGAGCCGCCCTCGGCCACCATCTGCTCACGGGTGGTCATACCCTCGCGCAGCAAGTGGTCGGCGACGGCCACAAAGTCCGTAAACGTGTTTCGCTTTTCCAGACCCTTGCCGTGGTCGTACCACAAACGCCCCATTTCGCCGCCGCCACGGACGTGCGCAATGGCGTATACCACGCCACGGTCCAGCATCGACAGACGGAACAGAGAGAACCCAGGGTCAATGCAGTTTTCGTAGGAGCCGTAACCGTACAGCAGCACCGGGTTCGGCTGGTTCACATCCACATCCGTGCGGTGAATCAGGGAGACCGGAATGCGCGCACCGTCCTCGGCGGTCGCCCACAGCCGCTGGGAGGTGTATTGCGTGGGGTCGAACTCCCGGCCATCGGGGTCAGCCAACACCTGCTGCTCCTTGCGCAGGATCCTCTCGCCGGTTGCCAAGTCAATGTCGTAGACCCGGGGTGGCGTGGTGAAGGCAGTGTAGGCGACACGCAAAACCGGACTGTCCCATTCGCTGTTGCCGACAGTGCCCACCCCGCAGAGTTCCCCGGGGAATTCGATCCGTTCGAACTCGCCGAAGGCCGGGGCGGAAGACTCGCCGGTCGAGGTGTCGGCGTCACCAAGCTTCATGATGTAGCTGGTCTCCAGCGCATTTTCCCGAGCTTCGAGGACGATGTGGTCGCTAAAGACATCTACGCCCTCCAGTCGCGCATCGTCACGGTGCGGCACAAGTGCTTGCACATCGTCCCAAGAGGCGATCTGGCCAGTTGGGTGGTACCCGAGTTCACTGTTCGCACCTGTCTTGTTGTGCAGCACCAGCCACAGATCCTGACCACCCACGACTGCATGGTCCACCGCATACTCCACATCAGACTCGCGCGGGATAATGCAGGTCAGCTCGGCATTCGGATCTTCCAGATCGAGGTACCACACGTCACTGGTCACCTTCGACCCCGTATGGACCAGCAGGTAACGCTCAGAGCGAGTGGTTGCCACGCCGGTCCAAAATCGTTCGTCGTCTTCGCGGTACACCAGCTCGTCTTTATCGACGCCCTCACCGACTGTATGGCGCCAGATCTCGTGTGGTCGCCACGCTTCATCGACACGCTGGTAGTACACGGTATCCCTACCGACCCAGGTGGCACCGTAGAAGACGTCCTCGATCTCGTCTTCTAGGTCCTCCCCCGTCGTGAGGTCGCGGATGCGCAGGGTAAAGCGTTCGGAACCCGTTTCATCTACCGAGTAAGCCAGGCGCGTGCCGTCTTTGGTGACGCTAGCCGCGCCCAGGCTGAAGAACTCCTTGCCCTCGGCTAGAGCATTGCAGTCCAGGAAGGTTTCCTCGCCCGGCGCGGGAGTGCCGGGTTCGATGGTCGGTGGGGTCCAGTCGTCCTTGTCCGCGATGGGAACCCGGCACATGGTGCCATAGCTCTTGCCCTCTTCGGTGCGGGAGAAGTACCACCAGCCCTCGGAACGGACCGGCAAAGACATGTCCGTCTCCTGCACACGGGCCTTAACCTCATCGAAGAGTCGCTCCTGTAGGGGCTTGAGGTGGGCTGTCTGTTGGACGGTCCAGGCGTTTTCCGCCTCCAAGTGCTGGCGCACCTCGGGGTTGTCTTTCTCGCGCAGCCATTCGTAGTTATCCACGAACTCGCGGCCATGGAAGGTGCGGTTGTGTGGCACCTTCTTCGCAGTTGGCGGGGCGGTAATTGGATTGCTGTTTGTTTGGGGCGCGTCGTTAATAGGCATACGCGCCATGCTACTCAGACTAAGTAGTCAGGGCTTTAAGCCCCTTTTGAGCCCGCTAGAAGGCCTTTAGACGCACTGGCCGATCCAGTCGGAGAAGCGCTTGCCCGAGAGCTTCTCGTAGGCCTCGATGTAGCGGGAACGGGTCGCCTCCACAACAGAACCCGGCAGCGGCGGCGGGGGTGTGCCCTCCGACCTATCCCAGCCGGACTTCGGGCCGGTCAGCCAATTGCGCACGTACTGCTTGTCGAAGCTGGGCTGTACCTTGCCCTCTTCGTAGCCTTCGGCGGGCCAGTAGCGGGAGGAATCCGGGGTGAGAACTTCGTCGGCCAGCACGAGGGTGCCGTCAGCATCCAGACCGAACTCGAACTTTGTGTCCGCCAGGATCAGGCCGTGCTCCTCGGCGATAGCTGCGGCCTTCTTGTAGATGGCCAGGGTGGCGTCGCGCAGTTCGTTGGCGCGCTCCTCGCCCAACTCCTCAACAACGACGTCGAAGCTCACGTTCTCGTCATGCTCGCCCAGCTCTGCCTTCGTCGCCGGGGTAAAGATCGGCTCCGGCAGGCGCGATGCCTCAACCAGCCCCTCGGGCAGTTCCACACCACACACACTGCCGGTTTCCTGGTATTCCTTCAGGCCCGAACCAGTCAGGTAGCCACGCGCCACGCACTCGAAGGGGATCATATCCAGCTTCTTGCACAGCATGGCTCGGCCAAGAACGTACTCGGGGATCCGCTCGTCATCCAAAGCACCGGCCAGGTGGTTGGGGAAATCGAGCTCATCGAAGAAGAAGGCACTCACGGCAGTAAGCACTCGTCCCTTGTCGGGGATTTCCGTTTCAAGGACGTAGTCATAAGCACTGATCCGGTCGCTGACAACCATCAACAGGTTATCCTCATCGACCTCGTAGATCTCTCGCACTTTACCTGCGGAATGATGCTCGTACTCGCACAGTTCTGGACGCATGAGTAGACAGTGTAGCCCTGTACTAGGCTTTTGACTATTTATGTCCGGAACCTTGCGAGCGATCAGCGTTTCCGCTGCTAGTGAATGCTTAGGATTCGCTAGAGAATCTCCCCCGGCCTATATGCCGCGGCCTCCGGGTGGCGCCCCGTGACATCCCCAATGCGTGCCAAGACTCGGGAAACCTGCGACTCTGCCGCGCCGATGAAGGCGTGACGGTCAGCCAACGCGTCCTCAAGCTGTGACTCATCCAGGGGGAAGCGGTCGTCGCTGGCAAGCCGTTGCACCAGGTCTTGATCGCCACCATTTTCGCGCATATTCAGCGCTACAGCCACGGCGTGCTCCTTGATTAGCTCGTGGGCCGTCTCGCGGCCAACTCCGGCTCGCACCGCGGCCATCAGGATGCGTGTAGTAGCCAGGAACGGCAAGTAGCGCTCCAGTTCGCGGTCGATCATCGCCGGGAAAACCCCGAACTCGTCCAGGACGGTCAGGAAGGTCTCACACATGCCGTCGAAGGTGAAGAAGGCGTCGGGAAGAGCAACACGGCGAACCACAGAGCAGAACACGTCGCCTTCGTTCCACTGTGCACCAGCCAGATCCGCTGCCATGGTCAGGTAGCCGCGTAGCAGAATCTGCATGCCGCCTACGCGCTCGCAGGAGCGGGCGTTCATCTTGTGCGGCATCGCGGAAGAGCCAACCTGGCCTTCCTTGAAGCCTTCCGTGACGGTCTCGTTCCCCGCCATAAGGCGGATCGTCATTGACAGGGAGGACAGCGCGGCGCCAACCTGCACCAGAGCGCTTAGCGCGTCCATATCCAGGCTGCGTGGATAAACCTGTCCGACGGAGTCAAAGACCCGAGAGAAACCCAGGTTTTCGGCGATGGTGCTCTCCAGCGCCGCCAACTTGGATTCGTCCCCGCCGACCAGATCCAGCATGTCCTGGCTGGTACCCATCGGCCCCTTGATGCCACGCAGCGGGTAGCGGTCCAGCAGATCCTCGATGCGCTCCAGCCCCACCAGTAGCTCATCCGCGGCGGAAGCAAAGCGCTTGCCCAGGGTCGTTGCCTGGGCGGCAACGTTGTGAGAACGGCCTGCCATCACCAGAGACTGGTTCTCGGCTGCCCGGCGGCCAATGCGCGCCAGCACGGCAACGGCCTTGTCGCGGGCGAGCTGTAGGGAGCTAAAGATCTGTAGCTGCTCCACGTTCTCCGTCAGGTCGCGGGAGGTCATGCCCTTGTGAATGTGCTCCTGGCCGGCCAGCGCATTGAACTCTTCAATACGCGCCTTCACATCGTGGCGGGTAACCTTCTCACGATCGGCGATGGAATCCAGGTTGACCTGGTCGATCACCTTTTCGTAGGCCGCGATAGCTTCGGCTGGAACATCCACTCCGAGGGATGCTTGGGCCTTCATGACTGAGATCCAGAGCTTACGCTCCATGATGATCTTGTCCTCCGGCGACCAAATGGCGGTCATCTCCGGAGAGGCGTAGCGATTGGCAAGGACGTTGGAAATCTTTTTCTTAGCAGGCACGCCCCCGAGTTTATGCGCACTGCATAATTTTCGGAATCCGCGCCCGCCCCGGCCCCGCCCGGCTCTGCCCCGGCTCCGCCGACTAACTATCCGCGAACTTGTCCAAATCCTTTACCCGCCCCGCCGCGATCAAAATATCGCCAGAGCGGATCACATAGCCTGTCGGCGGGGTGGAAAAGTTTTCGTCTGCGCAACGTACTGCGACGATCGCAATTCCCTCAGGGGTTTCCTCGATCTTGCGCCCGTGCATACACAACGGTGGCGCGAGCTTCGCCATGGCAAAGTCACTGTCGAATTCAATGTATTCCTGGATATGCCCTGCAATGAGGTGAGCCACGCGCCGTCCGGTGTCCCGCTCCGGGCGCACGACGTGGTGCACACCGATCTGTGTCAGGATCTTTGCGTGCGCCTGATTGTCGGCCTTAGCCCAGACGTTCGGTACGCCCAGATCCATCACGGCTGATGCTGTAAGTAGTGACGCCCCCATCTCCGAGCCGATACCGATCACAACTCGTTCTGCGTCTTGCACACCGAGCTGTCGCAGCGCATCCTGGTCAGTTGTTTCTGCGATCACAGCGTGAGTCAGCAGCGGAGCAGCTTTCGCCACGACCGCTTCGTCAACGTCGATACCCAGGACTTCCACACCAGATTGGACTAGCTCTTCCCCCAAAGCCATGCCAAAACGACCGAGGCCGATGATGATAACTGGAGGATTACTTGGGCGGGAAAGGAACTTAGCCAATGAACGGCCTTTCTACTGGGAAGGAATAGAGGCGTTGATTAGTACGAGCAGCCAGCGCCGCGACCACAGTGATGGGTCCGATACGGCCAACGTACATCAGAACGACGAGCCATATGCGGGCGAAATCGGGCAGGTCGGGGGTAATTCCAGTAGTCAGCCCCACGGTAGCGAACGCCGAAATGACTTCAAAGGTGATTTGGTGCGAGTGATACTGAGGCAGCAGCAATTGCAGCCCCATGATGGATCCCGCGACGATCAGGAAGGCCATCATGAACACAGCCATAGCTTGGCGGACAATGCGTCCTGGAATACGCCTGCCGGCTACCAGCAACTGTTCGTCGCCGCGCACCTCCGCGATTAGCACTGCAACCAGCACCGCGGCGGTCGTCACCTTCACGCCACCTGCGGTACCGCCGGAACCACCGCCGATGAACATGAGGAAATCGGTCAGCATCAACGAGGAAGGACGCAAGCTCGAAAGATCCACCGAGTTGAAACCGGCAGTGCGGGAAGACACGGAGTGGAAAAACGCTGCCTGCACAGCCGACCACGGCGACAGCTCGCGGAGGCTATTCGTCCACTCCATCACTGCAAATCCAACTGTTCCAATTACCAGCAGGATAGCCGTTCCAATCAGGGTAAAGATCAAGGTCAGAGAGCGTGGGCGCTTCACGTTAGAGCGCCAACGTGCCCTGATTTCTAGGAGCACCGGGAAGCCCAAGCCACCGATGATAATGCCTGCAGCAATGGGCAGAATAATGCCCGCGTCATTGACATAGGGCACGAGATTATTGGATCGCAGACCGAAACCAGCGTTGTTGAACGCGGAGATCGCATGGAAAACGCCCTCCCACACTGCAGGCAGAAAGTCATAGCCGTACTGAGTGGCGAAACGAAAGGTGAGGATGATTGCTATGACCAGCTCAATTGCCAGGGAGAAGCCAACGGTGCCGAGGATGACGGTGCGAATTTCGCCAAGATCCCTTCCGCGTTGTTCCGCCGCAGCGCGTAGCCGCCCTTTGACGCCCATCCGTCCAGCGAGCACATAACTCACTACTGTGGCCAGTGTCATGATGCCGAGGCCACCCACCTGAATCAGCGACATGATTACCACTTGTCCGAAATGGGACCAGTAGGTGGCGGTATCCACAACCGTGAGACCCGTAAGGCACGTGGCTGAGGTTGCGGTAAATAGAGCGGTGGTGAACTCCGGGCTTTCCGGTCCGCTACGTGCGATGGGCAGAAGAAGCAGCAGGGTGCCGGCAAAGATCAATAGAAGGAAGCTGACCGAGACCAGCTGTGCGGGGCTAAAACCTCGCCGACGATTATCGCCAGGGTGTGTAATCACAAGTCGCTACTTTAAACCTATTGCGCTAAGTGCGAAACCCTAACGGAATCTTTACACGAGAGTTTTCTCTCACACTTCCGACGCAGTGAAAACGTAAGAGAATCACTCGTGCTTAAACGGAAATGCGACCCTCAACTGCCGGAAGGGCGATATCCGTGCGGTAGTGCGAGCCTTCCAATTGGATCCCCTTAAGCGTGTCATATGCGTGCTCACGCGCTTCTGCGAGCGTGGCGCCGGTGGCGATGACGTTCAGCACGCGGCCGCCTGCACTGACCAACTGACCGTCCTTTTCCGCTACACCTGCAGCCAATACTCCGCGGGATTCGCTGCCTGGCTCTGCACCAGTGATCGGCTGGCCTGTGACGGGGCTGGCCGGATAGTTCTCTGCGGCCAGTACCACGGTCAGGGCGTAGCCTTCCTCCCACTCCAACGGTGGCAGTTGATCCAAGGTGCCCGTAGCCACTGCGTTCAGCACCTCGCCCAGCGGGGTCTTCAACAGGCGCAGCACCGCCTGGGTCTCCGGATCGCCAAAGCGGCAGTTGAATTCCACCACAGCGGGTCCTTCACTACCCCAGGCCAGACCTGCGTACAGCAGGCCGTTGAAGGGCACGCCCTCAGCAACCATTTGTTTAGCTACGGGGTCGACTACCTCTGTCACAATGCGTTGCACACCGTCTTCGGGCAGCCATGGCAGCGGGGTGTATGCGCCCATGCCGCCGGTATTCGGCCCTTCGTCGTTATTTCCCACGCGCTTGTGGTCCTGGGCTGGCAGCAACGGAACGACTGTCTCACCATCGACGAGGCAGAACAAGGAAACCTCGGGGCCATCCAAGTAGCTTTCCAACAGCACGGGGTTGCCACCAGCATGTACGGCATGGATGTGTTCCAAGGCCTCCGCCCGGTCGCCCGTGACTACGACGCCCTTACCGCCAGCCAGTCCATCGTCCTTGACGACATAAGTGGGGCCGAATTTGTCGAGGGTGGCGTCAATAAAAGAATCGCTGGCCCCGACGGGGACAGCGACGGCCTCAGCCGTACGGACCTGCGCCTTGGCCATGATGTCTTTCGCGAAGGCCTTTGAACCCTCGATCTTTGCCGCCGCAGCCGACGGGCCGAACACTGCGAATCCCGCGGCGCGTAGCTCATCGGCTACACCGGCTACTAGGGGAATCTCAGGGCCGATCACCACAAGGTCTGCCTCGATCTCCCGAGCCAGCTCTACCGGATCGCCCTCTGCATGCACAGTGGCTACTGCTGTCATGCCGGCGTTACCTGGGCTCACGTGTACCTGCTCGACGGATGGATCCTGGGACAGGGAATAAGCCAGCGCGTGCTCGCGGGCACCGCTGCCGATTACAAGAATGCGCATGGTTCCCCAGTCTAGCGAAGCTGACCCCCACCACCAGAAAGGTTTAACGCGCTAACATCGGCAGCATGGCTACGGTATTCACGAAAATCCTGAACGGTGAGATCCCCGGTCGCATCGTTTACCGCGACGAAACAGCAGCAGCGTTTTTGACCATCGAGCCCGCGGCCTATGGCCACACGCTGGTCGTACCGGTTAAAGAGGTCGACCGATGGACCGATTTGGACGCGGCTACCTGGGCGCACTGTAACGAAGTTGCCCAGCTGGTGGGCAAGGCCGTGGTGGATGGTTTTGACGCCCCGCGGGCCGGCTACCTCATTGCTGGTTTCGAGGTGCCACATGCCCATATCCACATTTTTCCGGCCTCTGACATGTCCGGCTATAGCCTGCAAAATGTGATGCGGATGGATGAGACTGATCCGGAAAAGATGGATGAGTCCGCCGACAAGATCCGCAAGGGGCTGCTTGCCCAGGGAGTAGACGAGGCGAAGGTTCCTTCCGCTTAGACCCAATCCAGCTCTAGCTATATATCAGCTACACGTCCAGCACCCTCGACGATTTATCGCGGTGGATAACCAGTGGAAAACGACAACAAAGCCGACGACGCTCACGACATCGCACCCCCGAAGGTTGGCCCGGAATTTAGCTCGGAAGTTGACCCGGAACTCGACCTTGAGGAATTAACCGAGGTCGATCCCCCAGCGGGCGCAGCCGTGGAAGCCGAAATGAAAGAAGCTGCGGATGGTGGTTCCGCCGCCAGCCCCGGCGGTTTCGACAGTTACGACGGTTACAACAACGGTGACGGTGACGACGACTACGATCCTGTCAACGCCGGTGATGTCATTGGTGAGGGGCCGGACAATCGCAGCTGGTTGAGCCGTCTCGGTAGCGGGATGGCCAGCGGTATCTCCAGTACCGGCCGCTTCCTCTGGGATATTCCCGGACGGATGAGCCGCCCACAACTACCGCAGCTACGCGGTGCCATCCCCGATCCGCCGCTTGGCGCCCGCCAGGTCTCCCCCGGCTATGCCGACGACCTCTGGCAAGCACGCCCCACCATTGATCGCCCTTATCCAGTGATCCTTATCCACGGAACCATCAGTTCGAAGAATGTCTGGCAGAACCTGGTTCTGCGCCTACGCGAGGACGACTTCGTGGTGTTCAGTCCGGACTACGGTGTGCATGGCACCCAGGACATTCCCACTTCCGCCCAGGACATCGGCGCCTATATTGAACAGGTTTTGGCCGCCACAGGGGCGGAGGCCGTGGACATTGTGGGGCATTCCCAAGGCGGATTGCTGGCACGCTATTGGATCAATGAGCTCGGTGGTGAGGACTATGTCCACCACCTCATCACTCTCGGCGCCCCACACCAGGGCACCACACTCATGGGCATGCTCGGCAATATGTTCACAACCGACATGAGCCAGCGCGTGGCAGCCGCCACTATTCGGCGGATCTTCGGCGCAGCGGGTATGCAACAGGTCATTGGTTCGCCATTGATGGAGACGCTTGCCGCGTCCCCTGAGACCCGCAATTACATTCGATACACCTGCTACGCCACGCGGAACGACGCGACCGTCGTACCCCACGAAAACGCTTTCCTGGGTGACCGCCAGCCCACGGTCCCCAGCGACCATGAAGATTTTCACCTCGAAGACGGCCATTCGAACGATACAGGCGAGGCCATCATCACGAATTACTTCTTACAGGATCTCGGCGTATCCAAATGTAAGCATGAGGAATTACCAACTAATCCGGATGTGCAGGACATCGTCCACCTGGCATTACTCGACGGCCTAGAAGAACACGATACGGAGGCTTAGCCCCCGTACTCTCCCCGAACGCTATTCCGCCTCGGGAGCCTCAGGCAGTTCGATGCGGAACCGTGTGCCCTCGCCTACTGTGCTATCCACGGAGACCGTTCCACCATGTGCAGCCACCAGCCCCTTAACGATCGACAGCCCCAGGCCCGAACCACCCGAAGCACGGGAGCGTGACACGTCCGGTCGGTAGAACCGTTCAAATAGGTGCGGCAGGTCCTCCTCCGGGATGCCTTGCCCGTTATCCTCCACGTCTACGATCACACGGCCATCGCGTTGATCCAGACGCAGAGTCACTTCCGCATCCTCTCCGGCATGCCGCAGAGCATTGGTAACCAAATTGCCGAATACCTGGTGCAACCGGTTCACGTCACCAATAACCAGAGGTACCTCTCCCGTTTCATTGACCACATGTACCGTGCGGTTCGAAAAACCAGCACGCGCTGACTCTGCCGTTTCCAGTACCAGTTCCAGCATGTCCACCCGCGCTTTGTCCAATGGGCGTCCCTCGTCCATGCGGACCAGCGCCAGGAGATCCTCGACCAGTAGACTCATGCGGCCAGCCTCTTCGGAAATACGGTCGATGACCATGTGGGCGTCATCAGTAGCACCGGATTGGTACAGCTCCGCGTAGCCTCGCACCGACGTCAGCGGGGTGCGCAGTTCATGCGAGGCGTCGCCGATGAAACGACGCATCGATGCCTCAGATTTGCGCGCCTGCTTCTCCGAAGCGCCGATGGCCACGAATGCCGCTTGAATCTGTGCGAGCATTTTATTGAGAGCCTGCGAAAGCCGTCCGACCTCCGTGTTAGGTCGCCAATTCGGAACGCGCTGCCCGAGGTCGCCGTTCGAAATTTTTGACGCCGTCAGTTCCACCTCGTTCAGCGGGCGCAACGCGCGACGAACCAGATACATCGACGCCAGAATGACGAATGCAATCACCGTCAAGCCGATAAGCACCTGAAGTAGGACGAGGCGGGAAATAATGTGCTCTTCTTCCTCCAGCGGCAATGCAACGATAGTGATCGTCCCATCATCGTTTCGGAAGCTAGTGGCCCGCCAACTGATACGAGAACCGGAATCCTCGCGGGAACCGACGGTGACAGGCATGGTCGGTTTGCCCAGCCCGCGAATTTCGGGGCGAGATGTCACGGGAGAGTTGAAGTATTCGTAGGAAATATTTTCGTCAACTACCAAGACATAAAAGTCGCTCGGCGGACGCGTTACTCCGGTGACGGGGTTCGGAAGCTGCTGGTTAAGCACGCCGAAGCCTTCGAGGCCGAGGGAGTGTCCGCTTGAGGAACCAGAGATCCCATCGGATTCTTGTTCATTCTGAGTATCGCTGTTGTTTTGTTCGCTCTGTGTACCGCTGTTGCCGTCGACCAGGCCCGATCTGTGAGCCCAACCATTCGTGGCCTGATCCAACTGCTCGTCAACTCTTTGGATCAGGAAGCGCTGCAGGGTGGTAGTCACAGATACGCCAGAAACCGTTAAGCCCATCGCAACCAAAACGGCGATGACCACGACCAATGAGATTCGTAGCGGGTAATGGGAAAGGAAATGCCCCGGATGCCCCGAACGCACCGGGACGGCTGCAGCGGAGGAAGCGGGGTTGGCTGCAGAACTTGCAGAGGAATTTGCAGGTGACGACATAGAAATGCGCAGAATCTAAAAACTAAGACCGCGGCTTACGAAGCACATACCCCACGCCACGCACTGTCTGGATCAGGTGGGGCTCTTCCTTATCAATCTTGCGACGCAGGTAGGAGACATAGGATTCGACAACATTGCCGTCCCCGCCGAAGTCGTAATTCCACACGTGATCCAGGATCTTGGACTTGCTCAGCACAACCTCGGCGTTGATCATCAGGTAGCGCAAGAGTTTGAATTCAGTCGGGGAAAGATCAACGACCTCACCAGCTTTAGTGACCTCATGCATGTCGTCATTAAGGGTGATGTCCTCGTAGGTAATGAGGCTAGAGTCCTGCTCATCGTCAGGAGAGACTCGACGCAGGATCACCCGCAGCCGGGTAATCACTTCTTCGAGGCTAAAAGGCTTTGTCACATAATCATCTGCACCGATTGTGAGGCCGTGGATACGATCTTCCACTCCATCCTTGGCTGTAAGGAAAAGCACCGGAGCTTCGTGCCCGGCCTCGCGGAGCTTGTTTAGCAGAGTAAATCCATCCATGCTGGGCATCATCACGTCCAGAATGAATGCATCCGGCTTGTAAGTATTCGCCAGCGCCAGTGCGTCCTGGCCGTTGTCGGCCGTTTCAACGTCGAAACCTTGAAACTTCAGGCTCACTTTGAGGAGATCAGAAATATTGGCCTCGTCATCGACAACGAGTACCTTCACCGGCTGATTGTTTGGCATGGTCATGCACCTCATTGTGCTGCAGAGAATTAGCGTCTGTCTGCATGATAGCTGGATGTCAGCTGTGAACAATGTAGAGGTTTAGCTACCTCTTGCAGTCCATAATTCCTAAAGAAATCCTCATTCAGTACGCCTTTTGAGAGTTAGACCCATTAAGCTGTGCCTATGACGAAATCTACCTCTCACTCTCTCCGCCGCCGCATCGCTGCTGTCGGTGCTGCAACCATGATGGCAGCAACCCTGGGCACCGGCGCTGCGTCCGCTGCTCCCCTCGGTTCCTCCCAGCAAGACATCAACAACATCGTTCTAGGTGCACGCGACAACGTCCACAACGGAACCCGTGGACTGCCGGCACCTGTCCGTGGCCAGATCAATCGCGCAGCTGACGACGCTGCAAACTTCCTCGCCCCTGGCGCCCTGGCTGCTCGCGAGCGCGCCAACAAGCCAGCGCCACGTCCGGCTCCTGCCCCGAAGCACCGCCCCGCCCCGGCTCCGCGCAAGAGCCCGTGCCCGGCTAACGCCCGTGGCTGCGTAAGCCTGCGCGATCAAACTGCATGGCTGCAGCGTGGCGGCAAGACCAGCTACGGCCCGGTGAAGGTTTCCACCGGCAAGCGTGGCTACGAGACCCCGAAGGGCTGGCACGTTATCACCCGCAAGGTGAAGAACGAGGTTTCCCGCACCTACGGCAACGCCCCGATGCCATACTCCGTGTACTTCACTAACAACGGCCACGCCTTCCACCAGGGCTCCCCGAACGTGATGTCTCACGGCTGCATCCACCTGGCCGCCCCTCACGCTCAGAACTTCTTCAACGCTCTGAACGTCGGCGACCGGATCTACATTTACTAAGATCCCCTGCCGGCTCCTGGCCGTCGCCGGCGCATACTCCCACCCCCAGCGCGAGCACCACGCTTCGCCCTGGGGGTTTGTTTCGCTACGCTGAGAGATATGACTTCTCACGCTGATTCCCCCATTGAGTTCACGTTTCGTCGAGCGGTCGAAGCCGACCGTCCATTCATCCACAAAATGAACGAGGAAACGGATACCTGGGGTGACCCGGAGCGGGGATTTTCGGAGACGTTCGACGAGGACACTGTCTTTTATGTGGATGGCTGGACTGAGGGACAAGGTGGCGTCATCGTCGAAGAAAACGGCGAGGCCATCGGCGCTGCATGGTTACTTGACTCTTCAAAAGAGCATCATGGCTACGGGTTTGTCTCCGAGGAATATCCAGAGGTAGCAATCGCCATGGCGCCTGGCAACACAGGCAAGGGGTTGGGTACAAAGCTAATGCAGGCTGTACTTGACCAAGCAAAGGCAGACGGCAAGCCGGGAGTAAGCCTTTGCGTGGTGTTTGGCAACGACCGGGCGAAGCACGTGTACGAGAAGATCGGTTATGTCGACAAGGGCGTGGACGAGGCCGAGCACGCGCATGTCATGCTGTACACCTTCGACTAGAAAAGGTGCCAGGTTAGCCTCCAAGCCCGGGCTGCAACGGTGCTATTAGTATTCACTTGGTGGCACAGCAAGGCTGGCTAGGTATTCCTCCGGGGTTTCAAAGAGGTCGTCCCACCCCTCCTCTAAGATGCTGTGCGGCTGCCAGACCATTCGAACAGAAATAGGCCCCGTAGTGAGCCCCTTTACAGTGCTATCCCATACGGGATGCAAACCGTTGCACTTCAGCGAATCGATAACGACTTGCGCAGCCTCTGTCACCTGCTCCGTCATCGACCGGACATAGAAATCGATGCTTACTTCCTGAAAATCAATCCCGTCTGCTATTTCGAAGGGGATCAGCGCTTCGCCGAACTCATCGCCATCACTTTCGCTCGATCCCCAGTCATCGAAAACCAAGACTTCTACCCCTTTGGCTCGCATTTCCAGGATGGAACAGTACAGTCGGTCAAAATCGGTAGTCGCGCTAGCCCACGCTTCCATTTCAGCATTCAACTGCTGAGCTATATCAGCCAGGTAGTCATTGGCGAAGTCAAAAAGTGTCGTCTTTTCTTTCCCATGAACGCCTTCTTCCCGGACTGGCAGTTGCTTTAATCGCTGCTCCCAATCGTCAGGGACGTACAGTTCTACTTGGGGAGTAACAAGATCGTTTGCAAGCTGGGCGAGACTTGATGCTCCAGATATCAGCTCATTGCGAAGCCAAAGGTTTAGCTTTTGAGCTTCCTCTACAGACAGTAAATCTGCGATTCTTTGGGGTGAGCGCTGATCGTTAGTCACGACAAAAGACTACCCCTGAATTTGGAGCCGGCGACGAGAATCGAACTCGCACTCTCAGCTTGGGAAGCTGATGTTCTACCACTAAACTACGCCGGCGTTTCTGGCAACGGAGTGGCGCTTCAGGCCACACCGGATCCAGATGAGCTGGAGACGAGACTTGAACTCGCAACCTACGGTTTACAAGACCGTTGCGCTACCGATTGCGCCACTCCAGCAACAATCCATCTTCGAAGTCCGCAAGAAACATCGCCCCTTGCAGATGATGGACTTTCCCAGCCTAGCAAGCGATCCGCGAGAACATTAAAACGGTCCCGGCATTTCACCGTTGAGCTGGGCAAATGTGCGCCTGTGAAAACTCTTTCGCCCCCATGTACGGTATGAGGGTGTCTAGTTTCATGTCGAGGGCGTTAAAGAAGAGCTCTGACCTGCTTTTTTCTGGCAACAGAGCGACCATCGATGCTATCCGCCTAGCTCCGCCACCGTCACCACTGGCGCCGGTGGATCTTTCCGACCCGGTAAAGACTCATGCGGTAATGGATCTCGCCGCCCGAATCGGCGATCAACTCCTCACCGCAGGCAGCAGCAACTCAGATGCGAAGGCGCAGATCCGAAGCATCATGAGCGCCTACGGCCTGAACAACACCCACGTCGACATCACGTTGAACACGATCTACATCTACTCGCGTTTCAACGAGAACACTCCCCCGACAAACATGTTTCGCGTTGTGCGGCAGCTGTCTACAGATTTCTCCCGTATCACAGAGGTCGATCGCCTAATCCGCTCGATCGTTGCGGGAGCCACCCCGTTGGAAATGGCACAGAAGATTCTCTTCGACATTGAGACTTCCCTGCTGCCGTATAGGAACCGTTATGCACTGGCCAGCTGGGGCGGGTTCGCGGCTGCCGTCGCGTTGCTGCTCGGCGGTGGTTGGGCCGTGGCCATCGTCGCAGGTATCACAACGATCTTCACGATGTTTGCGAATGCCTGGTTGGCTTCGAAGTCCTTGCCGTTGTTCTTCCAAAACGTGTTGGGTGGTTTCGCCGCCGTAATTCCCGCAGCCGTCACCTACTCGATTGCGGATCGAATCGATTTCTACTTGCCACCTTCATTGATCATCGGTTCCTCGATCGTTGCGCTACTCGCAGGTTTGACGCTGGTTCAGGCGCTACAGGACGGAATCACTGGTGCCCCGGTCACATCGGCCGCCCGCTTCTACGAAACGTTGCTTCAAACCGGCGGCATCATCACTGGCATTGCAGCTGGTATTCAGATGATGGCCATTATGGGCATTACCCTGCCGCCGCTGGACACGACGCATACATCGGGCGTGCTGGGGTCTGTGACAATTCAGATCATCTCCGGTGCTGTCGCCACGGGATTCTTCTGCAGTGCGTGCTTCTGTGAGCGCCGCGCCACGGTAGTCGCAAGTCTGACTGCGTTGATCGCTTCACTCGCCCTGTTCAGCGTGACGACTTTATTGGATTGGCCCGGTACCTTCGGCATTGCCCTGGCCGCGCTGGTTGTCGGCCTGGCCGGTGGTCTGCTCTCCCGTCGCTATATGATTCCTCCGCAGATCACCGCGGCCGCTGGCATCACGCCTTTCCTACCCGGTTTGGCTTTGTACCGTGGCATGAGTTCGGTGCTCAACGACCAATTCGTAGTCGGTATGTCTAACCTCGGTTTCGCGCTGACTACCGCCACTGCACTGGCTGCTGGCGTGGTGCTCGGCGAATGGATCGCCCGCCGTATTCGCCGCCCACGGATCCTACATCGCTACCAGCAGTTCCGACGCCCCAACGTGGGTTCGCGCCGAGCACCCCAGCAGAAGCCACGGATGGGCACAGACGGACGCGTCCGCCAGCCGCTGCACTGGCGCCGGCGCCGAAGGAGCACGTCAAAGAGTATGTGGCAGTTGGATAGTGAAATGCGGGCGTCAGAAGGCGAACTCGAGAAACAACAAGACCACCCGACAGGAACGAGCGATCAGTAAATCGCGTAAAATATTTAAAGTTGAGACTTAAGTTCCGTACGTCGACTGTGTAGAAATGGGGTCAGGCTCGTGCCTCCGAAGGTCACCGACAACCGTTCCGCTAACAATGAATCCCTGCATGCGGTGGAAGCAGAAACGGCTCAGGCTGCGCAGCGCATCGTTGCGACCTACTCCGAGGACTTCCTCGATGCAGCGACCTTGATGTGCATGCTGGGCGTGGAGCCGGAGGGGCTAATCCACCGCCGCGTGGTCGCTGAACTGGAAGAAGCGGAGCAGGAGGCCAAGAAGTCCACCCGCAAGACCACCAAGAAGTCGGCGAAGAAGACTGCGAAGAAGTCGACGAAAAAGGCCGCGGCAAAGAAGTCAACGAAGAAGACCGCCAAGAAGGCGGCTAAGAAGTCCACCAAGAAAACGGCGAAGAAGGCAACCAAGGCCAGCGAGTAGGTCGCCGTTTGTTAACGCCTCTTGCTGATACGGAGTGACCGCCATGCAATCCGATTTTTTGGTTGTTGCTAATCGCCTTCCCGTCGATCGCAACGTCAACGACTCCACCGGTGAGGTCACATGGGTGCCCTCACCGGGCGGGCTGGTCACCGCTCTCAAGCCGGTTCTGGAAGCCAACCGTGGGGCGTGGATCGGCTGGCCAGGAGCAACCGATGAGGTTCGCTTAGAGGACATGCCGTCGCCAGAGGAAGCTGGGATCCATATGATTCCCGTGAACCTCGACGCGGATGATTTTTCCCAGTTTTACGAGGGCTTTTCCAACGCCACCCTGTGGCCCCTATATCACGACCTGATCGTGCACCCCACCTACGATAAAGACTGGTGGGAGCGCTATCAGCAGGTGAATCAAAGATTTGCCCAGGCTGCGGCGGATAAGGCCGCAAAGAATGCAACGGTGTGGGTGCAGGACTACCAACTGCACCTAGTTCCCGGCCAGCTGCGCGAGATGCGCGACGATGTCTGCATCGGCTTTTTCCTGCATATCCCCTTCCCCGCCCCAGAGTTGTTCCGCCAGCTGCCATGGCGCCGCCAGGTGCTAGAGGGCACCCTGGGCGCGGACGTGGTGGGGTTCCACACGCAGGATTCCGCCCGGAACTTTATGGTGGCGCTGCGGGCGATGAATTACTCGGTGCAGATCGTGGATGATTCTGAGTCTGCTAATTTCCTGCGCGGGGCTCGCTTGCCCGAAGAGGCACAGGTGGTGGGCAGTGTCACTCTGGACACAGGGCGTGTGGTGAAGGTGGGAGTTTTCCCGATCTCCATCGACACCGCCAAGGTAAATGCCCAAGCCAACCAGCCCGATGTGTTGGCACAAGCCAGTGATCTACGTGCCCGCCTGGGTAACCCGAAGGTGCTGATCGCGGGCGTGGATCGATTGGACTACACCAAAGGCATCCAGCACCGACTGGAGGCCATAGAGTTCCTACTGGATTCTGGGTGTTTGGCGCCGGAGGATATAGCGATGGTGCAGGTCGCCACCCCGTCTCGCGAGCGACTAGACGATTATCAGCGCACTCGCCAGCAGGTCGAGGCCATTGTCTCCCGCATCAATGGCAACCACGGCAGCCTGGGGCGTTCCCTGATCCACTACATGCACTCCGGTTTGCCCTTCGAACAGATCGTCGCACTGTACTCCGCCGCGGATGTCATGCTCATTACTCCGCTAAAGGATGGCATGAATCTGGTGGCCAAGGAATACGTAGCCTGCCACTCGGATGGTTCGGGGGCGCTGGTGCTCTCGGAGTTCGCAGGCGCGGCCACGCAGTTGGTGCAGGCCTACCTGTGTAATCCGCATGACATTGAGTCCATCGCAGACGCACTACAACGGGCCATCGAGGATGAGCCGAAGGATAAAATCCGCCGGATGCGCGAAATGTGGTCTCACCTACAGGAGCACGATGTCAACCGCTGGGCCGATGCATTCCTGCAGCAGCTGCGGGAGGTGGAGTGATGCGCAGGAGTCGCACCACCGCCCTCTTGGTTTTAGGGCTCAGCGCAACCGGACTGACCGGCCTTGCCGCCTGCTCCGATTCGGAGGCACCGCTGGGCAACTCCCAATGGCAGGTCTCGGCTATCTACGATACGGATGCGCGTGGGGGCCTGCTGCCGGATGCCCAGCAAGGCCGCAGCTTCCTGGTTTTCGGTGAGGATTCGCTGACCGGTGCGAGCGGCTGCGTGCACCTTTCCGGTCACGTGGAGTGGAAGGAAGGTGGCATGCGGATTAGCGAGTTCTCCTCTTCCCCCATCGACGGAGCCCAGTGTCTCCCCGGCGATGAGGATACGGCCGACCGCCTAAAGGCAGTCCTCAACGACCAGGATCTCACCTACACCCGCCCCTCCGAGAACTCCCTCAAACTCAAGCAGCCCGCCCCAGAGGACAAGCAGGATTGGGAGTCTATTCCTGCGGTCGAGTTCCTCAGCGGCCCGAAGGACGGCTAGTGCCATGGATGGATCGTTTCTACCTTTACTTTCTGACGCCGACATCTCCGAGCTCGCCGCCACCCCAGACCTACTGGTAGCGATGGATTTCGACGGCACCCTGGCTCACTTCTCGGACGAGCCCGAGGGAGTGCACGCTGTCCCCGGCGCGATGGAGGCACTAGTGGGGCTGGCGCAGCTTCCGCATACCGAGGCAATGGTGATTTCTGGGCGCAATCTGGAGTTGCTGACGGCCGCAACGATGCTGCCAGTGGAAGGTCCGGTACACCTTGTGGGCAGCCATGGCGCGGAGCCTGCCGACGGCGGGGCTACGCCTTTGAGTGAAGAGCAGACGACTTGGCTGGGAGAGCTGCGTGACCATGCAGAAGTGATCGCCACTGAGCATGAAGGAGCCTGGGTGGAGGTCAAGCCTCTGGCAGTTGGCTTACATACCCGACTGGTGCCGGATAAAGAGCTGGCCGGGCGGCTCAACCAACGGCTGGCGGACTTCGCGGCCACCAGCGATCTTTCCCAGGTGACGTGGGGTAAAGACATTCTGGAAGTCGCGGTAGACAAGACCACCAAGGGCTCGTATATCGAGGGCTTCCGCGGCGCCTACACGGCCCGAAATGGCCGCAACCTGCGGGTGCTTTTTGCCGGGGATGACACGACGGATGAGACTGTGCTTTCCACGCTGAGCTACACTTCCGCCACCGCTCAGTCCTCGGCAGAGTCCACCCCGCCTGCGGATGTGGGCATTCGCGTCGGCGGCGGTGAAACCTCCGCCACTCACCGCCTGGACACCCCGGAGGACGTCCGGGATTTCCTCGAGGAACTAATGCGGCGGCGCCACGGACGTTCCGAGGATTAGCTCCGTTTCCAGCAGCACGGTCGGCGTTTCCACTCTGCGGCTGGCCTTGGCCGATGTGTTGTTCAGCCTCTTTTCGATGAGTCCGGCAAGCATATTTCCGCTCTCCAATCCCTTATCTTTACTGGGTTGGCGGACGGTGGTGATGTGGGCGTCAATAGCTTCAGGAATACCGTCAAACCCCGTCACGGAAAGCTGGCTGGGTACGTCGATGCGCTGCTTTTCTGCGTAGCGCAGCACTCCGAGGGCTTGTGAGTCCGTGGTGCACGCCACCGCAGTGAGCTCTGGGTTGGCTGCGAGCAGCTCCTTGGCAGCTTCGTAGGCAGTCTGGGGGTTGTTGATATGCCGCTCGACGATAGGTGGCTCGGAGATCCCCGCCTCGCGGAGCACGTCCAGAATGCCAAGCAGGCGAGAGCGCTGCACATGCATGTGCGCCCCCTCAATGCGTTCGGTGGGGACCGGTCCGTTGTTTGGCACGCGATCCAAACGGATACATAGCACGCCGATGCGGGTATGCCCGGCCTCCACAAGAGTGCGAATGGCGGGCTTGATGGCCTCGCGGTCGTCAATTCCCACGAAGGGGTCGCCCGCGCCGGCGGGCTGATCACACACCACGGTCGGTAGTCCACGGTTGCGTACGGCGGCTAAATAAGGGTCGTCATCAGCCACGGAGTAGACAATGAAGCCATCCACGCTGGCCTGGTTTACCAGCTGCGCAGGCCGATCAGCGCTGGGGTTATCGTCCACGCCCGCGGGGATCAATAGCATGGAGGCATCCATTGCTCCGCAGCTCACCGATACACCGGAGACGAACTCTAGCGATGCCTGATCTTCGAAGGCATAGGGAAGTTCCTCGGTCAGCAGCACTCCGATCGCGCCTGCGCGTCGCGTGCGTAACGAGCGCGCCATCGGGTCTGGCCCCGGGTAGCCAACCTTCGCCGCTACGTGCAGAATCTTGTCGCGGAGCTCGGGAGAGAGCTGATCCGGGCGGTTGTAGGCATTCGAGACGGTGGTGCGCGAAACGCCCAGTTCTGCCGCGATGGAGGCCAGGGTGCCGCGCCGTACTGCTCTGCTCATTCTTCTAAGGGTAGTCCCCGGGCCTTCTTGTTCGGGGGTTGACGCCCACTTCCCCGTGCCTACTTTGGTGCCCTGTAAGCAACCCATCTTTATGTTGACGAGCGTTTTCATCCCCATTAATCTCGGGAGAATGAAGAAAATGGTTGCCAATTTCGGAGCAGTGTTAAGTATCGCAACGTTGGCTTTGGGCGTAACTGCCTGTGCCGGCGGGTCTGAAGATTCCGCAGCTGATGGGGACAAAATCAAGCTGGTCGCCTCCACCTCTATCTGGGGCAGCATCGCGGAGGACATCACCGAAGGGCGCGATGACGTTGAGGTAACCACCATCCTCAGCAGCAAGGATGATGATCCACACGAGTACGAAGCGACTGCCCGCGACATCGCCAAGGTGAAAGACGCGGACATCGTTGTTGCCAATGGTGCAGGCTACGACAACTGGCTAACCGACAACGTGGAGGAAGACACTCCCCTTGTGACTGCACAGCCGCTGGCTGCAGCGCATCACCACCACGGTGAAGGCCACGGTGCAGATGAGCACGCCCACGAGCATGAGGGTCACGAGCACGGCCACGAGCACGGCGAAGACGCTCATGACGAGCACGAGGGGCATGACCACGGCGATGAGCACGCCCACGAGCACAGCCACGATGAGACCAACCCGCATGTCTGGTTCGACCTGGATGTGGTCTCCGAGTTCGAGAAGAAGCTCTCCACCGAACTGCACAAGTTGAACTCCGACATTCCGGAGTCCGACGAGGACATCACCAAGAAGACCGACGAGCTGAAGGCCCGTGTGGAGAAGCTCAGCGGAAAGAACGTGATCCTCACCGAGTCTGTGGCTGCCGAGCTAATTGATGATTCCGATCTGAAGGACGTCACCCCAGAAGGTTTCACCCACGCCGTGAACAGTGAGTCCGAGCCTTCTGCAGCTGATCTGGCCGCTACGCGCCAGCTCATCACTGACAAGAAGGCCGACATCCTCATCACTAACGAGCAGTCGGAGACCTCGGCCGCCTCGCAACTGACCGAGGCCGCCAAGGAGGCAGGCATCAAGGTCGTAAATGTCAACGAAACTCCCGATGAGGGTCAGGACTACTTTGAGTACGCAGACTCCCTCATCAAGCAGCTGGAGGACGCAACCAAGTAATGGTTCTTGCTCTCCGCAACGCGGCAGTTGAACCCCTCTGGCATGACCTCGACCTCGAGGTTGCGCCGGGGGAGTTTTTGGCTATTTTGGGGCCGAACGGGGTGGGAAAATCCACTCTCCTGAACGCTGCCCTCGGCACCCGCAAACTCAGTCGAGGCAGTCTTAAAGTAACGGACAAGCTGGGCTATATCCCCCAACAAAGGATGTTTGACCCATCCATTCCGCTACGCGCGCGGGATCTCGTTGGGTTGGCTCTTGCAGCGGGCGTCATAAAAAATAGGCGCCCGAAGAAGGCCCAAATAGACGCGGCGCTAGAAGAGGTAGGCGCGACTGGCCTGGCCAAGCGCCGCGTAGGTGAACTTTCCGGTGGCCAGCAACAACTGATTCGCCAGGCGCAGGCGATGGCTCAGGATCCGGAGCTATTACTGTGCGATGAACCGCTGCTCTCGCTGGATCTGCGGGCGCAAAAACAGACCGTGGAGCTGCTCGACCGCAGGCGGCGCGAGCACAACACTGCGATCGTTTTCGTAACCCACGGCATCAACCCGATCCTGAATGTGACCGATCGCGTGCTTTACCTCGCCCCGCATGGGCACACCATCGGCACGATAAAGGAAGTAATGAACAGCGAGACGCTCTCCCGGCTGTACCGAACCGATGTGCAGGTGTTGAATGTGGACGGAAAGCTGGTGGTCGTATGAGTAACCAATTCCAGACCGGCGACTGGTGGGATGACACCCTCGCGTTACTCTCGGTGGACTTCGTACAACATGCGCTATTGGCAGCGCTGCTTCTGGGTATCGTCTCTGGCGCGATTGCACCGCTGATCGTGATGCGGAAAATGAGCTTCGCCGCACACTCCACCGGTGAGCTGGCGCTGATGGGTGCGGCAGCCGCGCTGCTTTTTGGTTTCAGCGTGAGCTGGGGTGCACTGATCGGCGCAGTATTGGCCGCTGTGGCGCTGACGGCACTGGGACAAAAGGAACAAGACGCCATCGTGGCGGTGGTCTTAAGCTTCGGCATGGGTCTTTCCGTGCTGTTTATTTATCTTTACCCCGGTAGGTCGTCTTCGGCGTTTAGCCTGTTGACAGGGCAGATCGTGGGCGTGAGCTCGGCTTCGCTAAACATCCTGGCGGTGCTGACTGTTCTAGTGGTAGTGACGATGGCGCTACTCTGGCGGCCGCTTTTGTTCGCCACGGTGGATCCGGTGCTGGCCGCTGCCTCTGGTGTAAAGGTGCGCCTGCTGGCGCTGGTATTTGCCGCATTAATCGGCGTGGTGGCCAGCCAGGGAGTGCAGATTGTCGGCGCGCTTCTGCTGATTGCGTTGCTGATTACCCCGGGTGCGGCGGCAGTGAAGGTGACCAGCAATCCGGTGCTGGCCGTGGTGCTGTCGGGTACGTTCTCCGTTGTCGCGGCGGTCGGAGGGCTGGTGGCATCGCTGGCGCCGGGGCTACCGGTTTCCGTGTTCGTAACCACCTTGAGCTTTGTGATTTACCTAGTATGCCGTGTTATTGCGTGGATGCGTTCCCGGCACGTACAGGCGGATGCAGTGCGAGCTCAGGAGTATTCGACTGCCGGCGAGTCAGTATCGAAACAGACCAGCAACGAAACCGCGGGCCACATACACCACACCTAACTCGCGCGCCCCTCACCCCACTAATAGCGCTAAAAATATATTCATCTCCCCCGTAAGAGGGACGCCGCTCGAGTAGCTCGTTAGAGTAGCACTTGTGATTAACGAGACGGCATCTAACTCACAACCCACCAACCCCTGGATCATCCGCACAACCACCGGCCTAATCAAAGGCCACGCGGAGAACGGCGTCACCGCCTTCCGTGGCATCCCTTACGCCGAAAAGCCTATCGGCGAACGCCGCTTCCGCCGCGCCGAGCCCATTACCCCATGGGAGGGCGTGTTTAACGCCGCAACTTCCGGAGACGCCTGCTCCCAATACCGCCCGGCGCGCAAGTCCGCAGGTAACTGGGAGGGCACCGAGGACTGCCTATGGCTCAATGTGGTGGTTCCGCGTCCCGCAAACTCCCCCACGCCTGCCATTGATCCGGAGGCCAACCGCCCGGTGGTGGTCTACTTCCATGGCGGATCGAATATTCACGGCTCGGCGAACAAGCCTCTGCTTTCCGGTGAGTATTTTGCCCAGGCCATCGATTGTGTGTACGTGGCCGTGAACTACCGCGTGGGCATCTTCGGCCAATTGGCGCTGGGCGAAGGCACGCACACGCCGGACACCATGGATAGCAACGCAGGCCACTCCGACCTGCTGACAGCACTGCGCTGGATCCACGACAATGCCCGCGCCTTCGGTGGTGATCCGGACCGTGTGACCATCATGGGTGAATCCAGTGGTGGATCCATGGTCACTGCCCTATTAGCCACCCCATCTGCCAAGGGCCTGTTCAGCGCGGCTATCGCGCAATCCCCCGCCCCGATGATCGTCCACACACGCGCTAATGCGAAATACTGGACGGATTTCGCAGCCCGCTGGCTGCACCGGATGCGGGCAGAGGAATCTATGCCACTGGATCAGCGCACCCCGGTTCGTCAGGGCCCGCCGGAGCTCAGCGATGAGGAACTGCAGGCCGCCACCGAAGATCTGCTAACCGCCGAGCACGCAATTTTGGGGCGCCTCTCGGATGAGATCGTTCGCTTCCACGCAGACAATCCCATTTCCAAGGCCGGCCCGTTCGCCCCGGTGATCGACGGGGACTTGCTGCCGGAGCACCCGCTATCCCCCGGCGCGATGATGGACGTTCCCCTGCTGATCGGCACGAACCGCAACGAGTACGACATGATGCACCTGGAGCCGAAGCGTAGCTCCATGCAGTACACGCGCACACGCACGTTCGCCCACGCGATTTCCGGCGCCGATGCTCAGGCCACCAACATCCTGGAGCAGCACTATGGTGGCCCGAAGTCCCGCAAGCTGAAGGGGCGTTTCTTCGGCGACGCGCTGTTCACCGGCCCTTCCTGGTACTTGGCGCAGAATCACCCGAGCGACCGGGCGTGGGTCTACCGGCTGGACACCACCACCCCGTTCCTGCGTTATTCCGGCATGGGCGCGATGCACGCCCTGGACCTACCGATCCTCTTCCAGCGCTATGACCAGGACAAGGGGCGCATCGCCGTGCTGCTCGGCGGTCGCGACGAGATGCGCGCCACCACCGTCGCCATGCAGTCGCGGTGGAGGCAGTTCGTGCACTCTCACGACCCAGGTTTCGATCCCTATTCGCTGGGCTTCGCCACGCAGGTTTTTGACGCCCATTTCCCCACCGGCGAGGAAACCATCTACGACCCACAGCCCGAGCTGCGGGAAGCCTGGGCGCAGGTTCAGTGGGATAAGCAGGAGGAAATGTTCGACCAGCGCTAATGATCAGCTAGCGCTGGGACCGGCTACAGCTGGAACGAAGGGGCGTCACTTAGCAGCGCGACGCTGGCGGGCGAACTCGCTGAGCACCACGCCCGCAGCGACCGACGCATTGAGGGATTCCACCCACTTGGCCATGGGGATCGACATGATCGTGTCGCACGTTTCCGAAACCAGGCGGGACAGCCCCTTACCCTCCGAGCCGACGACGATCACGGTCGGGGTGGTGCCGTCGTAAGTGTCGAGGGTGTGGTCGCCACCGGCGTCCAAACCCACGACCTGGTAGCCGGCCTGCTGGAACTGCTTCAAGGAACGCACCATGTTGGTGGCCTTCGCCACCGGGAGGCGCGCGGCCGTGCCCGCGGAGGTACGCCAAGCAACAGCGGTAACTGAGGCGCTGCGACGCTCCGGGATGATCACGCCGTGGCCGCCGAATGCAGCGACAGAGCGGATGACCGCGCCGAGGTTACGCGGATCGGTGATGTTATCCAGCGCGACGACCAAGCCGGGCTGAGGCGCGGAGGCGGCCCGCTCGATCAGGTCCTCTACCTGCGTGTACTGGTAGGGCGGGATCTGCAGACCGATGCCCTGGTGCATGCCGTTGCCGGTCATGCGATCCAGCTCGGCGCGGGAAACCTCCAGCACAGAAATGCCTCGGTCGGCGCAGGTGTGGACGGCCTCGGCCAGGCGCTCGTCGTTCTTGGTGCCCTCCGCGACGTACAGCGCGGTGGCGGGAACCTTGGCGTGCAGGCATTCGATCACCGGGTTGCGGCCGACGACCAGCTCCACCTGGTTATCGTCCTTTGCGAAGCGGTCGTGCGCACCAGATGCCCGGCGCTTGGCGGCCTGCTTGCGCTTGTAGGCGGCGTGGTAGACGCGATCCTCCGCCTTCGGCGTGGCCCCCTTGCCCCGCAGGCTGCGGCGCCCCTGGCCGCCGGAGCCCTTGGTTGCGCCCTTCTTGTTCTTCTTGCGCACGCCTCCGCTGCGCTGGGTGTTGCCCGCCACTGTGATTGCCCCTCTTACCTGGTCGACTACGTGCGTTTGTGTATGTTACTTCCCGGCACGCAAAACTGGAACCAGGCTCACGAGAACGTGGACAGCAAAGCACCCCACCTGCTGTGAATTTGTTGCTTCCATTACCAATCTTGCCGGCAGCAGCTGAAACGAGCAATAGTTCTTCGCAGATGGGGTGGTACGATGCTTTCCTTCTAGGCAGTGATGCCGAAGTTCTTCAAAACTCCTCGCCAATCCACGGGCCCGAAGGCCAGTGCCCCTACCCCAATCACTGCCACAATGGCGGCGATCACACCGGCCGCGATGCCAAGGGACGAGTTTTTGGAACTGCCGCTAGAAGAACCGGAGAATCCGCTTGCACTTCCCTGCAGTTCCTGCGGGGTTACATCTTCTATCTGCTTGCCATCGTCATAGTCCAGCAGCAGGTCAACGTCCGCGCCCTCCAGCTGCTCGCCCTCGTTGTAGCGGAGTAGAGATCTCTGCAATCCGATACCGGCCGTTGTGGGACGGTTCTGGGCAACGAGATCCTTACCCGGATCAATCGGGGCTTCCAGGGTGAAGGTCACGATTACTTCATCGTCGCCGCGCTTGTCTAGCTGTGTAGGATCGTTCGCCGTGTTACCGGAAAGGGAGTAGTCCCCAATAAGCGATACCGCCTGACCTGTGACATTCAACTTCAAGTCGAAGTAAGAGACATCCAAAGCTGGCCCGCCGTTCTTACCAAGACCTTTGTATGCGGTCACATGTGCGCTGCCGTCCAGGGCAATCGTGCCATTCCCCTGCGGGTCCAGCTTTGTTTCTTGGGTATTTACTGGGAACACAAACTGGTTTCCCTTAAACTCCGCGCCTCCATCGCCGATGACGGTTCCCCTGGCGATCGGCCCCTGCACATGCTTAAGGAAAGAGGTTTTGATCGGCCAGGCAAAAGCACCGGCTCCTAACACTGGGGCGGACACTTCCTCTGCCTGTGCTACAGGAACCGCCATGCCGCTTAACGCGACGGAACTGACCAGGGCGCTGGCAACGAAGTGGCGGGAATTGGACTTGGACAAGAATGGTGTATTCACGCGCAGACTCCGTAAAGATCTGTGAACAGGGAAAAATTCATACCAAAAGCATCGATGGCTTCCTCAATCAATTCGGAACGCTGCTGTGCTGTGAGTGGCAGGCTATCGAGGCGCTGACGGTAGCTGGTTCGGTACGGAGGGATCTTGCCAATAGCGGAGAAGTCATAGAACTTCAATGCCTCAGGAGCGACATTGTAGAGGTCTGCTACACGTACAGCGATGACCTGACCGCCGGAAATATCCCCGAGGTAGCGGACATAGTGATGAGCGATCACTCGTACAACGTCTTGTTCTCCGAAAGAGTCGAGGCGATCTACATACCGCCGGGTGGCGGGCAGTAGTTCAAGTTGTTCGCGCCAATCGGAGCCGAGGCAATACGTCAGATCGTGTTCCAACGCAGCGCAACGTTGTAGGCGCGGATCGGCAATAGCCGACCCGATGGGAGTGCCGGAGACTCTTTCTACAGCGTTCTCTAGAGCGCTGTAGACAAACCAGAGTTGTCCCGAAAGCGCATACACCGCTTGAGCGTCAAGCTCGCCTTTGAAAAGGGTGCTCATGAACTCGGATCCTTCTGCGCGCCCGTGCGCCTCCGCAGTGGCATTGCGCAGTGCCTGAGAGATCGGCTCGGCTGTGTTAAAGCTTGTGTTTGAAAGTGTGGAGGTCGAAGCCATCACGTTATTCCTTTCGAAAGAGTTTCAAGATCCGCGTGGAATCTGGAATTTGTCGCTGAACGAGAAAAGGGAACTCGTTATTAGCGCAAGTTGTGGTGGCGTAGGAATTCATCAATCTTCTTGTGAATGCCATCGAGAGCGCCAGACACGTTGATCGCGTGGCCAATGATCGCCAGCATGCCTAGGATTCCGACCGTGCCAAGAATGTAGTTCCACACCTTTCCGAACTTGCCCAGCGAACCTTGGCCTTGCCCCTGGTCATCCGGGTTGTCTGGGTTGTCCGGGTTGTCCGGGTTGCTGGGGTTGTCCGGGTTGTCTGGGTTGCTCGGGTTGTCTGGGTTGCTCGGGTTGCTCGGGTTGTCCGGGTTGTCTGGGTTGCTCGGGTTGTCTGGGTTGCTCGGGTTGTCCGGGCCGGAACCACCTTCATCATCCGGATTCGGCTCCCCTGGCGTTGCACATTTCTTCTCGGTGGTCAGAGAAACATTGATGTCATCCAGCTCTGGCTTGTAGTCCGCCGAGTAAATGCCCATGAATAGGACGTCTACACCCTCCACAATGTTCTTGTCCCCATCCGTTCCTGGCTTAGGAACGTAGGTCATGCTGCTTGCATCAAGCGTGACAGTGTCCCCGTCAACCTTCCAGTTTCCGTGCCCCTTCGAGAACACGTCCCTGCCGGAAACCTTGTTCTCTTCGATACGGTCCTCAGGCGTGTACTCAGTCATGTGCTTGCCAGGCACGTAGTATCCCTCGTAGCTGGCGCCGCCCTGAATACTAGCCCCCTCGGCCGTGATGTAAGGGGACTTGAAGTTCGAGTACAAAGCACCATGATGGCCTTCAAAAACGACATCGGACGGCTTGGTGCCGATCTCTGCCTTGGTTACGTTGCCCTCGGAATCGACCTCAATGCTAGATACACTTGGGTCTACCTGGAATTGGAATTGGAAGTCCTTGGACTTCTTGTTGGCAGGATCAGATTCCTTAACCTCACCCTTCGTTTCCCAGCTTCCCTGAGCGATTCTCCCCAGGATGTAGCTGCGGAAGCTCTCCTTCAATCCCCAGTTGAAGGTACCGCCAGTGATAACAGTTTTGCATTCAGGTTTAGCCTGAGATGCGCCCTCCTGTGCCGATGCAACGGGTACGGAAAGTGCAGCAGTGCCCAGGGCGAAGGACATCACAGTGCCGAGCATGGCATTTCGAGTTGACTTAATAGACATGAGAATTACTCCTGATGAATGGATCCTAGGGACTTAGCCCTAGTGAATGGGAGGGTGGATTGATATGCGGAAAGCAGTTGAGCTACTGCAGCAGGCGGATCCCTTCGCCGCGGACGGACAGAGATGTCATTATCCGCACTGCGGACAACTTCGATGGGCCAGTCATAAACGCTGGAGAGGATCTCGTCGGTATAGACCGAATCAACCGATCCATCGGCGGCAATTCGCCCATTGGATAGACAGACGATGTGATCGCAATACGCCGCAGCTGCATCGAGGTCATGCAACACAATCACCACCGCAGTTCCAACTCTGTGAGCGATCTGCTGCATCAAGCTCAAGACTTGTTCCTGATGACGGATATCCATCGCCGCGGTCGGCTCGTCTAACAACACCACCGGTGTTTGCTGGGCCAATACCCGGGACAATGCAACCCGAGCACGTTCGCCACCGGAAAGAGTGACGATGTCACGAACTGCCAACGTAGTGGAACCGGTGGCGTCCAGAGCAGCGTCAACAATGAGCTCATCCACACTGCTATCGACTGTCCCTCGCCACGGTCGCCGTCCCATCGCCACAACATCTCGAACAAGAAACTCAAACGCGACTTGGACATCCTGAAGCAACACCGCACGGCGCCGCGCCATCGTCCTTGCATCAGCCCGAGAGGGGTCTAATCCGGCGACGGAAACCACACCCTGAGTAGGTTTAATATCCCCAGACAGCGCGGCAAGCAGCGTCGACTTACCAGCACCATTCGGCCCAATGAGCCCTGTGACCTCGCCGGCACGAGCGACAAAACTAATGTCACTGAGCAACCGCTTGGCGCCAACGTCGACGGTAAGGCCAGATACCTCAATGGCCCTATCGCCGATAGCCATACTGTTTGTAGTCGCATCGCTACAGTGAGCACTCATGCATGAATCCCCTTTCGCATCATTCGGCGCAGCAGAACGAAGAAAGTCGGGCCGCCGACAAGGGCAGTGAAGATGCCAATAGGCAAATCTGCGAATTCAATCAATGTGCGGGCAGCCACATCGGCCAGACCAATCAAGACCGCCCCGCCAAGCGCAGAAGCAGGGATGAGTAGATAATTCTCCGGCCCCATGACCGTTCGCAACAGGTGCGGGATAATCAGCCCTACGAAGCCGATGAGCCCGGCAAAGGCAACTGCGCCTGCAGTGAGTACGGTCGCAGCGATGATCGCAATCACTCGCAATTGACTTACATTGATCCCTGTGTGACCAGCGGCTTTCTCACCCAAAGCAAGTACGTCTAGTGCCCCACCCATCCGTAGGGCTACGGCAATTCCAACCATCGTGATCGGCAAAACCACCCAAACGTGCTTCCACTGGGCACCATTTAGGGATCCCATCTGCCAAAAGATGATCTCTTCCCGACTGGCGGTCGGAGCCAAATAGACCATGAAGGAGATAATTGCTCCACACACGGCATTAACCGCGATACCTGTGAGAACCAGATTGATAACCACAACTCGGCCTTGGCTTCGAGCTAGCTGGTAAATCAGGCCAGCGGCAACCAATGCGGAAAGAAAGGCGAAGAATGGAACGGTGAACGTGCCGAAGAAAGCAAGGTTAAAGACGATTGCCAACGCCGCACCAACCCCGGCTCCCGAGGTCACGCCGATAATCGATGGCTCGGCCAGTGGGTTGGCAAACACCGCCTGCATCAATGTTCCAGCCACACCCAAGCATGCACCGACTAGGAACCCCAGCAGGATGCGCGGCAAGCGAATATCCCACACTACGCTGGAGGCCAGACCTGAATGATGGTCTTTCCCCAGCAAGATTGAACCTAAATCCTGCAGTGGCACGTAGTACTGTCCAAGCACGATCGATAGCACCGCAGCAACAAGCATTAGCACCACAAGTGCACCGAAAATCCCTACCCGTCGGCGCGTTCGCGCCCGGAGAAACTCGTTCGTGTTAACCGTGTGGGTCATATAACGCCTTCGCTGTCCGCAAAAGTGTTTGCCCAGTCATAGGACCGAACGCCAGCGATTGACCATCTGGAATCGTGATTACGCGCCGCTTCTGCCCTGCTGTGGTTTGGGCTATGCCGGGGCGTTTGAGCAGACCTTCGATCCCTCCGGTGGATTCCAACCCGCCGGTCATCATGATGAACGCATCTGGGTTTAACCTAGCTAGCGACTCCGCATTGGCTGGTTCGATGTAGGAAAGGTTGTTCTCCGTCCCCACGTCAACCGCACCAACGCCCTCGATCAGGTCTTTGGCTCCGGTCCCTTCGCCCATAATAAAGAACACTCCACCATTTCCACGAGCATAAAGGAATGCCACCCGCATCGGTGTAGAGGGCACCATCTTCTTGATGGTCTCTTTATCCAGATCTATTTCCTCGACTGTGCGATCTGCAAGCTTTTCCGCATCCTCCGGGAGCCCCACGACAGCACCGAGCGTGGTGATGTCCTCGGCCACCGAATCGATCGTGCGGGTCGGTTCCATGACCACGGTGGTCACGCCCGCCTGACGAATCTGATCGATAGCGTCCCGTGGACCGATGGAGTGGTCCACGATGACGATATCCGGCTCCAACGACAACACGGCTTCCACGTTGATGTTGTGCCCACCCTGAGTGACCACTGGCCTGTCGGCCAAGATGTTTTCAGTAGAAGAGACCGTGCGGCCTACAATCCGGTCGGCAAGCCCCAGGCCAGTAAGGGTTTTAGTGTAAGTGCCATACAGGTCTAGAGCCAGAATCCGATCTAGCTTATTAACTTTGACATCGTGGCCGTCTGCGTCGGTCAGCTCCACCGGCAGCTTCGGGGATGGATTCTTGGTCACAGGCTCCACATCCGTGAAGTCCTTGACCTCCGAAACTCCCTCAAAGCTACGGGGGTCCTGCAGATCAGCGGCATTCTTGATGTCGTTTCGCAGAGCAGCATCAGCTTCGGATTCATAGGCGCCCTTAACGCCACACGCAGCGAGGCTGGCCGTGCAGATAAACAACACACAGGTGCGGAACGCTAACCGCACAGTTCGATTAGGAACAATGGACATTAAAACGTGCTTTCTAACTGAACAGTGTTTTGCCACCTAGTAGGCGGATTAAGACGGATTACTTACAACCAGTCGACCGATGCTTCCACCTGCGACGATGACTCCTACGATCAATCCGAGAAGGTAAGAAGTCGGATTCTCATCCTGGCCCTCAGCCGCAACAGGCTTAACCTTGAATTTGCTCGATCCGTTTTCGTACCCAGCCGATGAAGAATCGCCGTCGACGCCATTGCCGAAACCGTCCTTATTGCCGGCGAGCTTCGCGGCGGCAGCATTGTGCGCGGCAGAAGAACCACCGCCCGATCCACCCGCATTCGATCCAGATGCTGAAGTACCGCCCACTGCGTCGCAGTCACCCTGGCCACCTAGCTGGGCGCTGAAAGATATCGGCGCTAGCTGGGTTCCCGGATCGTAGAATTCAGCGAAAGCTACGGAACCATCCTGGGTCAGCGATACACTCGCCTCTCCGCTTACTGAGTTTTCCGAGACATCAAGGGAACTAAAGCTCAGGTCTCCCAGCACTGTGCGCCCGAAGTCTCGTTTCTCGCCTTCCATGTTTGAAGAACGAACATCGGCAACAAGCCTTCCTGTTCCACCGTTGAACTGGATCTCCGGATTAGCAATGTTCAGGTCGAGAATTCCGTTGTGACCGGTGAATTGCATCGCGCCACCATAGGAAATCGTTCCCTGCTGCGAAGATGTATCGACGTTGCCACCGTTGCCGGTGAACTGATACTTGCCACCGCTGTATCCGACCCCGCTCAAATCCCACTTGCCCTTAGCGATAGAGCCGGTGATGTACGACTGGAAGGATTCTTTCAGAGCCCACGATGCCTTGGCGCTTTCGACTGCCTTGACCGACGCGCAGTGCAGATCTCCACCGCCACCAGCTGCTCCGCCTGCAGCGACACCGCCACGGGTTGTTCCGCCTCCGCTGGAGGCCGACCCGCCGCCTGTTCCGCCGTTTCGCGCACCACTGTTTCCGGATCCAAGCGATGCTCCACCAGAGGCCGATCCGCCACCAGAACCGGAGTTGGAGTTGGAGCTCGTTCCGGAGGTGGAGCTAGTTCCGGAGTCGCTTCCGCTAGAAGATCCGTTCTTACCGCGCCCGCGATTGACGAAAGATTCATACTCGTCCAAGAAGGCTTGGGAGTTACCCATGAAAGTGGTCAGGGCGTTCATCGTGTCGTTCGTCTCAGACAGAATTCCCATAGCTTCCTTGTTAAAGCCGGTGAAGTTGCCATCGATCGTGGTCAGCGTGCGCTTTTCGCCCGATCCCGAGCCACTGCCCGAATCTGATCCACAGCTGCCGTCCAAAGCAACTGAGCCACTGGTTGGATCCATCGAGGTTCCCGCCTTGTAAGCGAGAAACAGCCGACTGCCACCTTGAGTAAGCGTCGTAGAACCAGAAAGGTTTACGCTCCCTGAGCCGGGGTTCACCGGGGTAGACAGGTTCACCTTGGCGATGACTTCATCGTCGCCAGTGATTTTGGCTCCCCGTTTGCTCTTATCGACCATGTCCGACTCATAGGAGACATAGTCCACCAGGATCTCGGCGGTTTTTCCTTTTGCGCGTACCTTCCAATCGGAGAGCGTCATATCTAGCAGGTCATCGCCGCCATAGTTGTGACCGTTGAAACGGAGAACTCCGTTTAGCGGAACGGTCACCGTATCGCCGTTTACCTGGGGCTTTTGGGGACTGAACTGGAAGGTGCCATTCGGGCCGGTCTTATCGCCGGTAAAGCCGATACCGTCGCCACCCCATCCGCCTTTAGCGACAGGGCCTTGGATATAGGCACGGTAGCTCTGCTTGATACCCCAATTAAATTCACAGGTTCCCGCCGCTGAGGCAACGGGAGTAGCGACCGTGGTAAATGCTACGGGAGCGAAGGCAAGTACGGAGGTGGCGGCAACGGCCGTGGATGTACGACCGAACGACCGTCGCACCGAGCCTCGACGTGATCCAAACAGTGAAAGGTGCATGCTGATCCTACTCAGAACTGAAACATCAAAAGACTTACGCAGCCTTACCTTCTACCCAGGATTTACCACTAACTTAGGATAGTGTTACCTTAATTAGGTAAGGCTCAACTTAACTGAAAGTATCATGACGTCAGCCTAAGAGACAGAAGCATCTTGTGTTTAGCTTCGTCTCCCACCCCCACCTCTCACCCCCGAGAAAGGACACGAAGGATGACCGCATACACCCCGGCCCCTCTGGCCAACCTCTACCCTGAAGTAGACCCCCACCAGGCAATTCCGCTTTCCGCGACCGAACGCTTTGCCCTAACCGTATCGATCGGCGTGATGGCATACGGCGCAGTAGTCGGCGACTTTATTATCGCCGGAGTCGGGCTGGCACTAGTCGCCATCGCATGCGTCGTATGTTCTCAGAAAACGCAGCGCCGAATCCGCTCCCAAGCCCGCGGCCGCTTCCCCAGCGAGGACTGGGTCGAATACAGAACCGCAAACAGGTTGAATCTGAACCTCTTCCTCCCCCTATGTATCGGCTCCATCGGCGCCCTGATCGTGGCCGGTTTTTGGTACATCCCGCCGGAGCACGCAACACTGGGCGGCATCATCATTGCCATCGTTTCTGCCGCCACCATTTGGTTCTTGCCAGGCCTGAACCCAATGTGGTCGAAAGACGAAGAATACTTCGTACCCGAAGAAATATATGACGACGAGGTCGAGCTTCCAGGATCAGAGTTACAGCCCGACGAGTACGTCTATGGAACTACCCCTTCAGCGACCACTTCGCGCCATCGGCTGTATCCGTAACCTCAATGCCGGCCTCGGCCAGGCGGTCGCGTACCTCGTCGGCGGTGGCCCAGTCCTTGGCCGCGCGGGCTTCGGCGCGGCGCTCCAGCTCAGCCTTGACCAGCACATCCAGGGCACCCATCGCCACGTCGGATCCGCCCGCAGCGGCCTTGGTGGATTCCAACCACGTCTCGCTGAGCGGATCCACACCCAGCACGGCAGCCATCGCACGAACCTGTCCAGCGATCTGCTTGACCTGCTGCTCTACCTCGTCCGTGGGCTTAGCCTCCAGTAGCTTGTTGCCCTCGCGAACAATATCGTGGATCACGGCCAACGACTGCGGTACGGCCAGGTCGTCATCCATCTTCTCCGCGAACCGCGCCGGCACTTCGCCGACCGGCAGCGCCTGCGGGTCCACGGCGGTCTCTCCGGTGACGAACTCGATGGCGCGCACCAGGAACTTCTCGATGCGGCGGTAGCCCGCAGCGGCCTCGCCCAGCGCAGCCTCGGAGTACTCCAGCATCGAACGGTAGTGCGCGCTGCCCAGGTAGTAGCGCAGCTCAACCGGACGCACCAGCTTCAGCACATTCGGGATAGAAAGCACGTTGCCCAGGGACTTCGACATCTTCTCACCGGACATCGTCACCCAGCCGTTGTGCATCCAGTAGCGCGCGAACCCATCCCCCGCTGCCGTCGCCTGCGCGGCCTCGTTCTCGTGGTGCGGGAACTGCAGGTCCAACCCACCGCAGTGAATGTCGAACTCACTGCCCAGGTAGGTCGTGGCCATCGCGGAGCACTCGATGTGCCAACCCGGGCGGCCACGGCCCCACGGAGTATCCCAGGCCGGCTCGCCCGGCTTGGCTGCCTTCCACATGGTGAAGTCGCGCGGGTCGCGCTTGCCGGTACCCGCGGATTCACCCTGATCCATCTCATCCAGCTTCTGGCCGGACAGGAAACCGTAGTTATCGATCGTCGCGGGTTGCGCGTACACGTTGCCGTCTGCGGCGTAGCCGTGGCCGTTGTCGATGATGCGCTGCATGTACTCGATCATCTGCGGCACGTGCCCTGTGGCGCGGGGCTCGATGGAAGGTGGGGTGACGCCCAACTGGTCATAAGCCCAGTTAAACGCGCGCTCGTGCGTGGCAGCCCACTCCCACCACGGGCGGTTGTTCTCCGCGGCCTTGGTCAGGATCTTGTCGTCAATGTCGGTGACGTTCCTTACGAAAGCGACGTCCAACCCCTTGGCCTCTAGCCAGTTGCGCAGAATGTCGAAAGCAACTCCGCTACGCACATGTCCGATGTGCGGAATCGACTGCACGGTCGCTCCGCACAGATAGATCGAGGCATGGCCTTCACGGATAGGCTCGAAGTCGCGGAGCTGGCGGGCGGCAGTGTCGTAAATTCGCAAAGTCACACCACACAGTATAGGCATGCGCATCCGGCCTCTTTCCCCTGCGTGTCAGTATCGTGGAAGGCATGCACACTCAAAGCACCACGAGATTCGCCACCATCCGCCTCAACGATCGGGGTGCATGGCGCCCAGTAGCAGTCACCTCTTTCTCCGAGGAAGGTGGCGAGGGCAAGCTCCTAGCCGAATTCCCCTACAAGGCGCAGGTCAGCAACACGGAGCTGGATTCCCTCCCCACCGTTACCTTCACCGCCGACCAGCTGGGGCCAGTCGTGCCGAACCCGGGGAAGATTTTTTGTGTCGGCCTTAACTATCGGGAACACATCGCAGAAATGGGACACCCGATCCCGGACCACCCCACCCTCTTCGTGAAGTACGCCTCCGCCCTGGCGGGTCCGTTCGACGAGGTAGTGGTTCCCCCGGAGCTCTCCGCGCAGGCAGACTACGAGGGCGAGCTCGCCGTCATTATGGGCGAGGCCGGCCAGATCGCGGGCTACGCCGTGATGAATGATTTCTCTCAGCGCGACTGGCAGTACCGCACCCAGCAGTGGCTGCAGGGCAAGAACCTGGACCGCTCCAGCGGATTCGGCCCATGGATGGTTCCCGCCGAACACTTCGATCCGATTGCGGAAGGGGCTGTCTTACGCACCTGGGTCAACGGCGAACTCCGCCAGGAACACAGCGTTGCCGACCTGGTGTTTAAGCCACAGGATCTGGTGGATTACATCAGCAATTTCGCCTCGTTGGCACCTGGTGACGTCATCGTGACGGGCACACCAGAGGGCGTCGGCCATGGCATGACCCCACCGCAGTACCTGGCCGATGGCGACGAGGTGCGCATCGCTATCGACGGCATCGGGGAAATCTGCAACCGCATTAACTGCTGAGCTGAGCCAACCGGGGCTCGGCCTTCTTGATAGCGCTCCGCACTGCCGCGAAAAGTAGCAGGCAGATGGGAAGCGCAATCACAATCACATCGATCCTGGGCGACCAGAACAATGGCAGGTATTTGCTTGGCAACACCGATATGAGCAGGCACTGGGCTGCGGTTAGCAGAAGCAGTCCATAGAAGCTCTTTCGCAGGTCTGCCACCAAGCATGCGCCGAAAATTACCGACAATGCAATAAGCGTGTACTGCAACATGCCTGGGTTGCCCAGGACCGCGACAACGCCGCATTCACCCAAGCAGATCCCAAGGAAAAGCCAGTCGCAGGCTGCCCACGTGCGGCCAATTAGTTCTTCCAGCTGGGAAAGCCGGTTATCCCAGAACATCACCGCAGAGCTAACGATAGCGATGGAGAACACGAAGTTAAACGGAACGACTCCGGACGAACTCCACGAAGCCCAGGGAATGGGAATCGTGGTCGTGCCGAACAGGACGGCGCCCACGAGGGCGAACACCTGAAGTATCGCCGCGTAGGTCGCGGAATGACCGCGCCAATAGATTTGTGCTCGATGCTGGGCAGACACTATCCCTCCCTACACTCGGAGTTCGCCCGATTCAGGATGAATTTCACGTCCACTCCCTCATTCGTGCCATGCACCCCGCGCCATTGTCCGGAAGGCGTCAGGGTCGCTCGTTCCAGTTCTTCTTCCGTCAGATCGGGAAGAGACTCCGCTACGGATACGGGTTCCTGCGGAGTTCCCCAACACGACGGTGCCCCCTTAAGTGCAGGTTCGTTGCTGAGGAGTTCGACCAGGAGCGCGCGCTTTACTTCCTGTAGCTGATTCGAATGGGCGAGCCAGATGTCGCCGTCCCGTTGCGGTTCGGCGTCGATCAGCCTGTAGGTAGTGACGCCCAACGATTCCCACACCTTGCGGTTTGCGTCTACCTGCTCAGGTGGGGTTTCGCGCCAGTAACACACCGCTCCCTCGCAGATCATATGCTCTTGGGGGCGGGGCACCGCGGAACCATAGTTTCCGTCTTGGGCGATTCCGTAGCCTAATCCACAGCTCACGCCGAGTAGAACAATGGCGGCCACGCGAAGTGGCCACGCGGACAGCCCCGGAAGCCAATTTCCATGAAAAGCCGCGGTCAACAGCAACGAGCAAACGCATATAGCCCCCAGCACCAGCGCCGAAGCCTTCCACAGAATCGGGTCCACGCTCTGTGATACTTGGCAACAAGAGCTGAACGGTTGCCCGAACATTTGTCGCCACGCCACGTTTGAGAGCGACACTGGGTAAGCGACCAGGATATAAGGAAGAAGCAAGCCGACAGCGATCGCCACAATTGCTGGTAGGTACAGCCCTAAAGTTGCCCCCAAGCTCAGCCATGCCACGCCGTGAAGAACAATAAAGACCAACCCCGTTGCAAGGGACTGTGCGGACTCTACGTAGCCGATATCCGCCAGCTGCACTGCGAGGTACGCCAACACCACTGCCACCGCGAGCAATAGCGGAAGCGCCAAGGATCTGAGCCAGACTTTAAAAACATCCTGCACAGAGCCGCGGGACTTAAAAAAGGAACGGAAGCGTGCCATCTCTTTAGCACCGATAAAGCCCAGGATTGGCCCCAGCGAATAGTAGATGGCCAAGCTGTTGGAGACTGCGTTGTCCTGCGTAGGCACCGGGTTGGCGTTGAGTGCAATGCTCAGCAAACCAAGCGCTGCAGCTGCGAGCACCAAAGCAACGTTGATCGCATTAATCCTCGACATGGCCACCGGTCCTGGAAAATGCCTCCGCAAGGTTTCTCACAGTGTCGGAATAGCGATGTGACTCCCCCGGCTCTAGCGAACCGCGCCCAACTCGCAGAAAATCGCTCATTGGCCCCTGGAACTCAACCTTTCCTTCATGCAACACGAGTACATGCTCGAACGGCTTCTCCACTTCCAAGGGCTGATGACTAGAAACCCAAAGGCCAACGCCCGCTTCCGCAATGGATCGATAGAGTCCTTGCAAATCCCGCTTCGCCAGTGGGTCGAGTGCGGCGCTGGGTTCGTCCAGCAGTATGTGCTCCGCGTTAGAGTTCAGGGCTGTTGCTATTTGCACGCGAGCTTGCTGCCCACCGGACAGCTTGCTGCATTGCTTATGTGCGTGTTCCTTCAAACCGACGAATTCAATCCAATAGGCCGCGGTCCTCTTGCTCTCCGCCCAACCGGCACCATTAAGCCAGGCAACGTAGGAAACATAGTCAACAACGCGCGCACCATTGATGTTTTCGAAATGCTGCGGGACGTACACAGCTCGACCCAATTTCGGCACAGCGCCTTTAGACGGTGTTAGCTGACCAGCAAGCAGCTTCATGAGCGTGGTCTTACCTGCACCGTTGACACCCAGTATGACTGTTGGGCTAGTGGGAACCTCAAGCGAGTGGACCTCGACCCCTTCATCAGAGCGCGGGTAGCTAAAAGAAAACGAGTAGCTATTCGACAAGAAAGTTCCAAACCTTTAATGCGCAGGGGTTCTGTTTGATGGAACAAACCTACGAGGGCGCGAAAGGATTGTCAATAACTAGTTCTGCGCCTGCCACACAACCGCCGTCGCCACAGCCGCCACACCCTCACCGCGGCCGGTGAAGCCCATGTGGTCGGTCGTGGTGGCGGAGACAGAGACAGGGGCGCCGATGAGCTCCCCCATCACCTTCTCGGCCTCCTCACGCCGGGTGCCCATTTTCGGGCGGTTCCCCACCATTTGCACCGCCGCGTTGCCGATCACGAAGCCTTTGGATTCCAACAGCTCGCGGCACTCGCGCAGTAGGCGTTCGCCGGAGACGTTGTCGTACTCTTTGCGCCCCACCCCGACGAAACTACCCAGGTCGCCGAGTCCTGCAGCGGAGAGCAGCGCATCCACTACCGCGTGCGCCACCACGTCGCCATCGGAGTGCCCCTCGCAGCCGTCCTGCCCCTCCCACAGCAGGCAAGCCATCCAGCAGTCCTTGCCTGGCTGCACCTGGTGAGCATCCGTCGCAATACCGACGCGGGGAATGATGTGTGGGGTGTTCAATTGCGGTCTGCCTCTCGCCTCTGGTTACGTTCTACTTGTCTGCTGCGGGCTTTCTAACTTTCGCTGCCGTTCAGGATCATCTGCGCCACGCGGTAGTCCTGGGGCGTGGTGATCTTCATAGCCAACGGGTCCGCATCCACCGCCACCACAGGGAAGCCAGCCATCTCCATCAGCGAGGCATCGTCCGTCACCAGCGGCAACGGCGAAGCACCCACCCGATCCACCGCGTGCGCGGAACTGATCTCCGTGGTGCGCAGGTACTGCTCGTTGGCCTCGATCAGCTTCTCCAGGTCAAATACCTGCGGCGTGGCAGCTGCCCGCAGGCTGGCACGGTCGGGGGTTTGCTCCACGACCGTCTGCCCTGCGCGCGGGCCGGAGGTGGGGGCGTCAATAACCTTAATAGTGTCTACCACCGGCAACACCGGGATCGCCCCATACCAGGAACCTTCTGCGACGCCACGGCGCGCGCGGTCGACAACCTCGGCGATCATGGCGGGTGGGGTAAGGCAGCGGGCGGCGTCGTGGACGGCAACGAAGCGCCCGGTGGTGGCCTCGCCCGCGGCGTTGAGCCGCCGTTGGATCGCCACAAGACCCGCGTACACGGAATCGAAACGTTCCCCTCCCCCGAGCTCCACGCTGACGGTCATGGGCGCCCATTCTGCGGCGTTGAGGGGATCGACGACGATGCGCTCGGCGCGGTCGCGCATGTTCTCGCTAACCAGCACGATGGCATGGTCGATGCTTTGGGACGCCGCGAGGCCGTCCAACGATCGTTCCAGCAACGACCGACCGTGGAGCTCTACGAAAGCTTTCGGGGTGTCAAACCCCAGGCGGGTGCCGCTACCGGCAGCGGCGACGAGTGCATAGACGTTCGCTGTCACGGCGTTAGCTCGGCTTAGTCTTCGCCGTCCAGCTCGTCGTCCAGATCGATGGAGCCACCGGACTTGGGATCCTCGTCCACGCCTGCCGCACGGGCAGCAGCGGCGGCCTCACGGTGGCGCTTAATAGCGGCCTGCATGTCAGCCAGCAGCGCATCAGTCTTCTTGTCGTCAACCCCCTCGGCTAGAGCGAGCTCGCCTACGAGGATCTGGCGGGCCTTGGCCAGCATGCGCTTCTCACCTGCAGACAGGCCGCGGTCCTGATCGCGGCGCCACAGGTCGCGCACAACCTCGGCCACCTTGTTCACATCGCCACTGGTCAGGCGCTCCTGGTTGGCCTTGTATCGGCGGGACCAGTTTCCAGCCTCTTCAACATCGGTCTCGCGCAGTACCGAGAAGACCTTGCGCAGGCCTTCCTCGCCCACCACGTCACGCACACCAACCTTTTCGGCGTTTGCCGCCGGCACGCGAACGGACAGGTCGCCTTGGTTAATACGCAGCACCAAGTAGTCGACGGTTTCCCCCTTGAACTCCCGCTGCTCGATGCCCTCGATAACGGCGGCGCCGTGGTGCGGGTAAACGACCGTATCTCCGACTGCGAACTCCATAAGTATTCCTCTAACGTCCTTCCGTAGGGCTATGGCGGGGGTGTGACGGGCACTGGGAAATAAGTGCGCAAATACCCGATAAATTCTACCGCAATTAGCCCCACTACCCGCATTCGGGGCGTACTCATCCGAGCAACTGTGCATTAAGGGGCATTAATTAGCCATTATTGGCTCCTTGGCTAGGTGTCTCGGGGGGCTACAGGCTAGGCTGGTTGTAGACGTTTTTATTCAACTGCTTTAAGACATGCCTCAGATGGAGGAACGCATCGTGAAGACCCTCAAGGCCCAGCCCCTGAAGACGACCTTTGCCCGTGGTGCGCTGGCGCTGGTCGCAGCAGGTTCCGCACTCGCACTGTCCGCGTGCGGCGCAGGTCAGATCACCCAGACTTCCAGCCAGGTGGCCGCCGTCAACGGTGCGCACGGCAACGCTGGCCACGCTGACGTGCAGGACGTTTCCGTGGTGGTTGGCCCGGACAATACCCTGGCGCTGAAGTTCACCGTGACCAACGAGGATGAGAAGGGTCAGGCCGTCAAGATTGAGTCCGTGAAGGTCGACGGCAAGGAGGTCTCCGGAATCAACAACGCGGAGATCCCGGCTGGTGGCTCCCTGGTTGGCGATGGCAAATTCGCTATGGAGGATCTGGAGACCAAGGGGCAGGCTCAGCTGAAGTACGCCACCACCTCTATCAAGGGTCTGCAGGACGTTTACGTCGGCGGACACAAGAAGGTCACTTTCAAGATGAATGTTGGCGAGGTAGAGCTGAACGCTCCGGTGAACGGATACGTTCCTGAGTCGGGCAAGCTGCACCGCGACGAGGACGGCAGCCTGACCGATAAGTAGGACGAGCAGAGCGATCAAATAGATCGCTGCATAATCGAACAAACGCCGCTACTGGACATTGGTTGTCCGGGGCGGCGTTTATTGTTGTGAACATGGCAAGTAAGTCGAGCAAAGCAAGCCGCGTTTTCGTATGTACATCCTGCGATCATCAGCTCTCAAAATGGATGGGACGCTGCCCACAGTGCGGGGAGTGGGGCTCGCTAGAGGAACGAGATTCGCGTGCCCTCGGGGCTATGGGGCTCGCCGGCATAGCAGCTGGGTCTGGTGGCAAGGGTGGCGCTGGACGCCGCGGCGGACTCGGGGTCGGGGGTTTGGTTCCAGGAGCAAGTGCCCAGCCGGTAACCAAGGTGGATCCGACGATCGCCAAGCACCGGCCAACGGGTATCGGGGAACTTGACCGTGTGCTGGGCGGTGGCATTGTTCCCGGCAGTGCAGTGCTCTTGGCAGGTGAACCCGGCGTGGGTAAATCCACCCTTTTGTTGGAGGTTGCCGCTGCCTGGGCCAAGAAGGGGCACACGGTACTGATCCTCACAGCGGAGGAATCCGTCGGACAAGTGCGTCACCGTGCAGAGCGCACTGGGGCTTTACACGACAATCTCTATCTTGCCAGTGAAAATGACCTGGAAAACGGACTTGCACAGATAGACGCACTCGCCCCGGAGCTCATCATCGTCGACTCCTTGCAGACAATGCAGGCCACTGGCGTAGAAGGCGTCGCCGGCGGCGTAGCGCAGACCCGTGCCGTCACGAGCACCCTGACCACATTGGCGAAAATGGCCGGTACCCCTGTGATTGCCGTAGGCCATGTAACGAAGGAAGGCACGGTTGCAGGTCCGCGCACCATTGAGCATCTGGTGGACGTCGTGTTGAATTTCGAGGGCGACAAGCACTCCTCCATGCGTTTCCTGCGGGGTATTAAGAACCGCTTCGGAGCTACGGACGAGGTCGGTTGTTTCGAACAGACTGCCCATGGCATCCAGGAGGTCTCCGACCCCAGCGGTTTATTCCTCCATCACCGCACCGAGTCCGTGACCGGTACTGCGGTAACAGTGGTTATGGACGGCCGCAGAGCCATGGTGGGTGAGCTGCAAACCTTGGCGCTCAACAGCGAGTTTAAGAATCCCAAGCGCTATGTCACAGGCATGGATGCCTCGCGAGTGTCGATGGTGCTGGCAGTGCTCTCCGAACGCTGCGGACTAGCTCTGGCGGATAAGGAGGTCTACGCCGCGACGGTTGGTGGCATGAAGATTCTGGAGCCGTCGGCGGATTTGGCTACGGGGCTGGCATTGGCCTCCACGGCAAAACGCACGCCACTACCGTTGGGGCTGGTGGCTCTAGGAGAAGTTGGCTTGGGCGGTGAGGTACGGCGTATTCCGCAGCTCACCCAAAGATTGGCCGAAGCCTATCGCCTTGGTTTCAGCACAGCCCTGGTGCCGAAGAACTGCCACTTCGAGGCACCGGAGGGGATGCAGGTAAAGGAGGTTTCTACCCTCTGCGAGGCAGTTAATTTCTGCCTCGTTGCCCCCGGCGGTTAACGGTCTACTGCAAGTTAAACGAGGCTGGCTCGGACGTGTTGTTGCCAACGTGCGCATACAGCAGATAGCTGCCTGGGCCTACCGGCTGGCGATCCTCACACTTGTTAGGCGCGGACGTAGTGCGGGACCATGCGGCCATCTCGTAGTTCAGAGACTCGCCCGCCTTGACCTTGGTCTCACCAACAACTTCCGGTGCGTTGCAATCGATATCGCCCCACACGCGCTGGTAGTTACCCATGGTGAAGACCTCAAACTTCAGCGGCGCATCATCAAAGTTGATGTCGCAATCCGCATTCGTCGGGTTCTCGATCTTGACGAAGAAATTCGGCTGCTGATCCGCGTTAAACGTCGGCGCGCCCGGACGAGCGGTGACCTTCAAATCAGCCAAAGAGCAAGAATCCTTTTTCTTCTCGTCCTTGTTCTCTTCGGTCGTAGACTCCTCGGTCTTACTTTCGGACGCCTTCGCGTCCTTGGACTCACTGGAATCCGCCCCCTTCGGCGGTTCCGGTGGGCTGGTCATGTCCTGCTGCTCGGACGTCGTGGCAGCCGACTCACTTGTAGCGGCATTTTCGGGTTCCTCACCCCCACTGAACAGGCTGATCAGACCCCAGATCACACCGATCACAACGACCAGAATTACCACCGCGGCAATACGGCGGCGGATATACACTTCGCGTGGCAATGGGCGCCTATTGTCTGCATCAGTCACAAAATCAATGCTAAATGCTTGCTGCCAAAAGGAGGCGGATAGACACAGTGCTCACGCAAATCAGTGCTCGTGCAAATCAGTGCACTCGCTGCGCGCCTTCGATGTCCAGCCCATAGCTGACAAGTGGCTCCGCCAGCCCATCCGAAAGCTGGTAGCGCAACCCCACCACCGCGCATCGTCCATCAGCCAAGCGTGCCTGAATTTCCGGCGAACGGTCCACGATGTGATCCGCAATCTCCGCCACATGGTTACGCTCGAAATCCTCACTGCTTTCCATGCCGCGCTTCTTCGCCGACAGCAACGAGGGGGTCACTTTTTCCACCAGCACGCGCTGGAAGCCTGCCGGCATATCGCCACCATGTAATGCCCGAGAGGCCGCGGCAACCGCACCGCATTTTTCGTGACCCAACACAACGACCAGTGGAACCTCCAGGGAATCCACTGCGAATTCCAGTGAAGCCAGCACCGACAGATCGGTGATCTCCCCGGCAGTACGGATCACGAAAACGTCACCGAGACCCTGGTCAAAGAGGATCTCCACCGGCGCTCGCGAATCGGAACACGCCAACACCACAGCCTGCGGCTTCTGTCCAGCCTGCAGCGTAATACGCCGGCTGAGATCCTGGTGTGGGTGGTCGGATTCGCCACGCATAAATCTTTGGTTGCCCTCCCGCAGACTGTCCCAAGCCTGCTGCGGGGTCTTGTGATGGCTCGAAGTCATGCCTCCATTGTGCATCGCGCTACAGTGATTCGTGCAATGAACTCCCCACATACCGACTCGTCTCAACGTTGCCTCCGGCACTCAGAAGGGCTACCCAGCAAACTCAATAACTGGTACGCCCGCCATGCCCGCGACTTGCCGTGGCGCCACCCAGACACAACCCCATGGGCGATCCTGCTCAGCGAAGTGATGAGTCAGCAAACGCCTGTCGCCCGTGTGATTCCTTTGTGGCAAGCCTGGTTGGAACGCTGGCCCACCCCGGCGGATCTAGCGGAGGCGCCGAAGGCAGAGGTTCTGAAAAAGTGGGCTAACCTGGGATATCCCCGGCGCGCCTTGCGCCTACGCGAGTGCGCTATCGCCTGTGTGGAGCGCCACGGTGGAGAGGTCCCCCGCCGCATCGCCGAGCTGGAGGCCCTGCCCGGCATCGGAAGTTACACCGCACGCGCTGTCGCCGCTTTCGCTTTCGGCCAGGCTGTGCCCGTGGTCGATACGAATGTTCGGCGCGTCTACCGTCGCCTCGTCGATGGACGTTTCTTGCAAGGTCCCGCGAGGGCGCGGGATCTGGCGGATGTGGCATCGTTGCTGCCGTATGTGGATCCGGATCCTCGTTTGGTTGGACGCCAACTCCCCCACTCGCCACACTCTCAGCCTTCCGCCACAGATTCTGTGACCGACGATGCAAACCTGATGTGTGCTGCCCTCATGGAACTAGGCGCCCTGGTCTGCACAGCGAAAAACCCAGCGTGCGACCGCTGCCCTGTCGTCGATGACTGTGCGTGGGTGATTGCGGGCAAGCCCCAGCCCACTGAGGCTGAAGCGACAGCGGCTGCCCGACGGGTGCAGAAGTTTGAGGGAACGGATCGCCAAGTGCGCGGAAAGATTATGGGGCTACTGCGGGAAGCAGGAGAAGGGGGCGTCACTAAACAAGAAATAGACCTCCTATGGCCTGAGCAGGAACAACGAGAACGAGCTTTGCAATCGCTACTCGTCGACGGGCTCATGGATTACAACGAGGGCAAATACCACCTGCCTCACTAGGTGGTGACGGACGGGGCTAGTGCGACTTAGCTTTTGTACACGAATGTGCATTAGAGTGATATACGTTACCCAAATCACATTTAGGAATGTTCTATGTCGACTTCAACAACCTCGACTTCGAAGCGTCCGAAAACGACGGGAACCGTCGTGGCCGTGGGCCTCATGTTGTTCTCCATGTTCTTCGGTGCCGGCAACCTCATCTTCCCTCCGATGCTTGGCGTGGAATCCGGTGAGCACTTCACGCCCGCCATGATTGGCTTCCTCCTCACCGGCGTCTTGATGCCAGTGCTGACGGTTATCGCCATCGCGATTTCCGGAACCGGTGTCCGCGACCTAGCCTCCCGCGCCGGCGCCGTGTTCGGCCTCATTTTCTCCATCGTGGCTTACCTGTCCATCGGCGCGCTCTACGCCGTGCCGCGTGCAGCGGCGATCGGCTACGAGCTGGGCATCGAGTCCACCTTTGACCTCACGGGTGGCTGGTGGCGCTTGGCTGGCACATTCGCTTTCTTCCTGGTCTGTTACCTGTTGACGCTGTGGCCTGGCAAGGTTGTGGACACCCTGGGCAAGGCCCTCACTCCAGTACTGCTGATCCTGCTGGCAGTGCTGGCTGTAGTTGGCCTACAGAAGCTGCATGACCCGAGCATTCCTGCGACCGAGGCATATTCCTCTAATCCCCTAGTCAACGGTATTTCTCAGGGCTACTTCACGATGGATTCCATCGGTGCCCTTGCGTTTGCGCTGATTGTTGTGAGCTCTTTTAGCCAAAAGGGCGAAACCGATCACAAGCGAATCGTCAAGCTCTCCGGTATTGCCGCTTTCACCGCAGGATTCTTCCTGATGATGGTCTACCTAGGTCTCGGACTGGTCGGTGCCCGCATGCCCGACAAAGAAACCTACAGCGACGGCGCGGCTATCCTGAGCTCCGCTGCACACCTGACTATGGGCGAAACCGGCGAGATTGTGTTCTCCCTGATCGTGCTGCTGGCCTGCATCACCACCGTCGTTGGTCTGACCGCGGCAACTTCCACATTCTTCCACGAACTGGTTCCGGCGATCAGCTACCGCTGGTGGGCAACGATCCTCACACTTGTTGGTCTGGCGATTGCAAACCTTGGTCTGGAAAAGATTCTGAGCGTCTCCGGCCCTGTGATCGGCCTAATCTACCCGCCGGCGATCGTGCTCATCACCCTGTCCTATGTGCACCTGCTATGCCGTCAGCACAAGCTGGTGTTCTCCTACCGCATTGGTGTGGCCGTGGCTTTCGTGTTCTCTTTCATCGATTTCCTGGCAGCGCTAAACGTGCCGGTCGAGCCGTTGCAAAATGCACTGAGCTGGGTTCCATTGATGGATGCTGGCATGGGTTGGCTGCTACCCACCATCGTCTTCACTGCCATTGGCTTGGCTATCGACTTGAGCCGCAAGGTACCCAACGACGAGGATCAAGAGGTCGACCTTGAGGCACTGGATCCTTTCACCGCCAATGTGGATAACGCGGATGACGAGCAAGTAGACGACGCTACCGAAACCACTAAAAGCACCACTTAACCCCGTTTGGAACATCTAACTAGCGCAACCTAACACTTAGGGCCGTTGAAGCGTTTAGGATTTTTCTATGACGTTTTCTCGCCCCGGTTCCAACCGTTTTCTTAGCTCCCTAAGTTCCCGTTTTCTCTCCGTAACCTGTGCAGCTCTCCTGCCTGTCGCCGGAGTTTCCGCTGCTGCAGCCCCAGCGGTCGCCGCCCCTGCGCCGGGCGGCTTTTATGGTTCTGTCGACGGCTCGCTCTCCAAAGCTGCGGCAACAGGCAGTGGCAAGTCCGCCGTCGGTTCCCTGCCGAACTACGATCCAGACAGCTTCTACTCCTCCCTGCCGCTCCAGGTAAAAGGCAAGCCGGGAGAAATCCTGAAAACTGCCCCGAGCAATTTCGCCTTGGGCATCCCCTTTGTCGACTGGACGAATAGCGAAGCCCAGCGCGTGGCTTATGTTTCCACCAACTCCCGGGGCGAGACGGTTCCTGTGACTGGCACAGTTTTGGTCCCCCGCGCGCCCTACACCGGCGGTGGTGAGCGCCCGTTACTGGTAGTCGCGCCAGGCACCCAGGGCAGCGGTGATGCGTGTGCCCCAGGCAAGCTACTGTCGATGGGTTTGGAATACGAAGCCGCTCCCGTTGCAGCAGCCCTCTCCCGCGGTTGGGCTGTGGCTCTCACTGACTTAAATGGCCTGGGTACACCTGCCCAGCACACATATATGAACCGTGTGGATCAGGGAAATGCCACCCTAGATATGGCTCGCGCGGCGAAGAACCTGCAGCGAGTTCCACAGTCCGCACCGGTTGCCCTGTGGGGCTATTCCCAGGGTGGCGGCTCGTCTGCTGCAGCACTGGAGCTGGCTCCCACCTATGCCCCGGAGATTAACCTGAAGGCCGGCTATGCAGGCGGTGTGCCTGCGGATCTGCATACCACGTCGGTAGCCATCGATAATGGCCCGCTGGCCGCCGCACTCGGATACACCCTCAACGGATTTTTGATCTCCAACCCAGAGATCCGCGGCACCGTCGAAGAGCATATGAATGATAAGGGCAAGGAGTTTGTGCGCCAGACCGCGAGCGAATGCCTTCCCGAATCACTTTTGCGTCACGCGTACACGGACACCCGCACCCTGACGAAGTCCGGCGAGTCACTGACGGAGCTATTGCAGGAGCAGCCATTTAAGAAGCTTGTTGACGCCCAACGCATCGGTAACCGCCCGCCTCAGGTTCCTGTGTACGTCGGCCATGGCACAAACGACGACACGATCCCGGTAGAGCAGAGCCGACGCATGGCACGCCAGTGGGCAAAGGGCGGCACGAAGGTGAACTACGTGGAGCACACCCTCCCCCACACCGTGCCGCTGGGCGATCACATGCTGCCAATGCTAACGAACCTGGTACCGGCTCTGGACTGGTTGGATAACGTGATCCACGGTCGGCCAGTTCCATTTAACAAGGCCTAGGCCGCTTTTTATGAGGCCTAGGCTGGCTTTTCGTTAGCCTTTCTGATCCCAATCGTCGCCGGATTCGGCGGCGTCAAAATCCTTATCCTCCGGCACACTGCCCTCAGCGGCGACAGACACAGCTTCCTGTGCCTCGTCGGCAGCTTCATCCTCGCCAACCTCTGGCAGAGGCTTGGGCTTGGTGCCGAACACGAACTTCGCATCGTCGCCCTTGGATTCGCCGTCCCAGTTCTCGACGTCCACGGTGACGATCTCGCCTGCTCCGATCTCGCCGAACAGGATCTTCTCGGACAGCTGATCTTCGATCTCGCGCTGAATGGTGCGACGCAGTGGACGGGCACCCAGAACCGGGTCGAAGCCGCGCTTGGCCAGCAGGGACTTCGCCTGCTCGGTGAGCTCCAGATCCATATCCTTCTGCTGCAGCGCAGTGCGTACGCGCCCCAGCAGTAGGTCGACCATCTGCACGATCTGCTCGCGGGTCAGCTGGTGGAAGACCACGATGTCGTCGATACGGTTCAGGAACTCTGGGCGGAAGTGCTTCTTCAGCTCGTCGTCGACCTTCTGCTTCATCCGCTCGTATTGAGTGTCCTCGTCGGCTTCACCGGAGGAGCTAAAGCCCATGCCCACAGCTTTCGAGATGTCCCTGGTACCCAGGTTGGAGGTGAAGATCAGAACGGTGTTCTTGAAGTCCACCATGCGCCCCTGGCCATCTGTCAGGCGACCATCTTCCAGCACCTGCAGCAGGGTGTTGTAGATCTCGGTGTGTGCCTTTTCAATCTCATCGAAGAGCACCACGGAGAACGGCTTGCGGCGAACCTTCTCGGTCAGCTGGCCACCCTCGTCGTAGCCGACATATCCCGGAGGGGCACCGAACAGGCGGGAGGCCGTGAACTTGTCATGGAACTCGCCCATGTCGATCTGGATCAGTGCGTCGTCGTCACCGAATAGGAACTCGGCCAGAGCCTTCGACAACTCGGTCTTACCCACACCGGACGGGCCGGCGAAGATGAACGAACCAGACGGACGCTTCGGATCCTTTAGCCCGGCGCGGGTACGGCGGATCGCACGAGAGACAGCCTTGACGGCATCGTCCTGGCCGATGATGCGCTTGTGCAGCTCGTCTTCCATATGCAGCAGACGGGTGGATTCCTCCTCCGTCAGCTTGAAGACAGGGATACCGGTCCAGGTGCCCATGACCTCGGCGATTTGCTCTTCGCCGACTTCGGCAACCTCGTCCAGTTCGCCTGCACGCCATGCCTTTTCCTTCTCGGCGCGCTCTTCGCCCAGCTTGCGCTCATCATCACGCAAAGCTGCTGCCTTCTCGAAGTCCTGCTCGTCGATAGCCGCTTCCTTCTTACGGCGTACCTCGGCAATCTTGTCGTCGACCTCCTGGATCGACTTCGGGGCAGTCATGCGCTTGATGCGCATACGTGCACCCGCCTCGTCGATCAAGTCCACGGCCTTATCCGGCAGGAACCGGTCGTTGATGTAGCGATCTGCCAGCTGAGCCGCGGCGGTCAGTGCGCCATCGGTGATCGATACACGGTGGTGTGCCTCGTAGCGGTCGCGCAGGCCCTTCAGGATCTTTACGGTCAGCTCGACGGAAGGCTCTGGTACCTGTACCGGCTGGAAGCGGCGCTCCAGGGCAGCGTCCTTCTCGATGTGCTTGCGGTATTCATCCAGGGTGGTCGCGCCGATGGTCTGCAGCTCGCCACGGGCCAGTTTCGGCTTCAGAATGCTGGCTGCGTCGATCGCACCCTCGGCAGCACCCGCGCCGACGAGGGTGTGGATCTCGTCGATAAACAGGATGATGTCGCCGCGCTGGTTGATCTCCTTGAGCACCTTCTTCAGGCGTTCCTCGAAGTCACCGCGGTAGCGGGAACCCGCCACCAGGGAACCCAGATCCAGGGAGTACAGCTGCTTATCCTTCAGCGTCTCCGGCACCTTGCCGTTGACGATGTCCAGCGCCAAGCCTTCAACCACAGCGGTCTTACCCACACCGGGCTCACCGATCAGCACCGGGTTGTTCTTGGTGCGGCGGGACAGAACCTGCATCACGCGCTCGATCTCGTTTTCACGACCAACGACCGGGTCGAGCTTGCCATCCTTGGCTGCCTGGGTGAGGTTGCGGCCAAACTGATCCAGTACGAGGGAGTTGGACTTCTGTCCGGGTCGGCTCGGTGCGCCATCAGCGCTACTGCCAACTCCGGCGGTGGCAGGCTCGCCACCGCCGTTGTCCTCGTCGTTCCCCTCGTAGCCGCTGAGCAGCTGGATGACCTGCTGGCGCACGCGGGAGAGATCAGCGCCGAGCTTCACCAGCACCTGGGCAGCCACGCCCTCACCCTCACGGATTAGGCCGAGCAGAATGTGCTCGGTACCGATGTACTTGTGGCCCAGCTGCAGCGCTTCGCGCAGTGCAAGTTCCAGCACCTTCTTGGCGCGCGGAGTGAAAGGAATGTAGCCGCTCGGCGGGTGACCACCGGTGCCGATGATGTCCTTTACTTCGGTGCGCACGGCATCCAGGGAGATCCCCATGGATTCCAAAGCCTTGGCCGCTACACCCTCGCCTTCCTGGATCAGGCCGAGCAGGATGTGCTCAGTGCCGATGTAGTTGTGGTTAAGCGCGCGTGCTTCCTCCTGCGCCAACACAACGACGCGGCGCGCGCGATCCGTGAACCTCTCGAACATGGTGTGCTCCCTTTTTCAAAAGATGTAGCTTGCGTATTCGCCAATGTTGCCCACCTTAGCCGTGAGTGCGGACAACTCATATCGCCTTCCGTACAACTCTGCGCCGTTCCTCCTTTATTCCGACGCCACCCCCACCCCAGATACCCAAGTATCAGCAGGTCAACAGACAATTCTAGCCACACATTTTAGGCTGTACGCCGTCAGCGAACGCACGTCTCGATAAGCGCTTGCGCGGCAGCAACTCAGCCTAATTTGCACCTACCACCCCGCTTCAACACCCGCTTTCTACACGCGCCCCCACATATGTTGTTCTCATAGTTATTTTTTCAAAGTGAGACATTTTCGTATCTAGAACATTACAGTGATGTAGACCACTGAAGCTCGCCAAGCCTAGCTCACCAAGCCTGAGGAAGACCCCTAAGGAGAGTCACCCAAAAATGAACGCAGCAGCCGCCGCTCAGTTGCCGAAACCCACCCTCACCGATCACATCGGGACTGCTGGCACACTCCTTAAAGGCACCCTGCCCCTGTTCAAATCCGGAGTGCTGGGCTCCATGAGCCCCGTCGCCGCTTCCAAGGCTCTCAAGGGAGTCTTCCAATGGGCATTCCTTCCTGCCGGCCTACTTGCCATCGGTGCTGCTCGCGACCCCTACCACACAGCCATTATCGATGACGCGGGCTCGATGACGTACCAAGAACTCCACGAACAATCTACAGCCTTGGCGCAAGCCCTGTTCCGCACCGGCGTCCGCGAACGTGATCGCATCGGCGTTCTGTGCCGCAACCACCGCGGGTTCATTCTCACTCTGTGCGCGCATGGCCGGCTGGGTACGGACATTGTCCTCTTCAATACGGGGGCGTCGGCAAAACAGACCCAGGCCGTGATCCAGGAGCAAAAGATCGACATCCTCTTTATCGACGAGGAATTCCTGCCGCTGCTGCCGAAGGATTTCGATGCTTGCCCGGTGATCATCGCTTGGGAAAACGGCGATACGCTGGGGCTTTCCCGCGAGGCCGAGGAAGCGTTGAAGAAGCCTTCCAATATTCGCGACGCAATCGCAAGCGGAGACTACGCCACCCGTAGCGAAGACTGGGCGTCCCTCAACGAGGTTCTGCGCACCACGCCGGAGAACCTCTCTATTCCCAATCGTCCGCGCCAGGGCCGCACCATCATCCTCACCTCAGGCACCACCGGCACCCCCAAGGGCGCGCGGCGACCGGAGCCGAAGACGTACATGCCAGCGTCGTCCATCATGAGCCGCATTCCGATGCGCCACCACCGTCCGTCGTTCCTTTCTGCCCCCATGTTCCACACCTGGGGTTTCGCGCAGATCCAGCTGGCTCTGGCGCTGCGCAACACGATGATCATGCAGCGCCGCTTCTCCCCCGAAGGCGCCGTCCAGCTGATTGAGAAGAACCGGCCGTACACGATTGCCATGGTGCCGACGATGTTGCGCCGTATGTTGGAGGTTGTGCCGGAGGGATTTAACCCGGGCACGAAGATCATCGCCACTTCGGGCGAGGCTCTGCCGCCGAATGTTGTGCGCGAGACTCAAAAAAAGTTCGGCGATGTGCTGTACAACCTATACGGCTCCACCGAGGTCAGCTGGGCTTCTATTGCAACACCGGAGGATCTGCGCAAGCACATCAACACCGCCGGCAAGCCGCCCATGGCTACAACTCTGAAGATCCTGGACGACAACGGCACTGAACTGCCGGAAGGCGAGATCGGTCGCATCTTCGTCAAGAACGACATGCTGTTCGAGGGCTATACCCGCCCCGGCTCCGATAAGGAGATCATCGATGGCATGGTCGCCACTGGTGACCTCGGGTACTACCAGGATGGACTGCTGTTTATTTCCGGTCGCAGTGACGACATGATCGTTTCCGGCGGAGAGAATGTCTTCCCCCAGGAGACGGAAGATGTGGTCAACTCCATGGACTTCGTCGCGGAGTCGGCCGTGCGTGGTGTGGCGGATCCGGAATTCGGACAGGCCCTGTGCGCGTGGGTTGTACCGGATGGCAAGACTGCCGCCGAACTGACTGATGCAGAAAAGGCGGAGTTTGAGGAGCAAGCAAAGGCGGAGGTCAAGGCGCATCTGGCTCGCCACAGCGTGCCGCGCTACTTCATCTACCTGGACAAGCTCCCCCGCAATGCGGTGGGCAAGGTGGTTCCGCGCGAACTGCCGCAGCCCTAAACGAAAACCAACCTAAGCGGAAACCAATCGGGCTGGGCTCCAAACACCGCCCCACACAGGTGCGTGTCCGGGTGCGCAATAATGAGGGGCATGAACCAGCAACAATCTCAGACCCTCCGCCCGCGCGTTCTATCCATCGCCGGTACCGACCCGACGGGCGGAGCCGGCGCACAGGCCGATCTCAAATCCATCATGGCGGCAGGCGGCTATGGCATGTCCGTCATCACCGCACTCGTTGCACAGAACACGCAGGGCGTGCGCGAAATCCACACTCCCCCGCTGGATTTTCTGCGCGCGCAGCTCGATTGCGTCTTTGAAGACGTCGCCGTTGATGCCGTAAAGATCGGAATGCTTGGCGATACAGCAACCATTCAGGCTGTGCGCGATTACCTGCAGAAACACCATGTCACTACGGTGTTGGATCCCGTGGCTGTAGCCTCCTCCGGCGATCGGCTGCTCACTGCCGATGCCGAGGACGCACTGCGGGACTTTGCTGCTGCTTCTTCTGTGGTGACGCCGAATCTCCCCGAGCTGGCACTCCTTACCAACACCGACCTCGCCAGCAGCGAGCAGGAAGCAGTGGAAATCGCGACGCAGTGGGCGGCAAAAACCGACACCACCGTGATCGTGAAACTGGGTCACCTCGCCGGGTCGGAGGCCGGAAATATTGCCGTGGCCCCATCCGGGACAACCCACAAAGTCAGTTCGCCACGGGTGGAAACCAAAAACACCCACGGCACGGGGTGTTCATTGTCCTCTGCCCTGGCCACGCGGCTGGGGGCAGGCGATTCCTTAGAGCAAGCACTGGAATGGTCCACTAAATGGCTCAACGAGGCCATCGCCAATGCCGACAAATTGCTAGTCGGTAAAGGCCATGGCCCCGTTGATCACTCGGTGCGCCTGTTTTAACAGGCTGGGCGCCTTAAGCGCTGGCTCTTACTTGAGCTCCTTGGAGGAAAGACCCAGCTCGCGTCGTGCAACAACCAGCTGCTGAATCTGCTGGGTGCCCTCGAAGATGTCCAGGATCTTGGAGTCGCGAGCCCACTTCTCCAGCAGGTCACGCTCGGAGTAGCCATAAGCTCCGGCCATCTCCACCGCGCGCAGGGTCAGGTCGGTAGCCATGCGACCGGCCTTTGCCTTGCACTCGGAGGCTTCCTTGCTGTTCGGCTGCTTGTTGTCGGCCATCCAGCCGGCGCGCAGCGTCATCAGGTATGCGGCTTCCCAGTCGCTCTCCAGGCGAATGTACTCGCTGGCAGCTGCAGGCTGGTTCCACGCCGGGGCGTCGTAGTCGATCTCCACACCAGCATCGGTGAGGATCTCGCGCAGCTTTTCCAGCGCGGCGCGAGCAACACCAACGGCCATGGCGGCAACCATGGGGCGGGTGTTGTCGAAGGTGGCCATCACGCCACCGAAGCCCTTCTTGGTGTCCACCTCCGGGGAACCGAGCAGGTTCTCCTTCGGGATGCGGACGTTGTCCAGGATGAAGTGCGCGGTGTCGGAGGAGCGGATGCCCAGCTTGTGCTCCAGGCGAACCAGCTCGAAGCCCGGGGTGTCGCGCGGGACGACGAAGGACTTAATAGCTGCGCGGCCTGCGGACTTGTCTACGGAAGCCCAGACGACAACGTGGGTGCAGCGTTCACCGGCGGTGACGAAGATCTTCTCACCGTTCAGGACGTACTCATCGCCATCCAGCTTGGCGGTGGCGGCGACGGCTGCGGAGTCGGAGCCGAACTGCGGCTCCGTGATGGCCATAGCGGCCCAGATCTTGCCGAAGCGCTCGAGCTGCTCATCGTCGGCCACTGCGGCGACGGCTGCGTTACCCAGGCCCTGGTAAGGGATGGAGAGGGTCAGTCCGACGTCGCCCCAGCAGGTCTCGATGACGTTGAGGATGGAGGCCATGTTGCCGCCATTCTTGACGCCCTTATCTTGCTTCTTGGCATCGCCACGGCCACCGGAGGCACCAGCCATTGCCTGGCCGGCATCTGCCATACCCTCGACCAGGCTGGCCATGGTGTCCAGCTCAACGGGGCGCTCGTGCTCCGCGAGGTCGTACTTGCGGGAGATCGGACGGAAGATTTCGGCGGCGGCCTGGTGCGCTTGGTTCTGGCCCGCCTTCAAACGCTTGGGGAGTTCCAGATTAATCATGATGTGGTTCCTTGAAGTTCCTAGTGCTTATTCGATATCGATTCGAATGTGTGGCGGGAGTTAGACGACGACTACGCCTTCGGCGATGCCAATGGCGCGCATGTCGCGGTACCAGCGCTCGACCGGGTGCTCCTTGGTGAAGCCGTGGCCACCCAGCAGCTGCACGCCGTCGAGGCCCATGACCATGCCCTTGTCGGAGGCGTAACGGCGAGCCAGACCGGCCTCACGGTTGAAGGAGAGGCCCTGGTCCAGGCGGGACACACCGCGCAGCAGGATCAGGCGCAGGCCGTCGAGCTCGATGCGCAGGTTGGCGACCATGAAGGCTACGGCCTGACGGTGCGAGATCGGCTCGCCGAAAGCTTCGCGCTCGTTGACGTACTTCTTGGTGTACTCCAGGATGGCTTCGCCGGTGCCGGCTGCCAGTGCGGCCCAGCCCAGGCGGGAGCGACGGATGATCTCCGCGTAGTTTTCCTTGCGCTCTTCAGCGGACAGGTCCTTGCCGCCCAGCAGCTGGCTGGCGGGAACGCGGACGTCCTTCAGCAGAACGCGCCCCAGGGCAGCGCCGCGCAGACCCATGGACGGGTCAGCCTCGACAACGAGACCCTCGGTATCGGACTCGACGATGACGAAAGTGTTTTCACCGTCCAGGTTGACGGCAATGATGAACAGCTCAGCCTTGCCTGCGTTCGGAACCATGGTCTTCACGCCGTTGATAACGATGTCATCGCCCTCGCGGACAGCAGTGGTCTGGAGAGTGAAAGGATCGAACAGCGGGCGGGACTCAGAGACGACCACAGCGGAGGCCGGGACGGATTCGCCAGCGAACTCCGGCAGGTAGGTCTTCTGCTGGGAGTCGTCACCGTAGTTGGTGATGACATTCGCCACGCCAGCCGGCGCCAGGATGGCAACAGCCTGGCCCATGTCGCCGAATGCCAGAGCCTCGGCGATCAGGGCGTTGGTGGTAGCGCCAGAAGCAGAGGCGATGCCTTCATACTCCTCCGGCAGGTTGATCAGGGCAACGCCCAGCTCGGCGGCTGCTTCGAGCAGCCCCTCAGCCGGCTCGGATGCCTCATTCTGGTCGTGGCCGGTCGGACGCAGGCGCTCTTCTGCGAACTCGCGTACTGCGGCGACGATCATCTCCTGATCCTCGGTGGGGGTCAGGTCAAACAGTGCCTTACCCGGTGCCGGCGCCTCAGTCGGGACTGGCTGGTTGTTCTCGTCGGTGGTCTGGTTTGCCAGACGAACCGGCTTGCCGGAGCCCTTGATCTTCTTGAACTGGCGGTTCACGGCACCGAGGGTGCGCATACCGGTCTTAGTGGACTGATAGGCAACGCGGTCGACCTTCTTGCCGAGGCCGTACTTCTCTGCCAGGTCGGAGCCTGTGAACTTCGTCAGGACTCCCATAACCGTGCCGATTGCATCTCGCTTGATGTTGTTCAGGCCAGGAGTTGAATCGGCACGCTTGCTTCGGTCGCTCATTTCGTGCGGCCACCTTTCACTGGTTGTCAGCGCAAATCAAATATCTGCATGTGCGGATAATTATGTATGTAGCGTAAACCACTCTAATGGCGCGCGTCACACTTTGGGGCAATTGGCGTCCTGAATTACACCCGAATACGAAAAAAGGTGCACGATTGTGCACCTTTTGCGCTGAACGGCAACGCTGGTCGGGTGGTCGCCACGGGTACCACCCGAGGGGATCCCTAGCGTCTGTATTAGTTACTAGGTATGCCGCTCGACTAGTTGTCGCGCTCTGGCTTCACGATCGGGAAGAGTACGGTTTCGCGAATGCCCAGGCCGGTCAAGGCCATCAGCAGTCGGTCGATACCCATGCCAGTGCCGGCTGTCGGCGGCATGCCCTGCTCCATGGCTGCCAGGAAGTCCTCGTCCAGACGCATTGCCTCGTCGTCACCATTGGCGGCCAGGCGTGCCTGATCCTCGAAACGCTCGCGCTGAATAACCGGATCCACCAGCTCGGAGTAGCCGGTGGCCAGCTCGAAGCCGCGGACGTACAGGTCCCACTTCTCCGTCACACCTGGCTTGCTGCGGTGCTGGCGGGTCAGCGGGGAGGTCTCGACCGGGAAGTTACGCACGAAGATGGGGCCTTCCAGCTGGTCCTCGCACAGGACCTCCCAGATTTCCTCCACCAGCTTGCCGTGGCCCCAGCCACCCTTGGCGGGAACGTCCAGGCCAATAACCTTGGCGATCTCCTTCAGTTCCTCAACGGTGGAGTCGATCGTCACCTCCGGCTGGCCGGGGTACTTGCGCGCAAGTGCCTCGTTCAGCGAGGGGTACATCTCGATTTCCTTCCACTCCCCGCCGAAGTCGAACTCGGTGCCGTCGGCCAGGCGCACCTTGCCGGTACCCTCCAGGTCGGTGCCCTTGGTCAGCTGGTCCACGATGTACTGAATGGACTCACGAGTCGTGCGGGCGCAATCGTCATAGTCACCCCATGCGGCGTAGGTCTCCAGCATCGCAAACTCCGGGGAGTGCGACTTATCCACACCCTCGTTGCGGAAGTTGCGGTTGATCTCAAATACCCGGTCGATGCCACCCACCACGGCGCGCTTAAGGAAGAGCTCCGGCGCGATACGCAGGTAAAGGTCAATGTCGAGCGCGTTGGAGTGTGTCACGAACGGACGGGCCGCCGCGCCACCGTGCAGGGTCTGCAGCATCGGGGTCTCGATCTCTACGAAGCCCTCGACCTCCATGTAGTCACGCAGGGCGCGGATGACCTTCACGCGGGTCATCGCGTTCTTGCGGGCTTCCTCGCGCACGATCAGGTCGTTGTAGCGCTGGCGCACGCGCGTCTCTTCGTTCATTTCAGCGAAGGCAACGGGCAGCGGACGCAGGGACTTCGCGGCCATAACCCACTCGCTAGCCATGACGGACAGCTCGCCGCGGCGAGACGCGATCACGCGACCGGTTACGCCGATGAAGTCACCGAGGTCCACGTCGGCCTTCCACCCAGCCAGCGCATCCTCGCCCACCTCTGCCAAAGACAGCATGGCCTGCAGCTGGGTTCCGTCGCCATCCTGCAGCGTGGCAAAGCAGAGCTTGCCGGTGTTGCGCATAAAGATTAGGCGTCCAGTGACGCTCACGACGTCCTGGGTTTCTTCGCCAGCGGCGAGGTAAGTGACGCCCTCTGCTTCAACCGGCTGCTCTTCAGCTTCACCATCAGTCTTCTTCACGGCCCACTGTGCACGCACCTCGGCTAGGGAGTGGGTACGTGGCACCTCGACCGGGTAGGCATCCTTGCCGGACTCGATGATCCGTTGGCGCTTCTCGCGGCGGATGCGAAGCTGTTCGGGCAGGTCTTGTGCGGGGGATTTTGCTGCGTCAGTCACGTTTACAAAGCCTAGCGCATGGCGCGGTGGGGTTACGGATTGAGGCATGTGAGAGGTTCGGGAGTGTTAGCTTGGAGGAACATAAGGCAGGTTTGCCCTTTTATTCCTAGGTAACGTTGCACAAGATTCAAAGGAAGCGTGCCCCATGTTTTCCTCACACCCGACTTCCCCCACCCGCAAGTACGCCCGCGTTACAGCAGCCTGCCTGGCCGCGGGTGTTCTAACCTTCACCGCCGGTTGCTCTGTCTTCCAACGTCCCGATGGAGCCAGCGAAGAAATTTCTTTCGGCGGCAAGAAGGACGGCTCCGGCAACGGCAGCGACTCCGGCAATGACAAGGGTCAGCCCGCGGCCGGAAACTACTCGGAGGTTTCCAAGGAGATCGACGACAACCGATTGCGGGAAATCTTCAAAGACGGCAACTTCAGTGACTGCGATCTAGGTCAGGATTTCTACAACCAGGCCTATCTCGATAGTTCAAAGGTTCTTCCCCTGGACTCGGCGGATATTTTTGTTAATTCCGAAACCTGCGCAGGCTTTGCCAAGCCAAAGAACAATGCTGACCTCCCGGAGGAAGTAAAGAATACGTCCAGCTATACCGCACTATCTGCCACCAAAGAGCGCCCAGACCTAGCGGATCTGATGGGCGACGATGCCGAATTTTCTGAGCTCTCCGACGATGGCATAAAAGGCTGGAAAGTTGCGACCAAGGATGAACTTTGCAGCCTTTCTGGTCCAGAGGGAACTCCGTTAGAGAACGCGGAAATCATGTCCACACACGGGTGCGACACCATCAAGCCTCTATTACGTTCACTAACGAATCTGGGCAACCGCTACCAGGAGCTTGAAGGCAAGGAAGCAAACATTGGCGGCGCTGAAGGGCCTCAGGAAGTTGGCGACCGCGTGGAACTCAACATCGTTGACGATGGTTTTCTCGAGAATCGAGAAAAAGCCAAGTCTAAGGATGAGGCAGTCACTGAGAAGGTAGGCCTCGGCAGGACGGAAATGAAACTGAAAAACCCCGAGGTCTTAATTGACAATCCTCGGGACTATGGCAAATTCTGCGCCGAGGTGGAGTATGCATACGAAGACGAATCACCGTTGTTCCCTCCATCCGAGATAGGTATGCAGACGCCGGATGGCGAGTACTGGGTGATGAAGATTGCCGGCAAGACCGTAACCCCTATGTCCGACGGCAAGGGCAGTCAGCATTTCTGCTCGGAAGCTGGCGTTCCTTTTGATGACACCGACTTCATCATTATTGGAGCGGACACGCTCACGACTACCCAAAAAGACCTGGAGGAAGATGGAATGCCTCTGTGGCGCGTCCATGTGAAGCACAACGACGACGGGAAGTACGAAGTTAGTTAAGCCTCCGGGTGGCGCGGGTTCTTGAGCCCCGAGCCGTCCGGCACGTGGGCCGGGTCTCCGCCGAGCTCCACCTGCTTGTTGTTCTCGTCCACGAAAACCACGCGGGAGGCGTAGTCCTTCAGGTCTTCCTCGCTGTACTGGGCGTACCCGATAATTATGACGAGATCACCGGGACTGATTAGGCGCGCGGCGGCACCGTTGATACCGATCACTCCGCTGCCTCGGTCGCCGGTGATGGCGTAGGTCGTCAGGCGGTTGCCGTTATCGATGTCGACGATGTCGATCTGCTCGCCTTCAAGGATGTCGGCAGCTTCCATCAGATCAGCGTCGATGGTGCACGAGCCGACGTAGTGCAAGTCGGCCTGCGTAACTGTCGCACGGTGGATCTTTGATTTCAGCATTGTTCGCAACACGGGTGAACACCTTACTCGCGGCACAGCAATTAATCTATTTAGCTGGGATTTAGGCGTTCCGGTGCGCGCCGTCGCTCGGCAGTGCCACCACGAACTCAGGTTCATTAAAGCCCTTTTTCGCGAATGCCTCCGCCACAGCCTGCGCCGTTGCTTCCACCCGATCCTCGCGCAGCAGTGCAATGGCGGAGCCGCCGAATCCACCACCGGTCATGCGGGCGCCCAATGCTCCCTGTTCCATTGCCATATCCACCGCGGTATCTAGCTCCGGCACAGTGACCTCGTAGTCATCGCGCAGGGAGGCGTGACTGCCCTGCATCGATCGGCCGAAGGCCTCCACGTCTCCACCACTGATCTGTTGGATCGCTTCCGCGGTGCGGGCAATCTCGCTAACCACATGGCGTACGCGTGCCGCCACCTGCTGTGGGTCTTGGCCATTCGCTTGTGCCCACCGGGCGGAGTCCGCCTCTGCGTCCTTCGCATAGCGTAGGCTGCTCACGCCCAGGTCGGCGGTCACCCCATCGATCACGGCACGGCGCGCGGCGTATTGCCCATCGTTCAGGCAGTGCGGGGCATTCGTATTCATGATGAGGATGGCAAGCCCGCGCGCCGCGATGTCGAAAGGAACTAACGTGGCGCTGTCTTCGGCGAAGTCGATGGCGAGCGCGTGGCCAGCCTGCCCGAATAGGGAAATGCGCTGGTCGAGGCCGCCCGTGGAGGCGCCGACTACCTCATTTTCTGCTCTTATTGACGCCCTCATGAGTCCGCTGCGCACCGCATCATCAAGGGGTGCGCTGCCGTTTAGGTCGAAGGCCGCAAGAGCCGCCGAGCATTCCAACGCTGCGGAGCTGGAAAGTCCTGCGCCGACTGGCACATCGGACTCAATGGCGAGGTTCAATCCACCAGCAGGCATCAGCCCGGCCTCGATGGCCGCCCAGATGGCTCCGACTGCGTAGCCGGCCCAGTTGGCTGGATTGTTGGGGCCAACCTCGGAAACAGGAATTTCGACGTGGACGATTTCGGTTGGGCCACCGTAGCGAGAAGCTACGCGGTACACACCGTCATTGTTCTTGGCGGCGGCCACGTAGGTGCGCTGCGAGAGCGCGAAGGGCAGGCTGATGCCGTCGGCATAGTCCACGTGCTCACCGATCAGGTTGACGCGGCCCGGCGCGGACCACACACCCGCAGATTGATAGCCGTAGACCTGTTGGAATAGGGATTGTACGTCGGCGGTGCCCTGCTCCTCGGTGCGGGTCTGCAGCCAGCGGGGGGTTACGTTAGTTGGCATTGTCGGCTACCTCCCGGAAGCGCTCGGCGATTCTTTCTGGTGTGGTGTCGGAAATCCAGGCTTCCTGGCCGGACTCGCTTCCCGCCAGGAACTTCATGCGCCCAGCAGAGCGCATCATCGAATACAGCTGCAAGTACAGGCGACCGTTTTCGCGATCCTCCCCCACCGGCGCCTGGTTCCAGGCAGCGATATAGGGAGTACGTTCAATGCCCTCGAAGAAGCGATCCATACGGCCCAGCAGGTCTAGGTAGAAGCGGGTGAGTTCATCCTTTTCCTCGTCTGTGAGTGCCGCGAAATCCGGGACTGCCCGGTTGGCCATGAGGATGACCTCGACCGGCCACTTTGCTGCCGCCGGAACATAAGCGGTGAAGTGCTCTCCAGCGAGAAGTACACGGGTGCCGGATTCCTTTTCAGCGGACAAGACGGCGTCAAAAAGATCCTGGCCGGTGTCTTCCCGGAAAGCGCGAGCGCGCGTGGCTACCTCGGCGGCGCGCGGCGGAACGAAGGGATAGGAGTAGATCTGGCCGTGCGGGTGTTGCAGCGTCACGCCGATTTCCTTGCCGCGGTTTTCAAAGGGGAACACATAGCGGATGCCCTCGATAGCGGAGAGCTCAGCGGTGCGGTGGGCCCAGGCTTCGACGACGGTACGGGCACGCTCGTAGGACAGGTCCTTAAACGAGGAGTTCACATCCGGGGTAAAGCAGACGACCTCGCAGCGGCCAATGGCGGGCTTACGGGGGAAAAGCTCCTGGCCGTCGACCTGTGTGGCGAAGTCGTCCGGCACCTCCATGTGCATGGACAGGGAGGGGAAGCGATTTTCAAAAACCACGACGTCGTAATCATCGGCGGGCACCTCAGTGGGCAGTTCGCCAGGTTTGGTGGGGGCCAGCGGATTCTCGTTCGCCGGGGGCATGAATGTGCGGTTCATACGGTGGGCGGCGTAGACATACCACTGGCCGGTCAAAGGATCCTGCCGCATCTCGGATTCCGTGGTGGCCTGTGGCAGATCACGGGAATCGTGCAGCTCCCGTTGTTTCTCCCCTGCCACGTATGCCGGTTCATCGTCGAAGTACAGCAGCTCGCGGCCATCCGCAAGTGTCGTTCGAGTTACCTTGAAATCATGCTGCACGGCATGGATCACTCCCTTTAGTTAATGCGCATAGAAGCGCACGAAGAAAAAGCCCGCCTCTTCAGTGGGGCGGGCAATGCGTTATTTAGTTTGCGGTTCCTGTGGTTCGGCGGATTCATCAATCTTGATTGGATCCAACTTGGTCCACAGTACGAAGATCGCTGCCACGGCGATCATGGCCAACCCGCACACCAGGTTATATGTTTCGTTCTTCGGCTCGCCGGTGGATACATCCATACCCGGGTCAAGCAGGAAGTAGCTCAGCAAGAGCACAAGTCCGTACAGGCCCATGAGGGAACCGATGACATTGCGGATATCGAAGGCACCCGCCATGTGGGAGCCCTTCTTAGCAGTGTTCTTAGCCATTGTGTCCATTCACTCCTTTCTGAAAAACTTGCGCCCTTGTTAAGCGAACACGATGTTGAGGACGAGCACCATGGCCAGGCATAGGATGCCCAGCGGTACGGTGCGGCGGTACCACGGCAGGCTGGCTTCGGCAGCATCCGTGAGGTTTTCCTTCGGGGTGACGGACTTGACGAAGCCCACCAGTTCCTCATCCGGCTTCGGCTTGGTGACCATGGAAACCAGGATGGAAGCGATGATGTCCGTGACGAATGCCAAGGATGCGGCGACAAAGGCCGTGCCCTGTCCCGGGAGGTTGAAGAAGCTAGCGTCGGTGCTGCCGAAGGTGGCTATAGCCCAGTAGACAATCGCGATACCCGTACCGGAAACCAGGCCGACCCAACCTGCGGTGGGCGTCATGCGCTTCCAGAACATACCCAGGATGAAGGTGGCGAACAGCGGGGCGTTGAAGAAGCCGAACAGCGTCTGCAGGTAGTCCATGACGTTGCCGAAGTTGGATGCCAGCAGGGCGGTGAACACGGCGATGACGGTAGCGCCGACGGTGGCCATACGGCCGACCTTCAGGTAGTAGTCGTCGTCGCGGTCCTTCACGATGTAGGACTGCCAGATGTCATAGGAAAAAACGGTGTTGAAGGCGGAAATATTAGCCGCCATACCAGCCATGAATGCGGCCAACAGACCTGCGATGGCCACGCCCAGCAGGCCGTTCGGCAGCAGGTCGCGCATCAGGTACAGGATGGCATCGTTCGGTTCGGCGGAACCATCCATAATCGGGGTGACAGTAGCGCCTGCAACCATGCCCGGGATAACCACCAGGAACGGAATGAACATCTTCGGGAACGCACCGATGATCGGGGTCTTCCGTGCAGAGGACAGCGAATCGGCTGCCATGGAGCGCTGGACCTCCACGAAGTTGGTGGTCCAGTAACCGAAGGACAGCACGAAGCCCAGGCCAAAGACCAAACCGATAGCGGAGACGACCGGGTTCTCAAAGCCTGAGATTTCGGTGCCCGGCCAGGTGTGGAAGTGCGAGGAGTCTGCAACCTTGGCCTGCAGGCCATCCCAACCACCAACCTGGTGCAGGCCGATCATTGTCAGCGGCAGCAGGGCGGCGATAATCACGAAGAACTGCAGCACCTCGTTGTAGATCGCTGCGGACAGACCACCCAGGGTGATGTACGACAAAACGATGACCGCGGCAACAACCAGGGTGACCCACAGTGGCCAGCCGAGCAGTGAGTTAACCACCTTGGCCAGCAGCAGTAGGTTCACGCCGGCAATCAGCAGCTGAGCTACGGCAAAGGAGATGCCGTTGACCAGGTGCGCGCCGTTGCCAAAACGGCGCTGCATGAACTCCGGAACGGAGCGCACCTTAGAGCCGTAGTAGAAGGGCATCATCACGATGCCGAGGAAGACCATGGCCGGGATCGCACCGATCCAGAAATAGTGCATGGTCTCGAATCCGTACTGCACGCCGTTGGCCGAGTGACCCACGATTTCAACGGCGCCCAGGTTGGCAGAGATAAAGGCCAGACCCGTCACCCAGGCGGGTAGGGATCGGCCGGAGAGGAAGAAGTCGATTGAGCTGGACACCTTGGACTTAGCTGCCCATCCGATGCCGAGGACGAAAGCGAAGTATAGCGCGACCAGCGCGTAGTCTACCCAGCTCGCGTCCAAACGTAGTCCTTCAGCTGTCATAGCTGCGAACCTCCAGGAACGTCGGGTTCCCGTCCCAGGCACCAATCGTTTTAGTTCACAACTACCAGCGACGAGAACTATTGGATGTTTGATTCAATAGAAATCTTAACGCCGCGTAGTGCTATAAAGGAAATTCTTTTCTATTTATGGAAGTACCTTTGTTTTAGGTCTCGACGCCCCCACGCGAAACACAGGAAATCCCACATTCAAAGCTGCGCTTTTCGCCTGGTTGCAGGCGAATAAGGTCACGACCGGAACGCAATGCGTCCGGTGGGCACGTCATCGGTTCGACAGCTAATGCCCGTCCTACACCGGGGTATCCTTCGCGACGAGCCGGATCCGCGGTAAACACCTGGAACCAGTTAAAGCCCTCTCCTACCCACAGACGCACACCCTCGCCCTCGGGGTTCAGTAACTGTGCCTCGGCGGTCACCCCCTGTGCCCTATCGACATCACCGAAACAGTGATCCAGCCAAACCCCTGCCATACGCTGGCCCGCTTCCACGTCCGGCAACACCCGGCGAGCAGGAATCTCCGGCCCGGCGGGCAGGTTTCGCACAGAATCCAGTGGCAGGTTCGTACCGACCGGCAGGTGCACAACGCAATCGTCCAGCGGAGTACCTAGCGCGCTTAGGTAGGGGTGCCACCCCAGACCAAAGGGGCAGGAAGCGTCGCCTTCATTGCGCACCTCAAAGGTGGCGAATAGCCCCTCGCCTTCTCCACTACCTGCAGCGCGTACGGCCCATGCCATCCGCAAAAGCAAGGGCCACGGCCAGCCAGCCCGCAGGCCGGTAGAAAGCTCCAGCGTTACAAAATCCTCACCCTGGTCGGCAATGTGCCAGGCCATCTGTCCCACGAATCCATGGATGGCGGTGGCTCGTCCTGGCTCAGTAATGTCCAGCCGGTGCAGCACACCGTCGAGGGCGAACACACCATCGGCGGTGCGGTTCGGCCAGGGCGCCAGCACAATGCCTGAAGAAAGCGGTGGATAAGTCCCCTCGGGGTAGGAAACCACCAAGGGCTTTCCCGCATATTCCAGACTACGTAGGCCACCGCTGAACGTGGAAATGCTGGCTCGGTACTCCCCTGCAGAAATCTCTACGAAAGGGTGCGAGTGGCGTTGATCCTGATCCATGGCTCTACTCTGCTGCACCCTCAGTGCCAGCCTCGTCAAGCCCCTTGAAACCCGTACCCAGCGGAACTCCGACGTTGTCGATCAAGCGCGTCGTACCGACGCGCGCCGCTACCAGCAGACGAGCTTCGCCGTCTGCCGGGCAGTCGGAAAGGTCCGTACCGCGCAGCTCAAGATAGTCCACCTCCACGTCTGGGGTGGCGTCCAAAATAGAGCCGGCAGTCTGCAGAACCGCCTCGGCGCCCTGCTCGGCCACAAAAGCTCCGGCGGTCAGAGCCGCTGAAAGAGTCAGTGCCAGCTCACGTTCTTCCGCGGAGAGGTAGACATTGCGGGAGGACTTCGCCAGTCCGTCAGCCTCGCGAACGATCGGCACTCCATGAACCTGTACCTCCATGTTTAGGTCCGTGACCATTTGCTGGATCAGCAGCAGCTGCTGATAATCCTTCTCCCCGAAGAATGCGTGATCGCAATGGGTGATTGTAAAGAGCTTGTTCACTACCGTCAGCACGCCCGCGAAGTGGGTTGGGCGGTGTGCACCCTCCAGGATGCGACCGGCCTCACCTGGATGGATGGTAGTGCGCGGGCCATTGGGGTACATCTCACGCGGGCTGGGGGCGAAGACTGCATCCACGCCCGCGGCCTTAAGCTTCTCCACATCAGCATCCAAAGTGCGCGGGTAGGCATCCAGGTCCTCCCCCTCGGCGAATTGCAATGGGTTGACGAAAATACTGACGACGACCAGCGCACCGGGAATCTGCTGTGCGGCCTGCACCAGCGAAAGGTGCCCCTCGTGCAGCGCACCCATAGTGGGTACCAGTACGACTGGGCGACCTGCCTTGCGCATTGCACGGGTCAGCTGCCCGATTCCCTCAATCTCCGTGAAAACCTCTGCCTGGCCAGGTGTGAACGTCATGGTTCTTACTCTAGATCCAGCAGTCTTTCGACCTCAATAGCCCCCGCCTTTAGCGCGGTGCGGCGGGCCATGGTTGTGTATGCGTTTTCGGCGCTAGTGTTCTGGGTTTCCAGGCTCCGCAGCGCCGCCAAGTGGCGCATCACCGCAGCCGCATCGTCGCGGGCAACTGGCCCAGTCAGCCCATCCATGCGCTTCTCCAGGGCATTGTCCACCGCCGCGTGGGCAATGCGACGCAGCAGCAGCGCACTATCGGGGCTTTCGCCTGGTGCGTCGACCGCCCGATCCAGGATTTCTTGCGCATCCGTCAACAGTGTCACCAGGTGGTTGGCTGCATGTGCCATTGCCGCGTGATAAGCCGCGCGATGGTTCTCGGGAATCGCGACTGGCACCCCGCCGAGGCTGGCTACGAGTGTCTGGGCAACCACGTCACCCACCTCGGAGTCGCTGGTTACGCCCCATGCGCATCCGTCCAAGCGCTCACTATCAGCTGGGGTTCCGGTGAATGTCATTGCCGGATGCAGTGCTAGCGGCAGTGCGCCGGTATCGGTAATCGGTTGCAGAATCTCGCAGCCAAAGGCGCCGGATACGTGCGCGACGATCTGCCCGTCGCGCGTGTGTTGCGCCACCTCTTCAATCACCTCGGGAAGCTTCGGATCCGGCACCGCCAGAACTACGAGCGCGGCGTGTGCAGTGCTGCCGAGGCTGATGCGGGGAATGTTCGGGATTCTTTGTGACGCCAATTCTTCCGAGCGTGCCGAATGCGCGTACACACCATGCACATGATGGCCGGCGCGTGTAAAAGCTTCAGCTAGAGCCACGCCGACTTTGCCGGCTGAGATTATACCGACCGACAGACGCGGCTGTTGAATATCTGTTTCCGCCACTTAGTTCTTGAAACGCTTCATCAAGTCGGCGACAGTCACAGCATTCTTGGCCTCGTCGGCGCGTCGACGACCGTGAGCGCCTTCGGCCTGCTCATCCGGCCGGGACTCTTCAGCTGCCTGTGGCTGCTGCTTAGCCTGGTTAGGGTTTGCAGTGTGATCGCGACCGGAACGCACAGCGTCAGCACTAGGCATCTGAGCGCGACGCTTCTGTGCAGGCTTCGGCTCGTTCATGGCGGTCGTATCCACAACCAACGGCAGCTGGGAGGTCTCCTCGGAGTCCTGGCCAGTCCAGTTCACAGCAGCAAAAGTGCCAGTGTTGAATTTCGGCTTGCTGCGGTGCTGTGCCTTATGCGGTTGACTTGTCTGCTGTGCTTGCTGGGGCTTTGCGTCGTGACCCGCATTGTTACCGCTGCCCTGGCTCAGCTCGCGTACGCGCTCAGCCTTGGCGCGGACGGCGCGCTGTTCTCCTTCACCGAAGTCCTCACCGGTCAGCTCCGCAAGCTGCTGACGCATACGAGCCAGCTCCGCACGTAACTCCTCCAGGTGCTTATCGCGCTCATCCTGAGACTTCTTGGCCTCCGCCGCATACTTAGCTTGGGTTTCCGCCTCGCGCTTCTTCAGCTGCGCGCGTTCGCTCTGCAGCTGTGACTGGTAGTAGCTCTCTTGGTTTTCCGCCTGCTCACGAGCGAGCTTCAGGGCGCCCGCATAGCGCAGCACAAGCACCACGCCAAAGAACGCGGCCCACAGAGCGGCGATCAGAGCTACCTTCAGCCAGCCATCGGAATCCATGAACAGCATCAGCACGCTTGCCAGCAGAGCCAGTACCACTAGGCCGAACATAAGGAATCGAGAGAAGCTCGAAGGTTCGTTCGACGCAACCTGCGACCCCTGGAGCTGGTTTCCCCGATAAGTGGAGTCATCTTCGTACCCCGGAGCATCCAGGGACTGGCGCCCGTTAAAGGACTGCTGCGGCTGGTGAGACTGCTGTGGCTTAGGAGACTGCGGGAAGCTCATGGTCAACACACTACCCAACGTCGAGCCCGTTGGGCGTTAATGGCGCATCCGGCGGTGGCGCTTCACAGCTGCGTTCCAGCCACATACCGGCCACAACAGCAGCCAAAGCCCCCACCGCCCCAGCTATCACCCCAGGCAGATCGGCCTCCGCGGCCATTAGACGTCCCGCTTGCGGAATAACGTACATTCCCACCCCCGCAAACAGACCCAAAAACACAGCACCAGCCCACGCCGTTGCTTTCCCTAACGCTAACCACTGAGTCACAGTCGTCGGCTGCATCTGAGTACGATCCATGCCGATACCACTGTTGCCGATGCGCTTGCGGATCACCCACCCGCCTATCGCGCATACGATTGCGAAAATCCACAACAGTACGGAGCTCGTCGCCTTAATCGGCGGGAAACTGCCATAGAAGCTCAACGTACTGACCCAAGCAATAAGAGCACAGACTATAGCCACTAAGGCGACCGTAGAGATCTTCGTGCGCTTTAGCGGGCTCATCGTATCTGCCTCTTTATCCCTCTTTGACTCTCTCCAGACTGATACTCTTCAGACTAGCCAAGCGAGCCCGCGGTTACAGTTAGCTCCGCGGCGCAGCCGGGACAATGGCCTTCCGCTCCGCTGGATCGACCTCTTCCAGCCACTCCAGAATGCTTCGCCCGGCCAAGCTACACCAAGGTTCCTGAGCCAGCTGCAGATCATTAAGGGGCACCAACACGAATGCCCGCTCATGGGCATAGGGGTGTGGGATGACAAGTTCAAACCCCCACTTCCCCTGGGATTGGATGGGTTGGAACTGGGCGTCAAAACCAAAAAGTATATCCACATCGACAGTTCGCGGCCCCCACCGAACCTCGCGCTCCCGCCCCGCGACGGCCTCCGCGAATTGGCAGTGATGCAACAGCGCCAAAGGATCCAGCGATGTCCTGACGGCCACCACGGAGTTGCGGAATTCCTGCTGCTCTACCCCGCCCCACGGCGGAGTGGCGAAGATTCGCGACTTTTCCACGATGTCGATGGCCGGGTGCATTTCCAGTAGGTCATAAGCGCGTTCGATCTGCGCAGTGGGACTGCCGACGTCTCCCGGCAGGTTGGAGCCGATTCCCAGGAAAACAGTGATCATCGCTTGGATCTCCGAGCGACTACACGCACGTCAGCGAATGGATGGGCGATGGGAGCCTCGGGCTTGTGCACCGTGACCTCCACGGCATAAACCCCGCTGAGCTCGGCAATTTCATCGGCGATCTCCGAGGCCAGGGTTTCGATCAGGTCGTGGCTCTGCCCACGCGGCGTGCCCCGTCCTTCGACCGCATTGACCGCAATATCGGCCAGCTGCACATAGTCGATTGTGTTTTCCAGCGCGTCCGTGTCCGCGGCGGCGCGGAAGTCCGTCCACACCACCATGTCAACGATGAATTTTTGACCGGTGTCCTTCTCGTGTGAAAACACTCCGTGGTGGCCGAATGCTTCCACGCCCATGAGCTCGATGCGGTCAGCCACGTCGTGCCCTCCATTGCTCGTCGATGTCAGGACCGCATCCGGTGGCCATTGCGTGTGCAACATCCACGGCGGCCCGTGTCGGAGCTACTTTATGCACCCGGACGGCCCAGACGCCAACTGCCGCCGCGAGTGCAGAGGTCGCCGCAGTGGCATCGTCCGCGGATTCCGGGGTGCCAGGTTTGCCATCGCTGGCCGGGCGCAATGCTGTGAGAAAGCGCTTTCGCGAAGCTCCCACCAGCACCGGATAGCCCAACTGCACTAGTCGGTCCATCGCACCGAGCAGTTGCCAGTTCTCCCGTGGAGTTTTCGCAAAGCCGATGCCGGGATCCAGGTAAATCTGTTCCTTTGTGACGCCCGCCGCCTCCGCAGCTTCAATTCGCTTTTCCAGCCAGTGGATGACGTGGCCGACGATATCCTCACCGTGATCGTGGTAGCCCTCGGCACCGGCGAACTCAGCGGCTTTTCCCTTGTTCCAATGCATGAGGATGATCGGCAGTCCGGATTCCGCAGCCAGCGGGAGCATGTCGGGGTCTGCCAGACCGCCGGAGACGTCGTTGAGATAGGTGACGCCCGCTTTCCACGCGACCCGCGCCGTCGAAGCCCGCATCGTGTCGATGCTGGTGGCGATTCCCCGACGGGATAGCTCCTCGATGACTGGGGTGACGCGGGCAGCCTCCACGGCTGGGTCGACGCGAGTTGCACCTGGGCGGGTGGATTCCCCGCCGACGTCGATGATGTCCGCTCCATCGGCGACCATGGCTTCCGCGTGAGCCAAGGCGGCCTCGGTGTTGGGGTAGGCTCCGCCATCGGAAAAGGAATCCTCAGTGACGTTGAGAATGCCCATCACGAGGGTGCGCTGGGGGCTGGCAGGAGTTGGATCCGTCACGGTCGGATCAACGCCATCGCCTCTGCGCGGGAGGCAGCGTTCTTCTGGAACCCACCGCGAACAGCGGAGGTTACCGTATTAGCGCCGGGCTTGCGGATACCACGCATGGCCATGCACAGATGCTCGGCTTCCAAGACGACGATTACGGCGGAAGGATCCAGCTTCTCCACCAGCGCATCAGCCACCTGGGAGGTCAGGCGCTCCTGCACCTGCGGGCGCTTCGCCAGGCCATCAATGAGACGTGCCAGCTTGGACAGGCCGGTAACCTTGCCGGATTCGCCGGGAATGTATCCGATGTGCGCCTTGCCGAAGAAGGGAACCAGGTGGTGCTCACACATCGAGTAGAAGGTGATGTCGCGGACGAGCACCAGCTCCCGGTGGTCTTCGCTGAAGGTCTTGTTGAGCACCTCGGTGGGGTCCTCGTACAGCCCCGAGCAGGTTTCGCGGTAGGCGCGCGCTACCCGGGCTGGGGTCTCTTGGAGCCCTTCGCGGTCGGGGTCCTCGCCAATGGCGAGCAGCAACTCACGGATGGCAGCCTCTGCTCGCTCCTGGTCGAAGGTGCCGGGAGCGAGTGGCTGTTGAGGGTTATTCACTAGTTGTCTTCCTGTTCCCGGTCATCATTCCGGTTCTTTTCCCATGGGAACGTTTGCTTCGGCATTTCCTGCCGACGGTGCTGTCCCTGGGGCTCAGCCTCTGGCTGCGGCTCCTGCGGCTCCGGCTGTACATGCGGTTCCGGCTGTGCCTGCGGTTCCGGCTGTACATGCGGTTCCGGCTGCGGCTGAGGTGCCTGTGCCTCCTCTGCTACCTGTGGCTCCGGTACCTCGTGTGCCTTCTGCTGTTGATGATCCGGCTGCTCATGGGCAGGCAGCTGGAAGCCACGTTCTTCCGGTACCGGAGGGACGAATTGACCATTCTGGCCGTACTGGGGCCGCTGAGCTTGCGGGCTGTTCTGCGACCGCTGGATCTGTGGGAACTGCTGCTGCCCCTGCTGCAGACGCTCTGCCTGTCGCTTCTCGTTCTGTGCCTTACGCTTCTCCATGCGTGCACGGCGAGCCGCGGAGAAGAAGTTCGTCCGCTCCGGTGGCTCCTCGCCACGCTCGCGCGCAAGCTCCACAGGGGTCTTCACCGGCTCCCGGTGATCGCACGGGCGGTCCAGATCCTGCATCGGGAAGATGTCAGAAACTTCACGGGTCTCAATACCCTCGAAGATGGCCTCCAGATCCGGGCGACGCAGGGTCTCCTTCTCCAGCAGTTTGGAAGCCAAAGTATCCAGATAATCGCGGTTGTCCCGCAATACCTCGTAGGCAATCTGCTGCGCCTTGTTCATCAGCATGCGCACCTGATCGTCAATCTGGTTCGCAACGTTCTGGGAAGGCTGGTTACCGCCCTGGCCACCCCGGCCGACGAAGGGGTCCCCCTCGTCCTGGCCATACTTCACGGCACCTACGACAGGGCTCATGCCGTATTCCACAACCATTGCACGGGCAATGTTCGTAGCCATCTCGATATCTGCAGAGGCGCCCGTCGTCGGATTACCGAACACCAGCTCCTCAGCAGCCCGGCCACCCATGGCAAAGACCAGACGGGCAAACAACTCGGAACGGTTGTACATGCCTTTGTCGTCTTCCGGCGCCGTCATGGCGTGACCGCCAGTGCGGCCGCGAGCTAGGATCGTCACCTTGTACACACGGTCAATGTCCTTCATTGCCCAGGCCGCCAGCGTATGGCCGCCCTCGTGGTAGGCAGTGACCTTCTTTTCATGCTCCGAAATGATCTTGGAGCTGCGACGCGGTCCACCCACCACACGGTCAGTGGCTTCCTCCAGCGCATCGGCGGTAATCACATTGCCTTCTACGCGGGCGGTCAGCAGGGCTGCCTCATTCAGCACGTTCTCCAGATCCGCACCCGACATGCCTGCAGTACGCTTCGCCAAAGACTTCAGATCCACGTCCTTGGCTAGCGGCTTGTCCTTCGCATGTACGTTGAGAATCTGCTCACGGCCAGCCAGGTCGGGGTTGGTCACCGGAATCTGGCGGTCAAAGCGACCTGGGCGCAGCAGAGCGGGATCCAGAATGTCAGGACGGTTGGTAGCAGCCATCAGGATCACACCATCGCGGTCGCCGAAGCCGTCCATTTCCACCAGCAACTGGTTCAGAGTCTGCTCACGTTCGTCGTGACCGCCGCCCATGCCGGCACCACGCTGGCGACCGACCGCATCGATCTCATCGACGAAGATGATGCATGGAGAGTTTTCCTTTGCCTGCTTGAACAGGTCGCGAACGCGAGAAGCACCCACGCCGACGAACATCTCCACGAAGTCGGAACCGGAGATGGTGAAGAATGGCACACCGGCTTCGCCGGCCACGGCACGAGCCAGGAGCGTCTTACCCGTACCGGGCGGGCCATACAGCAGAACACCCCGCGGAATTTTGGCGCCCAAAGCCTCGTAGCGGGTCGGGTCAGTCAGGAAGTCGCGGATCTCATCCAGCTCCTCAACCGCTTCGTCTGCACCGGCAACATCGTCGAAGGTTGTATCCGGGTTATCTTTGTTGAGCTGCTTGGCGGTGGACTTACCGAAGCCAAAAGCACCCATGCCGCCGCCACCCTGCATGCGCGACAGCATGAACATCAGCAGGCCGAAAATCAGCAGCATCGGCAGCAGCATCACCAAAAGGCTGCCCAGGAAACTATCTTCAGTGACCTTGGTGTTGTACTTCTCCGCCTCGGACTTCTGCACCGCATCGAAGATCTCCGGAGCCGTGCGCCCGGGGTACTTCGCGATGATTTGCTCGATGTCCTTCTTGCCGTCGACTTCGATCGACTTCTTCAGCTTCAGCTGTACCTGCTGCTCACGATCGTTGATCTGAGCTTCCTTGACGTTCTTCTCGTCCAGCTGCTTCATGGCTACGGAGGTTTCAACCTCGTCATAACCACGGGCGTCATCAGTTAGAACACCGAATGCATAGATCGCGATAAGAACCACGGCGACGATTCCCGCGATCCTCAGTACCTTCTTCTTGTCCATATTTCCTAGTGAGTTGTTGAGTTAAAAAGCCGTGCGAACAGTGCTTTATTCGTAAACGCGAGGGTGCAGAGTACCCACGTAGGGCAGATCGCGGTAGCGTTCGGCGAAGTCCAGGCCATAGCCCACGACGAACTCGTTGGGAATCTCGAATCCAACATCGGCCAGCTCAATCTGTACCTTCTGAGCCTCGGGCTTACGCAGCAAAGTAACGACGGACAGCGACTTCGGATGGCGGTTACGCAGGTTTTTCATCAGCCAGGACAGGGTCAGTCCGGAGTCGATAATGTCCTCGACAATCACCACGTTGCGACCCTCGATGTCACGATCCAGATCCTTGAGGATACGCACCACGCCTGAAGAGCTCGTGGAATTGCCATAAGAGCTCACTGCCATGAACTCCAGCTGAGTTGGGATATCCAGCGCCCGTGCGAAGTCGGTAATAAAGAACACCGCGCCCTTCAGCACACAAATGAGGATGAGGTCATCTTCTTCATCACGGAAACGATCAGCGGTGGCCTTAGCCAGTTCTGCAACGCGAGCTTGCAGCGTTTCCTCGTCAATGAGGACACTTTCTAGGTCGTCGCCGTACGGATTTTCCGGGACATTGAAGTTCTTTTCGCTATGCATCGCAGACCTCGTCTCGTCGTGATTGGCTGTGTTAGTTCTCGGGTAGCTACTGGGGTGTTTTCTCGGCGGTATTCCGTCGTCGACTTCTCCGCCTTTAATGCCTGCCTGGCATTCTAGCGCGCAGCTACGACCGGGGGACAGTCGCCAACTGCAGATACCCTTCGCAGCGCCGTACCACCAGTCGGTGGGTACGCCGTTTCTCATTCATTGTAGGTGAGCCCGGCACCCCACCTGGACTTTCTTCCAAAGGCCCCTCCACAGGCCATGGCACCGCGGTACCTCCCTGCCCTTTCCACGCCATAACCAGCGCATCTATTGCCTTGAGATGGCTACTTGTCAGAGGTCCCGTTCTATCGGTCAGCCACCGCCTCACGATCCTGCGCCGCAGCGCCGCTGGGTGCCGTTGTAATTCGGCGCAGTTTAATGACGCCCCCTTTTCAGCGACCGCTAACTCCCTTTCCGCCAAAGCGTTGAGCAATTCGACGTCTTCCCGCAGCATCCGTGCGGTTCGCGCCACATTGGCTCCGAAGTGTTTCCCGAGAGCATCGTGCAAAAAGGGCAGCACCTGGGTGCGAATACGGCTGCGTAGATACGCATTGCTGTAGTTGTGTGGGTCCTCCCACCACTGCACGCCCGCGCTGCGGCATTCGGCCTCCGTTTGTTTCCGTGTACAGCGCAGCAGGGGGCGGCCCAGCCATGCTGCGCCCGCAGCCACTGCCGCATGGTCAGTGTGTACGGCGCGCATCCCCGCAATGGCCTCTGCTCCGGATCCGCGAACCAACCCGATGAGTACTCCCTCGGCATCGTCGTCGGCAGTGTGAGCAACCAGTAGTGGCCTCCCGGCCGCTGCGGCACCTAACGCACGGTAGCGTGCTTCGCGCGCCGGCCCCTCCCCCGCTCCATCGACATCAACGGTGCGGATCTCCGCGGTAGCTCCCAGCGTGCATGCGGTCTCCGTGGCCTTACATGCAATCTCCGCGGAGCGTTCCTGCAGTTGATGATCCACCACCACCGCATGCACCGGGATGTCACAGCGCAGTAAGCCGTGTACGAGTGCCAGGGAATCGGCTCCGCCCGACAGCCCTACGGCTACCCCGGCGCGCACCTGCTGCGCTCGGATCGTGGGTGCACCTGGGTGATCCAACTCCTGCAGCCAGGCCCGGATCTCCGATTGAACGCTCATGAGAGAAAACTACCGAGCTGTACGCACCGCGTTCGCCAACCGATCCAGAGCCGGACGAGCGGTGTTTGGATCCGACTCATTCGACAGGAAAGCAAAGGTCAGTGGCCTGCCAGAGGCCGTCATCACTGTTCCTGCCAGAGCATTCACTCCAGAAAGAGTGCCGGTCTTAGCTCGCACCCAGCCGGCGGAATTCTCCGCTCCGGAGCCTTCGCCATAGCGTGCCTCCAGGGTGCCTTCCACACTGGAGACCGGCAGCAGGTCCAGAATCGGACGCACGTCCTTGTTGGCCAGCACGCCGTCTAACTCATGGGCGGTCAGGCGGTTCTTTTCGCTCATTCCGGAATTATCAAAGAGCACTGCATCGGCCGTATCAATACCGTGTTCACGCAGCACGTCCAGCGTCGCACCGGTAGCGCCCTCAAAGGTCGTTGGCGCCCCCTTTGCCTTGGCAACCTCGCGGCCAATGGCCTCTGCCAGCAAGTTATCGCTGTGTACCAGCATGTCGCGCAAGCGCACCTTTAGCGGTGCAGAGGTGACAGTTGCAATGGATTTGGCGCCACTGGAATTCGGCGTCATTTCGTCTTCGACAGCAACCTTCGCATCCACGCCAAGCGCATCAGCTACAGCGCGCCCCACATCTTCGCCGGGGGTGTGGGAACGAGCGGAATCGGACTTATTGGGATCGAGTCGGCCCGCATCAAGCATCACGGCATCGAGGTTGGCGACATTGCCTCCATCGATGTCGTCGTGATCCCAGGTTTCATTGAAGAGGTCGCCAGAACGCGGTGAGTTATCGACCACGATGGAAGTCACAGATTGGCTACCGAGTTGTTTCTTTGCTTCCTTGGCCAACTCGGCAATAGAGGCCGCATCAGTGAAGAACCCCTCGCCATTGCGCGACAAGGTCACGTCTCCGTCGCTGCGCAGAATGAGTGTGCTCGGATCCTGGGGATCCTGCAGTAGTTCAGTGCGCCACGTACTGTCATGGTCCAGCGCCAGCAGCGCAGCTGCGGCCGTAAAAATCTTGGTCGACGACGCCGGGGTGAGCTTTTGGTTTTCATCCTCGGCCCACAGCACCTCGCCAGTCTCCACATCCGTGACGGAGGCAGAAAGAACGCCCAAGGCGGGATCCGCGGCAGCGCGCCGCACGGCAGTCTGCACGTCGGGCACCGATCCGGTGGGAGTGTTCATGACTGCAGTGGGTTCGGCAATCTGCTGGGGCTCGTGCACCTCATAGCGGTTGCTCATTGACCACACCACAGCAGCCCCCACCACTAGAGCGACGACGACTACGAAGGCGACGATGCTCCACAGCCAGACTTTCAGGGACTTCTGCTTACTCACTCGCTTCACCCTAGCCGAAAAACACCGCTCGGTTAGAATGGTGCGCATGAGCAAAAACATCGAAGTAACCATTGAAATCCCGAAGGGTTCCCGCAACAAGTACGAGGTCGACCACGAGTCCGGCAAGGTCTACCTGGATCGCTACCTGTTCACCCCCATGGCCTACCCGGCTGACTACGGGTTCATTGACCACACGCTGGGCGAGGACGGCGATCCGCTGGACGCACTGGTGATCCTGCCGGAGCCGGTATTCCCTGGCGTGATCGTGAAGGCTCGCCCGGTCGGCGTATTCAAGATGACCGACGAGGCCGGCGGTGACGACAAGCTGCTGTGCGTACTGGACGACGTCCGCTTCGAGCAGTTCCAAGACATCGAAGACATCGATCAGTTCACCAAGAACGAGATCGAGCACTTCTTCGTTCACTACAAGGACCTGGAGCCGGGCAAGGAAGTCAATGGTTCCGGTTGGGGCAACAAGGCTGAGGCCGAGCGCATCCTGCAGGAAGCCATCGATCGCCACCAGGATTAATCGCGCTGAATGTATGCGCTGCCTAGTTGTGCTGCCTAATAGCGTCTATCCTTCGACGCCGTTAAGTCTGGCCGGGCGAGAGAATCAGCCTAGCCAGCCTGACGAGCTAGGCCTTCGGAGGGGGATTAACGATCCCCCTCCGTTTTCTTTTGCCAGCGGGTGGCTGCCTGGTGGGCAATCTCAATAAGCACAGCACCGCCCGCCCCTACGGCCAGACCCAAACTCATAAGTTGCAGATTCTCCGGGTGCAGCATCAATAGCTCGCGGAATGGTGGAACGAGGAAAATCACCAGGTATCCGCCCACACAGCAGACCAGCAGGAGTACCTTCCACCAGACCAGTGGTCTTGCCACGATGCCCAGCACCCAAAGCCCCATAGTGATCAGCGCCAGAAGTACGGCAGTCCCGGCCTGCTGCCGTTGGATCTCCGGCACATCGGCGCCGGGGTAGATGATGATCCACATCGCCACACAGATGCTGCCGATAAGCACTCCGGAGGGGATGGCCAAGGACAGCACGCGTTGAACGAACCCTTCGCGTGGGCGCTCCGTGTTGGGAGCCAGAGACAGCACAAACGCTGGAATACCGATAGTGAACCATCCAGTGATCGTCACGTGAATCGGCTGGAATGGGAACGCGATACCCAGCACCGCTACCACTAGTGCGAGCACCACCGAATACACAGTTTTCGTCAGGAAAAGGTGGGCTACGCGCTCGATATTTCCGATCACCCGGCGCCCTTCGGCCACCACGCGCGGCAGCGCGGAAAACTTATTCGTCAGCAGCACCAGCTGCGCCACGCTGCGTGTCGCCGGTGCACCCGACCCCATGGCTACGCCAATATCGGCTTTCTTCAGCGCCAACACGTCATTGACTCCATCGCCGGTCATCGCGACCGTGCGATTCTGTCGGTGCAGAGATTCCACCATTTGCTGTTTTTGCTCGGGGCTCACACGCCCGAAGACGTTTGCACGGGCAATCTCTTCGTCAAAGGCTGCCTCATCCAGGTCGCTGAGAGTACGGGCGTCGACCGCCACAAGCTCCCGGTCCGTAGCCTTGCGTGCCACGGCTGCCACCGAGTCCGGGTTGTCGCCGGAGATGACTTTGATGTCCACGTTTTGTTTATCGAAGAACTCAAGCGTCTCGCGGGCATCGGAGCGCAGTTGTTGGCGCAGCACAATCAGCACAGGTTCGTCGAGTTGCGGAGCAGCATCCATGGTGAGGCTGTCGGTGTTCATCCAATCGTGACCGCCGCCTTTGACCTGGCCGAAAACGAGAAGGCGAAGCCCCTGATCCCCTAGTTTCTTGGCTGTTTTGGCGGCGGGGCTTCCTTCGTGCAGAAGTACATCGGGCGCGCCCATGATCCACGCAGTGGCATTAGACACAGCGAACCCCGAGAACTTGTACCGCGAGTTAAAGGGAATCTCTTGGCCTTGCCACTGTTCGGATTCTACGCCCCATTCGCGCAGCCCAGACACGATGGATCGGGCGGTGTCGTTGAGCTCGTCCTGGGCGCTCAGCATGGCGGCGAGGTTGCGGCTCCAGGATTCGTCCGCGTCGTTTCCTTCGGCGGTGACGATGGAGTCCAGCTCCATCTGATTCGTGGTGAGCGTTCCGGTCTTATCCGTGCATACAGTATTGACGCGGGCGAGGCCCTCAATGGCTACGAGTTCGTTGACCAGGGCTTTGAACTTGCCGAGGCGGATTACGCCCGCGGCAAAAGCTATGGAAGTCATGAGAACCAGTCCCTCCGGCACCATCGGAACGATCGCGGCAGCCATTGAGAGGATGGATTCGCGCAGGCTCGTGCCAGAACGCACAAGCTGTGTCCAGATTGTAAGAATGCCGGTGGGGATCAACAGCCAGGTAATGACCTTGAGGATGCTATTGATCCCGTTCATAAGCACGGAATCGGTAAGCGAAAACTCGCTTGCTTGCGACGCCAAGCGTGCGGCATAGGCCTCGTCTCCGACTTTGTCGGTGCGAAACAATGCGGAGCCCTCATTGACAATGGAGCCCGAAAGGATTTCCGCTCCTTCCGCCTTGGACACAGCATCGGCTTCCCCAGTGAGTTGGGATTCGTCGACGCGCATAGAACCGGAAACCACGGTACCGTCCACGACGACCTCGTCACCGGGGCGAAGTTTGATGATGTCCCCCAACACCACCTCGTGCTGTGGAATGGACCTTTCTGCACCATCGCGGATGACAGTTGCTTCTGATTCGCCGACAATGCGCAGCTTGTCGAGAGTCTTCTTGGCCCGCAGTTCCTGGATCACGCCCACCGCGGAGTTGGCGATGATAAGTAGGCCGAAGGCAGCATTGATCACTGAGCCAGTGGACAGCACGATTGCACACAGCACACCGAGGATGGCATTGACGCGCGTGAAGATATTGGCGCGCAGGATCTGTGCCACACTCCTGCCGGTTCCGCTGCCCGGCGCATTAATCTCGCCGCGCTGCGTGCGTGCTGCTATCTCTTCAGTAGTGAGCCCCCGCGTGGGGTCGGTATAAACCCGCCCGCTCGTGCTCTCCACTTCAACCTCCTTCGTTGATGGCCACTAGAAAACTGCTCTCAGTGCTCCTTCCATTTAACTCCACTTAACTCCCCACCCAACCCTTGCCTACAATGGGGCGACATGAGTGAATTCGAGACTGTACAGCCCACCGACGTTCCCTCCGGCGCGCAGCTGGTCGACATCCGCGAGGTGGATGAATACAACCAGTGGCATGCAGAGGGCGCGATTAACCTTCCTCTTTCCGAGCTGCAGGCCCGATACGGCGAGCTGGATCTGAACGAGGATATTTACCTCATTTGCCTATCTGGTGGCCGTTCCGCCCGTGCCTGCCAGTGGCTTGAGCAAAACGGCATCGAAGCTATCAACGTGGCCAATGGCACGGCTGGTTGGCGCGACGCCGGCCTCCCCATCGTGGGGCAACCCCACAATTAGACAACACCCATTGTCAGCGTTATATTTGTGGCATGTCCGAATCTATGCCACTACCCGCTGACTTGTTGTCTTCGCCCTCATTCCAGCTTGAGCGCCTCCGCCGTCGCACTCGCGATTTTGTGGAGACGGCGCTCGCTGCAGAGGGCTTCAACCTGCGTGAATTCTGGGTTCTTGCCTGCCTCGTCGATGGCGATGCAGCTAGCCAGGCAACGCTGGGTGAAATCCTTGGAGTGGATCGTTCCGATATGGTTCGCCTCGTCGATTCCCTGGAAAAGCGCAGCCTCGCGAAGAGGGTCAAAGATCCGAAGGATCGTCGCCGCCAGATCATCTCAGTAACCAAGAAGGGCAATAAGGCCTACAGTGGCCTGGCCCCACTGGTTCACGCCGCAGAGGATAGGGCACTTGATGACTCGACCTCCAAGCAGCTGAAGCACTTGAGCAAGCTAGCCAAGGCCATCATCGCGAGCGAGGAGGCCTAGACCCACAGTGCACATCCCTTCCCGGTACCTCCGTTCTAACGAGGCACCGGAGCCTCGCACGCTCATCGACATTGTTCGTGCGACGGCTTCGGCATGCCCTGAAGCCCCCGCCATCGACGACGGCAAGGGGGTCATTACCTATTCCGAGCTCCTCGACGAGATCGAAACGACCGCTAAATGGCTGCACGAGCGCGGCCTTGGTCGCGGCGACCGCATCGGTATTCGCATGCCCAGCGGTGATCGCGCGCTCTACATAGCTATTCTGTCGACCCTCGCAGTCGGTGCTGCTTATGTACCTGTGGACGCCGACGACCCCGAGGAACGAGCCTCCCTTGTCTTTGGCGAAGCCAATGTGGCCGCAATCTACGGCGCCGACGGGCTGCGGGTAGTTGACGAGACCTTGCACACCGGTTCGAGCACCGGTTCCGATAATTCCGCTAAGACCTTCGGCCCTGACCTAGAGACCGATGCATGGATCATCTTCACCTCCGGCTCCACGGGTAAGCCAAAGGGTGTCGCGGTAACGCACCGCAACGCCGCAGCTTTCGTGGATGCTGAGGCCGAAATGTTCCTACAGGATGAGCCATTGGCTCCTGGCGACCGTGTCCTGGCTGGCCTATCCGTCGCCTTCGACGCTTCGTGTGAGGAAATGTGGCTGGCCTGGCGCCACGGCGCCTGCCTAGTGCCTGCCCCGCGTGCCCTCGTGCGTTCCGGCGTGGACCTGGGGCCCTGGCTGGTTTCCCGCAACGTGACCGCTGTGTCCACCGTGCCTACCCTGGCTGGACTCTGGCCTGACGAAGCTCTGGACGCAGTACGCCTGTTGATCTTCGGCGGTGAAGCCTGCCCGCCAGAACTGGCCGCCCGCCTGGCCACCGACTCCCGCGAACTGTGGAACACATATGGCCCGACCGAGGCCACCGTCGTTGCCTGCGGCACCACCATGGATGGGGTGCGCCCGGTATCAATCGGCACTCCCCTCCGCGGCTGGGATCTAGCCGTCGTGGATGCCAACAACCAGCCGGTCGGCTGGGGCGAAACCGGCGAACTCATCATTGGTGGCGTTGGCTTGGCTCGTTACTTGGATCCAGAAAAGGATGCAGAGAAGTTCGCGCCCATGCCGGAGCTCGGCTGGGAGCGTGCTTATCGTTCCGGTGACCACGTACGCCTCGAGGAAGATGGCCTGTACTTCGTCGGTCGCATCGACGACCAGGTGAAGATCGGTGGGCGTCGAATCGAACTCGGCGAGGTAGACGCGGCGCTATCCGCCCTGCCCGGCGTGCGCAGTTCCACAGTCGTCGTACAGACCACCGGTGGCGGAGACAAGGTACTGGTGGGATACGTCTCTACAGAGGAAAGCGTAGAGAGTTTCGACCAGCAACAGGCTCTGCAGCAACTGCGCGATGCACTGCCCGCAGCCATGGTTCCGCGCCTCTGCGCGCTGGACGAGCTGCCGGTAACGACCTCCGGCAAGGTGGACAAGAAGGCTCTGCCGTGGCCACTGCCCTCCACTGGCACCGCTGAGTTCGACAACCCGACCCAGCAATGGCTAGCCGAACTGTTCGCCGATGCCCTGGGCACTGCAGTGAACAGCCCGGATGCGGATTTCTTTAATCTCGGTGGCACCTCCTTGGGTGCCGCAACGTTGATTAGTCGCGTCCGTAAGGAAGTCCCGACTGTCAGCGTGCGCGATCTTTATGATCACTCTCGTCTGGCCGCCCTGGCCGAGCACATCGACTCTAAGCGCGAGAAGGCCGGTACCAAGGGAACCAGCTCCGGCGCACAGGCCAAGGACGTGAAACCCGCCAAACCGGTGGGCATCGGCACCCGCCTGGCGCAGGCGCTAATCCAGATTCCGGCGCTAACCCTAGCGGGCGCGCAATGGGTCACTTGGATCCTGGTGTTTAATGCAATCCTCTTCCACGGCTCCTCCTGGGCGGGCGACCTCCCGTGGGTCGTCGACGTTCCCTTGGCCGTGGTCATTGCTGCAGTTATCGTCTTCGCTACTCCATTGGGCCGCCTACCGCTGTCCGCGCTGCTCATTCGCCTGATAACCGCCGGCATCAGCGAGGGCGATTACAAACGTGGCGGCTCGGTTCACCTGCGTATCTGGGCTGCCGAACGCGTGGCGGATTCCTCCGGCGCTCGCGATGTCTCGGGTGCGGCCTGGATTACCACGTACGCTCGTTGGCTGGGTGCAAAGGTCGGCAAGGGTGCGCAGATGCACACCCTTCCACCAGTCACCGGCCTGCTCACTCTGGGTAAGCACTGCTCTATCGAGCAGGAAGTGGATCTTTCTGGCTACTGGCTGGAGGGCGACGTACTGCACGTCGGCAGGATTGAGATCGGCAAGGATGCCTCTATCGGCGCCCGCTCTACCCTGTTCCCGGGCGCGCGCATCGGCGCACGTGCTCACATCGAGCCCGGCTCGGCTGTGACGGGAGCCAAGAAGGTCAAGGCAGGGTCGCAGTGGGCTGGTTCGCCCGCGGTGAAAGTCGGCAAGGCCCGCAACCGCTTCCCAGAGCAGGCTGCCCCGCGCCGCACCATGTGGTTCTGGCTCTACGCGCTAAGCGCAATCGTCATGTCCTTACTGCCTCTCGTGGCACTCTTCGCCGCCGCTGCGTTCGTACTATGGCTTGTTCCTTCCGACGCCCCCTTGCTGGCACTTCCCCTTGCAGCAGCCGGTGGCCTGGTGGCATTTGCCACCTACACCGCACTGACTTGGCTATTCGTTCGCGTGCTATCTATAGGCCTTAAGCCGGGCGTGGTGGCCGTCCGCAGCCTCAGTGGCTGGCGGGTATGGGCCATTGAGCGTCTGATGGATAGTGCCCGTACTCAGCTGTTCCCGATGTACGCCGCCCAGCTGACCCCGCTGTGGTTCCGCAGCCTGGGCGCCAAGGTGGGCAAGGACGCTGAGATCTCCACCGCCGTGATGGTGCCGCGCTTCGCCGAGGTGCGTGAAGGCGCATTCCTGGCGGATGACACGATGGTCGGTGGTTATGAGCTCGGCGGTGGTGGCTGGATGCTTACCGGCAACACCAAGGTCGGTAAGCGCTCCTTCCTGGGCAACTCCGGTATTGCCGGCCCGGAACGTACGCTGAAGAAGAACTCTTTGGTGGCTGTGCTCTCCTCTACCCCGGAGAAGACGAAGTCCGGCAGCAACTGGCTGGGTTCCCCACCGGAGCGTCTACGTCGCGTGACCGTGGAAGCTGGCGGCGAGTCCCGCACCTATAACCCGGGCTTCGGCCTGAAGGTGGCTCGTGGCATTGTGGAGACTCTGCGCCTGCTGGCGCCGATGACCTCCGCCATGATTGCCGCGGGTGTGGTGCTGGCACTTCAGTGGGTGCTGGTGCACCAGGGCATCTGGCAGACGTTCGCTGTCTCTGGCGTAGTTCTCGTCGGCGCGGGCTTTGTAGCCGCGGCGGTGACGGTATTGATGAAGTGGCTGTGTGTGCAGCGCATCAAGGCTGGCGACCACCAACTTTGGTCGGCTTTCGTCTGGCTCAACGAGCTGCAGGATCAGTTTGTGGAGACCGTGGCCGGCCCATGGTTCCTGGCCCACACAATGGGCACCGGCAGCCTGAATATGTTCCTACGCGCCCTCGGCGCAAAGATCGGCCGGGGTGCTTGGCTGGATACCTATTGGCTGCCAGAGGCGGATCTGGTGAAGATCGGCCGGAGTGCCAGCGTAGGCCCGGGTTGTGTGGTGCAGACGCACCTTTTCCAGGACCGAGTGATGAGTTTGGATACCGTCACGCTCGGTGACGGTGCAACGATGGGGCCACACAGCGTGGCTCTGCCTGCCGCAGCGATCGAGCAGGCAGCGACGGTCGGCCCGGCGTCACTAGTTATGCGCGGCGACCACGTGCCTGCAGCCACTAGGTGGCAGGGCAACCCGATCGAAATCGTCGACTAGTCGCCGATCTGGTCGCGGCCGCGCTTGACGATCTTCGGATCCGGTTCGCCGACGACCTCGTGGTCCTTGTCGGCGTATTCGAACTTCGACAGGACGTAGCGCATAGCGTTGATGCGAGCGCGCTTCTTGTCGTTGGACTTAATGGTGATCCACGGGGACTCGTTGGTGTCCGTGTAGCGGAACTGCTCTTCCTTGGCACGGGTGTAGTCATCCCACTTGTCCAGGGAAGCCAGGTCCATAGGGGAAAGCTTCCACTGACGAACCGGATCCACCTGGCGAATGGCGAAGCGGGTGCGCTGTTCCTTCTGGGTGACGGAGAACCACAGCTTCGTCAGGGAGATGCCCGAGCCCATGATCATGTTCTCCAGCATCGGAACCTCGCGCAGGAACTCTGCGTGCTGATCGTTGGTGCAGAAGCCCATCACGCGCTCCACGCCAGAGCGGTTGTACCAGGAGCGGTCGAAGAAGACGATCTCGCCGCCGCACGGGAAGTGCTGGACGTAGCGCTGGAAGTACCAGGAGGTGGACTCGCGCTCAGAAGGCTTCTCCAAAGCCACAGTGCGGGCACCACGGGGGTTGAGGTGCTCGTTGAAGCGCTTGATGGTGCCACCCTTGCCGGCAGCGTCGCGTCCCTCGAAAATGATGATGTGCTTTTGGCCCGTATCCTTGGTCCAGTTCTGGAACTTCAGCAGCTCGATCTGCAGGGCGCGCTTGGTGGTTTCGTACTCCTCACGGCTCATACGCTCGTCGTAGGGGTACTGGTCGCGCCAAGTATCGACGCGGTGGCCGTCGGGGGTGATCAGTACCGGATCGTCTTCATCCGAATCGTCCACCAAGTAGCCCTCGGTAGCGGCCAGATCAACCATATGGAATTCTTCTTCGGCCATGTGCCTAGGTTCTCCTTCGCCTGAAGCTTTTAGACTCTAATTAACACTATCTAGTCTAGTGCGTTCGGTGTTGCCATACAGCGCTGAATAATGTTGCGATACAGCACGGCTCAATTAGGCATGAAAAAACCCCGGCCGAAGCCGGGGTTTTAACAATCGCTAGAAGCGGAACTTACTTGGAAGCACCGGTCCAAGCAACGATGGTCTTGATAACGTCCTTCAGGCCCTTGAAGATGTTGCCGAAGCCGCCCAGGAAGTCGCCCAGCTGGCCGAAGATGGTGGTAATCTGATCGATCATGATGTTCTCCTCTTAAGAGATTGAGGGGCGCCAGTTTTTCTGTGCCCAGAACTTTCTAGTGGTAGTGACGCCCCCTGTAGGCCGTCTGGGGAATACAGTAGCGTATCTGCGAAACAACACAACCCCTGAGAGGACTCTTCCCCACACCATTCCCCCAGCAGGGGGTAACAGTTTGGTAAAGTCCCTGCTCAGGGGTTATTTTACGGTTAGTATACCTAGGTAAATTTTAGGGAAACTAGCTATTTTTAACAGTTTTCCGGGACTCTTCCAAGCCCCGAGAAACTCGGGCTAAAGCCTTTAGAAGCCGCCCATGCCACCCATCTCATCGGCACCCGGCATAGCCGGTGCTTCAGGCTCCGGCTTATCCGCGACAACAGCCTCAGTCGTCAGGAACAGCGCGGCGATGGAAGCGGCGTTCTGCAGCGCAGAACGGGTCACCTTCACCGGGTCGGAAATGCCGGCCTCCAGGAGGTCCACATACTCGCCGGTGGCAGCGTTCAGACCCTGACCGACAGGCAGGTTGGCAACCTTATCGACAACCACACCGGGCTCCAGGCCAGCGTTGTGGGCGATCTGCTTCAGCGGGGAAGCCAGGGCGGCGCGCACAATCTGTACACCGGTTGCCTCGTCGCCTTCCAGACCCAGGTTGTCGTCCAGCACGCTGGCGGTCTGCAGCAGAGCTGCGCCGCCGCCGGCGACAATGCCCTCCTCTGCGGCTGCCTTAGCGTTACGCACGGCATCCTCGATACGGTGCTTACGCTCCTTCAGTTCCACCTCGGTAGCAGCGCCGACCTGCAGCACTGCAACACCGCCGGACAGCTTAGCCAGTCGCTCCTGCAGCTTCTCTGCGTCGTAGTCGGAGTCTGCGTTCTCGATCTCCTGGCGGATCTGCTTGATACGGCCAGCCAGCTGTTCAGGGGAACCTGCACCATCGACGATGGTCGTGTCGTCCTTGGTCACCACAACCTTGCGGGCGGCGCCCAGCATTGGCAGGTCGGCGGTCTCCAGGGACAGGCCAACCTCCTCCGCGATAACCTGGCCACCGGTCAGGATCGCAATGTCCTGCAGCTGTGCCTTGCGGCGGTCGCCGAAGCCCGGTGCCTTCACGGCGACGGACTTGAAGGTGCCACGAATCTTGTTCACAACCAGGGTGGACAGAGCCTCACCCTCGATATCCTCAGCAACGATCAGCAGCGGCTTACCGGACTGCATAACTTTCTCCAGCAGCGGCAGCAGATCCTTTACGTTGGAGATCTTGGAGCTAACCAGCAGGATGTACGGATCCTCCAGAACAGCCTCGCCACGCTCTACGTCGGTGGCGAAGTAACCGGAGATGTAGCCCTTGTCGAAGCGCATACCCTCGGTAACCTCAAGGTTCACACCGAAAGCGTTGGACTCCTCAACGGTGATCACACCGTCCTTGTTCAGCTGGCCATCGCCGACCTTGTACATAGCCTCGGCGATCAGCTGGCCGATCTTCTCATCAGCAGCAGAGATGCCGGCGGTAGCGGCGATCTGCTCCTGAGTCTCGATCTCCTTGGCGTGCCCCAGCAGCTCAGCCGTTACCTTCTCCACGCCAGCCTGGATACCGCGCTTAATACCCATTGGGTTGGAACCGGCTGCCACGTTGCGCAGTCCTTCACGGACCAGAGCCTGAGCCAGAACGGTAGCGGTGGTGGTGCCGTCGCCAGCGACGTCATCGGTCTTCTTGGCAACTTCCTTGACCAGCTCTGCGCCGATCTTTTCGTAGGGGTCTTCCAGCTCGATTTCGCGAGCGATCGTCACACCGTCGTTGGTGATCGTCGGGGCGCCCCACTTGCGCTCCAGGACGACGTTGCGTCCCTTCGGGCCGAGGGTTACCTTAACCGCGTCTGCCAGGGTGTTCAGACCCTTTTCCAGCCCGCGGCGTGCTTCTTCGTCGAATGCAATCATTTTAGCCATGAGGCTTTTCGATCCTCCGTTAGAGTTGGCGACACATACGGTTCAGATCAAGCGCCCGCGACGGCACGGGGGACGAATGTCGCGACGTCCACCCTCACTTCATCTGACGGTTATTTTCTGGCACTCCCTTAGTTCAAGTGCTAACCCCGTTTTTAGCACTCTCCCTTGCTGTCTGCAAGATACTGTCCAGGAGAGTCAGCTGTCCGAGACGGTCGCTACAGTAGTTATTTATGAGCGATACCAACATTGATTCCAATGCCTCTCAGTTAGACCTCGCACGCACCGCCATCGCGGAGCAGATGCCGCAGCTCAAGGAAGACCTCACCAAACTCGTATCTTTCAAGTCTGTCCACTCCACCCCAGGACTGGAGGAAGATAACGCCGCGGCCGCCCAGTGGGTCGTTGATGCTTTCACCAGCGTAGGCATTCCCGTCAGCGGCCATGTCACCACCGATGGCTCCACCTCCGTCATTGGCTTGCGTGAACCTGCCGAGGGCTACCCCACCATCCTTCTCTATTCGCACTTCGACGTTCAGCCTGCGGGTGATGTAACCGAGTGGACCGATGACCCGTGGACTCTTACCGAGCGCGATGGTCGCTGGTATGGCCGCGGAACCGCTGACTGCAAAGGCCACGTTGCCATGCACGTTGCAGTACTGCGCGCCCTTTCCATTCTTTCGGACGCCCACTTCCCCGCCGCTAAGAAACTCGGCATCCGGATCGTTGTCGAAGGCTCGGAAGAGCGCGGAGGCTATGGCTTGGAGGACCTTTTAGCCGAGAAGCCGGAGCTTTTCGCTGCCGACACTTTCCTGATTGCCGATTCCGGCAATGACGTTTTGGGCGAGCCAAGCCTGTGCACCGCGTTGCGCGGTTCCGCACCGGTGACAGTGCGACTCCGCACCCTGGAGCAACCCATGCACTCCGGCCAATTCGGCGGCGCGGCTCCCGATGCCCTCGTAGAGCTAGTGCAACTACTATCCACCCTGCACGACAGCGACGGCCTGGTGGCCGTCCCGGGGTTGGAACCAAAGGAGCGTTGGGGTGGCGTCGGACCAACCGAACAGGCATTCCGCGACAATGCCACGGTGACCGAGGGCGTGGAGCTCTACGGCACCGGCGAGTGGCAGCCGAACGATCTGACGGTAATGAACCCCTCCATCACGATCACAGGTTTGGATGCGCTATCCGTGGCGAACTCGGTGAATTCCGTTCCTGCAACGGCTGCGGCTGTAGTTAGCCTGCGCGTCCCCCCGGGACGCAACCCGCAGGAGTGCCAGGATCTGCTGGTCAAGCACCTGGAAAGCCAGAAGGTCAATGCGGAGATGGAGATCGAGCGTGGCTCTTTGGCGGAAGCCTTCCAGGCGGATACTTCCGGCCCGGCACTGCAGCTGCTCGGGGAGGCACTGAGCGAGGTGTACAGCAAGAAGACTATGGAGGTCGCGTCCGGCGGATCCATCCCGCTAACAAATAAATTGCTGGCTGCCCACCCAGAGGCAGAGCTTGCATTGTTCGGCATCGAAGAACCGACGTGCCGCATCCACTCGGCGGACGAATCGGTGGATCCGGCGGAGATCGAAGCCATCGCGACGGCAGAACTGCTATTCCTGCTACGCACCGCCGAAAATCTCATCTAATGAGAACTAAACAACAATTTGATTCTTATAGTGAGACGGATTACATTATTTAAGTAGCAATATTTTATAGAGGCGCCCCCACGGCACCCCTTTTAAGCCACTAGATCTTGTTCCAGAAATTCGAGTCATCATGAACGTTTCCTCTACGAACACCACGACCTTGATCCGTTTTGCGAGCCCGGACCAGGACCTGGATCTAGATGCGCCTGTATACACCCCGCTCCCCAGCGGCCGTCGCTCCACCGCGAAAACGTACAGCGAGCCGGTTCACACCCGTATCGAAAAGCGTCGCAAGCGCACCCGTACTTTCGCGGAGGATCCTTTCCGCGCTCGTTTCGGCCAGCGTCTGCCGGTAGGCATGCGTCAGGAAGCACGCGGCATGGAGTGGAAGAAGTTTATCCGCACCTACGCTCCCGCTACGATCCGCGTGGATTACCTGAAGTCCGCACGTCGCTCGCTGGGGCGGCACGACTTTGACATGCAAGTCAGCGGCCTGCGCGCTGATGGTCAGTCAACTCGCGTACAGATCACCGCCATGGGAGCTTCCTCTGCCATGAGCGAGACTCTGGCCGACCACGGATTCCGGGTAGAGATCGCCGAGTTCCACCAGTACGACATCTTCGAGGCCACGGTGACCTTCATCTACGCGGTGCACAAGTCCAAGCGTGTATGGGCCGTCGGCTTCGGCGCGGATCGCGATACTTCTATCGCGAACGCTCTGTGCAACGCGGCTTCCCGCCTGCACTTTTAATAGCTCACGAGCTATACAGACTTACGCAGCGAGTCCACCGTCAGATCTACTGCCGCGATCCAGGCCTCTGGCTGCGTAAAGCCGCCTTCTACCCCGTCGTCGCCACGGGTGCGGGTGCCGGGTTCGGGCGCTGCACCGTGTGCGCGAGCTGCTGCCCGCTGCAGGGCATAGTCGCCACCGCGGGCGATAAGCCTACGTACACCCTGCAGCTCTGCCGCACAGCCCAGCTCCTCGGACAATGGCGTGAGTCTGTCCACCCATGCGTCCAACTCATCGGTGACCAGTGCCTCATTGGTATCTCGGTCGGTAATAATCAGCGCATCCAGACCATAGCGCGCGGCCCGCCACTTGTTTTCCGCAACGTGCCAAGGCTGCAGCTTTGGCAGCTCATGACCCTCATCCAGCCTGCGCTCGAAGTACACCACTAAGCAATGGGTGTAGGCCGCGATGGCAGCAAGCTCCCACAGCTCCATCGTCGCGTCGGCAAAGCGCGTCTCGACCGTGCCGTACTTGGTGGGGCGCACATCGAAATGCATCGAACCGGTGTGATTAATCACTCCGGAACGGTCTTGATCCCGGTTAAATTCCTCCCACTGCTCCCACGACTCGAATTGATAGGGCATCCCTGCAGTCGGTAGCTGCCGGTACAGCAGTGTGCGGTTGGAGGAGTAGCCAGTATCCAGCCCTTCCCACGCGGGTGAACTAGCCGACATCGCCAAAATGTGCGGATAGTGCGTCATCAGCGCGTTGATGATAGGCCAGACCTTTTCTTTGGACCCCACGCCTACGTGTATGTGGACTCCCCAGATCAGCATTTGCCGACCCCAGTACTGAGTGCGCTCGATGATTTCCTGGTAGCTCCCCTTTTCGCTGAGCTTTTGATCTCCCCAATGCGCAAATGGGTGGGTACCTGCCGAGAACAGGTTTACGCCTATGTCATCCGCACACTCTAATAGCTGTTTCACCTGGCAGTGCAGATCCTCAACAGCCTCAGGAATCGTGGAATGCACGCTCGACACCATCTCTACGGTGTTCGCCAGAAATTCCCGGATAACCTTATGGCCTGGATGGATTTCATCCATCCGCTCCAGCAGTTCTGCGGCACGCGGTACCAGGTCGCGAGTTTCGGGGTCGACCAGGGCGACTTCCCACTCAATGCCGACAGTAGGTGCGGAACCCGGGAAGTCCATCTTGGCCCCTTAAACGGATCTAGGCAGAAGTTAAAAGAATATACTTACTTTAGCGGGGCATGTCATTTGTTGTCACAACAACCACACCTGCGGGACGCTCCCCCTCCAGCATCTTTACCCCCTCAAGGCTGCGATCCGTCGCCTCATCGCGCTCACGTGCCTCGATGCCAAGATCCGAAGCAAGCTGTTCAGCCAGCTGACGTTCGGCGTCATTGCCCTTCGGGTAGAGCACCACAGACTTCGGGAACGTACCCGACTCGTCCGGTAGGTTACCCACGCCGGTCTTGTTCCACTGCTGGTCGCGCATCTTGTTAGCTACGTCGCCGGCGAGCCCTGCGATGGGGCTGTTATTAAGGACGGCAACGTAGGTGTTTTCTTTATTGACGCTACCTTCCGCCCCTGCCGCTTCACCTTCGCCTCGGTCTGCAGCGGAAGCGTTTTCGCGGCTTCCCTGTTCGTCTTCTGGCTTCGGCTTGTCAGATTCCGAAGGCGATGTCGCAGAAGCGTCCTGTTTTGCCGGAACCTGCTGGCCCTGCTGCCCCTTCTGATCCGGCTGACCCTGCTGGCTCGGCTGGCTCTGCTGACTCTGGCTAGCTTGAGGGGATTCTTCGGAGTCCTTGCTAGTCATGGAGAATACGCCCCAGCCGATCAGCAGAACGGCTACGGCGAGCAGGATCATGGCCAGGCCGCGCAGCGGCAGGCCGAGGTTCTCATCATCCGCGGAGTCGTCGAGTGCATGGCGTGGTCGATTCGATTCAGTCACGCCTCAGATTTTAACTTCTGTAACATTAGTAACAAGCCTGACACGCGCATTTTCTCCGCGCTTCACTCGAGCGCTCTAGCCAGCGCGCTACCCTTCGTCGCGGCGGCGCAACAGCATCCGCACTAACACCGGATCAAAATCCAATGCCTCCGGCCGCTCTATCAAGCGATTGAGCTGCTGGAAATAGCGCACCGGATCCACCCCGAACTCACCGCGGATATGCTCATTTTTCGCACTGTTATCCAGCCACCAGCGGCGCTCAAACTCCAAAATGGCGATCTCTCGGTCTGACAACATGGAACTAGATTCTAGACTGTCTGTTATGACCATCATGCCTATCGTCATCTGTGGCGACCCCGTCCTACATAACCCCACCACCGAGGTAGATCCTGCCGAGATCGGCGACCTCGCCACCTTGATCGAAGATATGTTCGAGACCCTCTCCGCCGCCAATGGCGTAGGGCTCGCTGCCAACCAGGTTGGCGTCAACAAAAGATTCTTTGTCTACGACTGCCCCGACACAGAACTGGGCACAATGCGCCGCGGCTGCGTAATCAACCCAGTGCTAGAAACCAGCGAGATCCCAGAGACCATGCCAGACGACGAGGAGGATGAGGAAGGCTGCCTGTCCGTCCCTGGTTATTCCTTCCCCACCGGGCGCGCCGACTGGGCACGAGTAACTGGCCTCGATGAAAACGGTGAAGAAGTTATCGTGGAAGGCACCGGTTTCTTCGCCCGCTGCCTTCAGCATGAAGTCGGGCACCTCGACGGTTTCCTATACACCGATACTCTGATTGGCCGTTGGAAGCGCAAGTCGAAGAAGGCCATCAAGGCCGAGGGCTGGGATCACGCGGGCAACACCTGGACTCCCGGCGTGGACGAGGATCCTTTCGGGCATGAATAAAGACACGACCTTCTCCGCCGCCCACGCCGGCGCGCGGCGCGTGGAGGGCTTCGAGTTCCCGATCTCCCGTCGCACCGACCCGGTAAGTATCCGGCCTGGCACACGCGTAGTGGTGCGCCACCTGGTACACAACACCGGCCAGAACACCAACACCGTTACCGATGCGATCGGTGTGCTGCGCAGCGTAAGCCCCTTGCAGGTCGACGATCTAATCATCGCCGATGAGGACGTAGTGGTGCTCAAGACTCTCAGCGCCAAGCCTGTGCGCAACAGCGATATCCGCACTCTGGAAACAGCAAAAGCGGCTGCGTTCCCCGGCATCGATAACCAACTGATTGGCGGGTGGCTGGCGCGCGCAGGCGATGGCATCACCGAACGCAGCAACTCTGCGGTGCCGATCGGCCCCAATGCCGGCCTGCAAGAAGTTCCTTTGACCCAGCTGGAGGAGTTCTATAGCTCCCACGGACTTCCCTGCCAACTAATGATCCCCGATCGAATCGGACGCGCCGCCGAGCATCTCCCAGGTCAGCGGGGACCAGAGATCCTCGTTATGAGCAAAGAACTGGGGCAACCTCACACCTCAGAACCAAACGGCCACCTCCAGATCCCCTCTCTAACCGACGCACACGTGGAACTGACTGTGGATGCAGAACCCGATACTGAGTGGTTCTCCATGTACAAGTTCCGCGGGCAACCCCTCCCGCGGAAAGCACTGGACCTGCTGAGCCACCGTATCGACGGACAGCTGGGTTTCGCGCGTCTCACCGTCGACGGCAGTCTCGCAGCCATCGCCCGCGCCACCATCACCAATGGGTGGCTAGGCTATTCCGCCGTCGCAGTTGCACCCACCTACCGCCGTCGCGGTCTGGGAACCCTACTGTGCCAACATCTTCTGGATTGGGGCGCCGCCAACGGTGCCACCCGTGCCTATTTGGATGTCATAGACTCCAATACCGCCGGAAAGGCCCTGTACCACAAGCTCGGATTCAGCGAACACCACCGCAGTCGTAGTTTGCGTACACGCTAGAATGCTTAACCATGCGTATCGCCACGTGGAACATCAATTCTGTCCGCACCCGCGAGGAAAGGGTGCGTGCATTTCTGCAGCGCAGCGACGTTGACGTGCTATGTCTGCAGGAAACCAAGTGCACCGACAAACAGTTCCCGGACTTTTCCGACACGGGCTACAAGCAAGCTCACTTCGGCCTCCACAGTTTCAACGGTGTGGCCATCTTGTCGCGGTTGGGGCTGGAAGATGTCCAGACCGACTTCGGCCAACCCGGCTTCGACAAGGATCTGGACGCCACACAGTCCCTGGAAGCGCGCGCCATTGGCGCTATCTGCGGTGGCGTGGAGATCTGGAGCCTTTACGTTCCGAATGGCCGAGAGATCGCGGATCCGCACTACTCCTACAAGTTGCGGTGGCTCGATACCCTCGCGAAATACGCCAGTGGCGCGGGCGTGGGGGCGTCAAAAAGAAAGAGCAGCCACAAATTATGCCTGGTCGGCGACTACAACATCGCCCCGCGCGACGAGGACGTATGGGATCGCAGCTACTTCAACGGAAGGACGCACGTAACCCCCAATGAGCGCGCCCGCCTGCGCGCTTTAGAGGATGCGGGAATGCAGGCTGCGACGGACCTCGTAGCCGACGAATACACGTACTGGGATTACCAGGCCATGCGTTTCCAAAAGGGCGAGGGGATGCGCATCGACCTGCAGTACTCCCGCGGTATCACCCCTACAGGCGCACGGGTCGATCGCGATGAGCGCAAGGGCAAAGGTGCCTCCGACCACGCACCCGTGATCGTGGACTACGACTCAGACGGTGAGGAATAAACTATGCCCATCCCTGATCTCCTCGGCCTGTTTAGCCAGTTCACCGACGACTTGGAATGGTGGCAGGTCACGTTGGTTGTTCTGGACTACGCGCTCAAGGTCTTTGCCCTCGGCTGGGTTCCTAAAGAACGACGCCCAACGTCTGCCATGGCCTGGCTTCTCGCCATATTCCTGATCCCCTTCCTTGGCATTTTCCTATTCCTGCTGATGGGATCACCAGCGATCAATCGACGGCGTCACCGCATCCAGAACCAGGCGAACGAGCTGATCCGCACGATGAGCTCCAACGAACCCGACGTACCCGAGGACAGCGAACTCAGTGACGAACTGCGCTCGCTGGTGCGCCTCAATCGCGAGTTGACAGCTCTGCCTGCCGTCGACGGAACGATGGTTGCGCTGCACTCGGAGTACCGGGAATCGATTGCTGCAATGACCCGCGCTGTCGACTCGGCCAAAGACTACGTCAACGTCGAAATTTACATCATGGCCTGGGATAATACGACTGCACCTTTCTTCGAGGCGCTGGGCCGAGCCGCGCAACGTGGGGTGACGGTGCGCGTGCTGTGGGATCACATCGGCGCCCACAAGTACAAGGGCAACAAGAAGCTGGGCAAGAAGCTGCGCGCTATGGGTGTGGACTGGCAAGTTATGCTGCCGCTGCAACCACTGAAGTGGCGCTTCCGCCGTCCCGATCTGCGCAACCACCGCAAGCTGGTGGTCGTGGATGGCCGGGTCGCATTCATGGGTTCACAGAACATGATCGAGGCACCCTATCAAAGCTCAAAGAACCACAAGATCGGCCGTGAATGGGTAGACGTCATGGCAGAGCTCACCGGCCCGATCGTCAGCACCATCAACTCTGTGTTCGCGGTGGACTGGTACACCGAAACCAATGAAGAACTGAACCTCATCAACCCCACGGATGCCAAACAGCGATTGGACACGAACAATGAGGACACCGGCGCTGACATCATGCAGGTCGTGCCCTCCGGTCCAGGTTTTACCACAGAGCCAAACCTGCGCCTTTTCACCTCCATCGCCCATCATGCAAAGCACACGCTGCGGCTGATCAGCCCGTATTTCATCCCTGATGAGTCCCTCATGGAAGCCGTGACCACGGCTTGCTACCGCGGGGTGCGGGTGGAGCTATATGTTTCCGAGAAGTCGGACCAACCGCTGGTGGGGCATGCCCAGGCTTCGTACTACTCCGAGCTTTTAAAGGCCGGTGTGCACATGTACCTATACCCCTACCCGAAAGTGCTGCACTCCAAGTTCGCCATTGCCGATGGCGAGGTGGCTGTGATGGGCAGCTCCAACATGGACATGCGCAGCTTTGGCCTGAACTACGAGATCTCTTTGATGGTCGGCAAGGGCGAGTTACTCAATGCACTGCGAGAGCTCACCAACGAATACAAAGAACGCTCGGCGCTGTTGACCGAGGAGCAATGGAGTACGCGCCCGCTCCACAAGCAGTACGTGGATAACGTTGCCCGTCTCACCAGTGCTTTGCAATAGGTAACTTTCATTATTGCCAATTAACGCAATAGCACTTTTGCCGTCATATAGGGTGATTCACAAGCTACTAAGAACGTCCGAACGCTAAAAGAGAGTATCGCCTGATGACCCCGTCACCCCAGAAGCCGCCACAGACGCCTTCCCACCCTCCGGTACGCGGACGTAAGGCACCCGAAATTCTGCCGGAGATCGACGTCGCAGAGATCGCCACCGCAGTGTACGACTTTCTTTCCGCTACGCGACGTTTGATGGAGCGTCCCAACCAGTCGCTGGAGATCTCCCAGTCGGAGATCGAGGTGCTGCAGTTTATCTCTCAACACCCCGGATGCGGAGTATCGGACGTGGCACGTCTGCGTTTCCTCCGCGCTTCCAATGTCTCGGCAACGGTGCGCCGCCTCATCAATGCGGGGCTTATCCGCCGGCAGGCTAACCCAGAGGACAAACGCGCCCAGGATCTCTATCTCACGGACGATGGCGTGGATATGATGAACTCCATTACTGACGAGTGGGCGCTTATTATCACCAAGGCCACCGACCGGATGGATGCCCGCGATATCGCCAAGCTACGCCGTGGCGTGCCCGCCCTACGAAACCTTTCTTTGGCAGCCGAGTCGCTGGTGGATGACCTCCAGCGCAAACCGGACTAAGCGTCGCGCTTCTTCAGCATTACAAGCCCGACCAAGAACAGCACCACGCACCACGCAGCGAAGTACAGAATCGAACCCGTCTGCCCCCAAGGCGCATCTTCAAGATCACGCATGCCGGTAAACGCATCGGCGTTGGTAAAGGGCATGTACGGCGGCAGCCAATCGCGCACCTTGGGTACGAGCTGCACCAGAGTGCCCTCAATTACCAGGTTCCACAGCAGCATAATGGCAATGCCACCAGCGGTATTGCGAACAAGGTAGCCCACACCGATGGCCGCTGCAATGGTCAGCAGCACGAAGATTTCAATACGACCGACGCGCTCCCACAGGCCGTCTGCACCTAGGCCGGCTTTGCTCAGTAATTCCTGATCTTCGAGCTTCCAGCCCAGCGACCAGTGGGCGATGATAGTACCCAGGACATTGGAGATGAAGGCCACCACGGATGCCACCACGCCATAGACCACAAACTTCGCGAACGGCACCTGCCAACGAGTCGGCGTAGCCAGCAGGGTGGTCTTGCTTGTGTTCGCACCGTATTCGGTGGTCACCAGCATGACCGCCTGGATCATGACGATCATCATGCCGAAGGAGAGGAAGCCGCTCAGCCCCATGCTGGAATCAATCGACCCAGCGACGCTAAGGTACAGCTCCGGATCCTTCTTGGCATCTTCACTGGTCAACAACGATCCGGTCATCATACCGTTGAGCAGCGCGAAGCCCAGGGAGAAGAACAGGATCAGCCCGGTGGTCCACCACAGCGCCTTTGTACTGCGGAGCTTGATCCACTCCGAATTAATGACCCTCATCATTTCTTGTCCCCTTCCTTCCTCAGGCGTACAGCGTTACCGGTCTCTTTTTGACGCCCTTCCGACGGCTCAGATTTCTTGGCATCCCTGACATCTTTGACTTTTTTGCCGTCGGCACCGTCTTGCGCCTTCGGGGCTCCGCCCTTCGCTGACTCGACATTTGCGTGGTACTCCACATGCTCCTGAGTCATGCGCAAGTATGCATCCTCCAGGCTCGGACGCTTCTCGGACAGTTCCCGCAGACGCAGTCCATAGCTATACGCCAAAGCACCCACCCAGTCGCTCTCCTGCTGCGGGATGGTGATGGTCGGACGGCCGTCAAGATCCGTGCCCAATTCGAAACGCATGTTCTCTTCCGTCAGCGCTGCCTTCATCTCCTCGACGTGGTCGGTGCGCACAACAGTGGAGACCTCAGAGGTGGACTTAATAAACTCGTGAGTGCGTTGGTTAGCAACCAGACGTCCCTTGCCGATCACGATGAGGTGGTCGGCAGTCTGTGCCATCTCACTAAGCAAGTGCGAACTGATGAGGACTGTGCGACCCTCACGTGCCAGCGCGCGGACGAAGTCACGCACCCAGCGGATACCCTCCGGATCCAAGCCGTTAACGGGCTCGTCCAGGATCAAAACCTCCGGGTCGCCCAGCAACGCACAGGCCAGACCTAGGCGCTGGCCCATACCCAGCGAGAACTTGCCGGCCTTACGCCCTGCCACATCGCTGAGCCCCACGACGCCCAGCACCTCATCCACACGCTTCTTGGAAAAGCCATTGGCTGCAGCGACCCATTGCAGGTGCGCAGCGGCGCTGCGGTTGGGGTGAACCCACTTGGCATCCAGCAGCGTGCCTACCTTCTCTAAAGGGCGGGCGAACTCGGAGTACGCCTTGCCATCAATACGGGCAGTCCCCTTCGTCGGCTTATCCAAGCCAACGATCATGCGCATCGTGGTGGACTTGCCAGCACCATTAGGCCCCAAGAAACCAGTAACGATTCCGGGAGAGACCTCAAAGTTCAAATCATCGACTACCGTGGTGCCCTTATAGGCTTTGGTAAGAGAACTGACCGTAATCATGGGTTCTAGTGTGCCATACTAAGTCACCTTTAAGCAGACTTTATGGACGCGGAATTACTTAGTCCGTATATACTTTATGGCTATGCCCCCAGTGACTGCGTTCGAGGCAGACCGGTGGATGGACAGCGATGAGCACCCCACCGGTCGTGGCAGGTCGTTTAAGGGGTTCGTGAACCCGGCGTTGGAAGCGCCGCGACGGTTCTTAAGATTCGCCTCCACATCCCCCGGGCTCCTCACTATCGTCTCCACCATTTTGGTGATGGCTATTCTCGCGGCGGGCGGAGCCATGGTCTACAGCTCGCAAAGCCGTCAATCGCAGCTAAACACTCTGGTCAGCCGAACCGAGCCATTGTCGGACGCAGCACAGGAGCTCTTTAATTCGCTGTCCGTAGCCGATTCGGTGGCCACCACCAGCTTCCTTCGAAAGTCCACTAGCGACACAGCTACGCAGGCCTATGATTCCGCAATGTCGAACGCCTCGTCCTCCATCATTCGCGCTACCAGTGGCATCGACGATATTGAGTCGCGGGAAATGGAATTGGTGCTGCAGATCCAGAACTCGCTGCCGGACTACACCAGGCTGATGTCCAATGCGCAGACACACGATCGACTGCGAAACCCCGTTGGCGCCTCGTATCTCTCCCAGGCCTCCACCCTGATGCAGGAAACGATGCTGCCCGCCGCCCAGGAGCTTTATTCCCGCACTTCCGAGGAAGTCTCCACCCAGCAGGGGAAGCTCTCCGCTCCCCTCTGGTTCCCCCTCTCCGGCATCGTGGCGGCACTCGTCATGCTGATGATTGCCCAGTTCTGGCTCGCAGCATTGACCAATAGGCGCCTCAACATCGGATACGTTGCGGCTACGGGGCTTATGCTGTTCGCCCTCGTATGGGCGTCAATAAGCGCCGCCCTGACGTGGCACACCGGTAACCAAAACGTGGAGGGCACCGTGCGACCACTCGAGCAGCTCACTGCTGTGCGCATTTCCGTGCAGCAGTCGCGTACCCAGGAAGCGCTGGGATTGATTCAGCGCGACTACGGCGAGGATCCCCAACAGGAGTTCTCGGAAGCAATGTCGGATATCGACGGAAAATTGGAGTCGCTCCGCAGCCAAGTTAGCCACCCCGAACACATCGATACCGCCCGCGAAGCTCTTCGCTCCTGGGATGCCTCGCACGCAAAGATGGTCTCCGAACTGCAAAATGGACGGTACACCGAGGCTCTTGCTGCAGCGCTGGACACGAATGTGCCGGACGGCGAAAAGAAAGTTCACAACTCGGGCGAGGACACCTCTGACTACACCATCGTCGACAAGGAAATGCAGGAGCTCATCAGCAGCACCCGCACGGAGCTGCGCGATACGCTAGTCGAAGGTCGCACTGCCGCTGGTCACGTGACCAACCTGGTGCTGGCTCTAACGGTCGTGTCCGCACTGTGCGTCATCGGCGGAACCAGGCCCCGACTGCAGGAGTTCCTCTAATGAGACAGCACACCTCGCGAAAAACAACGTTTCGGCCGGTGGCTGCAGCGCTCGCCGTCACCGCACTCGCCGTCACCTCCGCGTGCACAGAAGAGAGCCCGCGTTTGCCTGAATGGCCTACCGTTCGGCACGACGCCAGCGAGGATCTTCCCTACGGGGCAACGTATGCGAAGCCGAGCGAGGTGCCGAGCGATGGTGACGCCGCAGCGGATGCGAATGCGAGCATCGACAACACAGGCACGGAGGAACCGTTTGGCTCGATCAAGCCGGATAACCGTGAGCCGAAGGAGCGTATTCCGGAGATCATGCGCCGGGGTCGCCTTATCGTCGGCGTGGCCCAATCGCTCAACCGCCTGGGCTTCCGCGATCCCGTTTCCGGGGACGTGGCTGGATTCGAGGTCGACTTGGCACGGGAGATCGCCCGCGATATCTTCGGCGATCCCAACAAAATCGAGTTCCGCTACGTGGAAAGCCGCGAGCGCGCTGAGGCACTAAAGAGCGGCGACGTGGACATTGTTGTACGTACGATGTCGCCGACCCGCTCACGCCAGTCGAAACTCGAGTTTTCTATCCCCTACCTGCAGGTTCATTCGCGCCTTTTGGTCTTGAGCGATTCCAAGATCGAGAGTTTTGCCGATCTGCATGACAAGACGGTGTGTGTCACGCGCGATTCGACCTCCGCGGTGCGCATCAAGCAATACGATGTAGGCCGACTCCTACTCACCCGCGCATGGACTGATTGTTTGATGGCCATGCAACGCTTCCAAACGGACGCTATCTACACCGATGACGCCATCCTCACCGGCCTGCAGGCTCAGGATCCCTACACCACTCTGGTGGCTGACAACCCCGTGTCCAACCACTATGCGGTAGCCGTCTCGCCCCCGGGCTTCCCGAGGAATACGACGGGACTGATGATGCAGGTGAACTCCACCATGGAAAGAATCCGCCGGGATGGGACGTGGAGGAACCTTTATGACAAGTGGCTGGCGGACTACTTAGGGCCGGCGTCATCCCTACCGATCAAATACCGCAGCGAAGAAGAGTCGAAGGAACTTAACAAGATCCGGCGAAAGGCGAATGGCGATGCAGCAGGATAACGAGCATCCAAGCGAACCTGAGGACCGCACCGAAGCGGTGCTGTATGACCCCTTCGCTGATGACGAGGATAGCGAGCCTACTGAGGTTACCGAGGCTACCGACGCTGAGGAGCGCACCGAAGCCGTCATCTTTGACCCCTTCGCTGATGACGAGGAGGACGGCGAAGAGCACACAGAAGCCGTCGCCTTCGATCCTTTCGCCGATGACGAAGACACGGACGCAACGATCCAGCACACGGTACCGGCCGGCACGCCGGCCAGTGCGATGGATTCGGGTGAACGTTCCCGTATCGAGGCGCTGTCGACGTTCCGCAAACGGCGCGGAACGTACCGCCACGGAGCGTCGGTGGCTGACGGCATGGTGCAGCTGCCGTTCATCCTGCCTACCGACCCTGAAGACGCAGTCATCGACCCCAGTTCTGCGATCGAGAAGGGCGTGGAGGCCCCTACCCTGAAGCCGGGTGACATCATCGCTGGCCAGTACGAAATCCTAGGCCCCATCGCACATGGTGGCTTGGGGTGGGTGTACATCGCTATCGACCACAACGTCGCCGACCGCTATGTGGTTCTCAAAGGCATGATGGCCACAAAGAACGAGCAGGAACGGGCTGTCGCCGAATCCGAACGGGCATTCCTAGCGGACATTACACACCCCGGAATCGTGAAGATTTTCAACTTCATCGACGACCCACGCTCCCCCGGCGGTTTCATCGTGATGGAGTACGTCGGCGGGCCGTCGCTGCGCGGGCAGCGGCGCAAGTTGGCGGCAGGCGTGCTGGATCTAGACGTGGCCATCGGCTACATTCTGGAAATCCTGCCAGCGCTTGACTATCTGCACTCCCGCGGAGTGGTGTACAACGACCTGAAGCCGGACAACATTCTGATCACCGAAGATCAGGTGAAGCTCATTGATCTGGGAGCAGTGACAGGCATCGGTGCTTTCGGCCATATTTTCGGAACGAGGGGCTTTCAGGCTCCCGAGATTGCAAAGACCGGCCCTACCATCGCCAGCGATATTTACTCGGTTGGTCGCACTCTCGCCGCGCTGATTGTAAAGCTGCCGGTAGTCGATGGAGTGTACGCACCGAAGCTGCCGACCCCGGATGAGGAACCACTGTTCCGCGAGTACCTTTCGCTATATCGCCTGCTACTGCGGGCTACGGACGAAGACCCGGACGTGCGTTTTAGCTCCGCGACGGCTATGGCGAACCAGCTGATCGGCGTGCTGCGCGAGATTCTGGCCATCCGCGACGGGCGCCACTACCCACACCTCAATACTCGCTTTACCGCGCAGCGCAGCACGTTCGGCACCAAGCACATCCTGTTCCGCACCGACCAGCTGGTTGATGGTGTGGTGCGGTCTGCGGAAATCTCCGTGCCGGAGGTGATTAGCGCCCTACCAACCCCGCTGGCCGATTCCAGCGATCCCGGTTATAGGCTCCTATCTGCCACTAGCTTTACCGAGGCCGGCGACCTTTTGGATACCCTTCACGCTGCATACACCCAACCAGAGCTGAAGCATTCCGTGGAGATTCCCCTGGCCATGGTGCGCGCGCAGTTGGACGTCGGCAAGACGCGCGAGGCTCAAGACCTCCTGGCGGAACTGAAACCACGGTTGGAAAATGATTGGCGCTTCCAATGGCACTCGGGAATCGCTGCTCTTTTGACCGGACAGTTCGCCGCGGCACAGAAGTTCTTCAACAGGGTGCTGTACATCCTGCCTGGTGAGCCTGCGCCGAAGCTGGCGCTGGCCGCCACCGATGAACTCCTGCTGCAGCAGCAGGGCGTGAACTCGACGAAGCTGCTGAGCGAGCATGTTGCGCGCGCAGCCTCTGCCCTGGCTTATGCCCAACGGCTACCAGTAAAGGACTACACAGGCGTGCCCGGTTGGGAACATGTCACGCTCGATCCGGTCTCGCTCCGCTTCCATGCAATGCGTCTATACGGCCTGGTATGGGCAACGAACCCCTCCACAGTGTCAAGTGCGTTTGGCCTGGCTCGGCAGCTACATGCGGAGGGAATGGTCGATTCAGCCGTGGGTGCGCTCGACCGCCTGCCCCAGGCTTCGCGGCACAATCGTTTGGCGCGATTGACGTCTATTTTGCTGCTTATTTCTGACGCCAATAGTCTCACCGAGTCCCGTATCCGCCGTGCGGCACGGCGTTTGGAGACGCTACCGACTAACGAGCCGCGCCTGGCTCAGGTTCGGATCGCGGTGCTCAGCGCGGGGCTGACATGGTTGCAAGGCAGCAGCGACCCCACGGGGACGCACAGCACTAAGGAAAAGAGGCATGCTGCAGCCGCGCCTCTGTTTGACGTGCGCTTTACCGAGCGTGGCCTGCGCACCGGTTTGGAATCAAGCCTGCGCCTGCTAGCTCGCCAGGCTCCATTCCCCCGCCACCGGTATCACCTGGTGGACATGGCCAACCGGATCCGCCCACGAACCTGGCTCTAAACAGTTACTGCTGCTCGGCCAGTGCCGTGGCCTGGCGGGCAATAGCCAGTTCCTCGTTCGTCGGCACTACGAAAACCTTCACCGCAGAATCATCAGTCGAGATCTCACGGGCACCCACGATCCCCTCGGAGTTTTCATTGCGGGCCTCGTCAATCTCAATACCGAAGTTCTGCAGGTCTGCCATAGCGTCGCGGCGCACCTGCGTCGCGTTTTCGCCCACTCCAGCGGTGAACACAATCGCATCCACACCGCCCAGGATCAACATGTAGGAACCAATGAATCGGCGCAGCGCGTGGATGTACACGTCGTAGGCCAGCTGCGCATTCTCATCGCCGTCCTCGATCAGATCCTTCAGCTCGCGGAAGTCGTTCACCCCGGCCATGCCCTTCAGACCGGACTCGCGGTTCAGCAGCTTATCGATCTGATCCACCGTCATCCCACCGGAGCGCGCCAGGTGGAAAATAATGCCGGGGTCAATGTCACCGGAACGGGTGCCCATAACCACGCCGGCTAGGGGCGTCAATCCCATCGTCGTATCGATAGCCTCACCGCCACGAATCGCGGCGGCGGAAGCACCGTTACCCAAGTGCAAAGTAATCTGCTTGATTTCCTCGGCGGGCTTATCCAGCAGCGCCGGCACCTTGGCGGAGACGTACTCGTGGCTTGTGCCATGGAAGCCATAGCGGCGAATGTCGTATTCCTCGGCGACGTCCTTCTTGATCGCGTAGTTCGCAGCGTGTTCGGGCAGCGTGGAGAAGAACGCGGTATCGAACACGGCAACGTGTGGGACGTGTTCCAGCAGCGCTCGGGCGTTTTCGATGCCGTCGATATTGGCCGGATTGTGTAGCGGCGCGAGTGGGATCAGTTCCCGCAGTTGCTCGATCACGTCGTCGTCGATCAGCACGGGCTCGGTGAATGTTGCCCCACCGTGAACTACACGGTGTCCGGCTGCGACCAGGTCGAGGTCTTGGGGACCGACGCCCAGAAGCGTCATCATGCCGAAAGCGCGTTCTAGGCCAACAGAGTGGCTCAGGATGGGACGGTTATCTTCCATCTTCGACGTCTCCGTCTGAATCTGGATGTGTCCCTTCTTCTCTCCGATCTTCTCGACGATGCCGGAGACAAAAGGATCCGCCGTCGCATCGGCTTCTGGGTCGAGCACTTGGAATTTGATGGAACTAGATCCCGAGTTGAGAACGAGTACGTACTTGGTCATTGGTTCTTAATCTTCTCTCTTCTTCTGATGCGTTCGCTGCCTGCGGCGCGTTCGCGTGGCCTGACGCTCTATTTGGCCTGGATGGCGGTAATGGCCACGGTGTTTACGATGTCCGGCACGGTCGCGCCACGCGACAGGTCGTTCACCGGCTTGTTCAGGCCCTGCAGGATCGGCCCCACGGCCAGTGCGTCGGCGGTGCGCTGTACGGCCTTGTAGGTGATGTTTCCGCAGTTCAGATCCGGGAAGATAAACACGGTAGCCTGGCCGGCGACAGCGGAGCCGGGTAGCTTTTTCTGGCCGACGGATTCCACTACCGCAGCGTCGAACTGCAGCGGGCCATCCAATTGCAGTTCCGGGTTGTTCTCCTGAGCCTTCTTTACAGCAGCGGCGACGGCTTCAACATCCGCGCCTGCGCCGGAGGTGCCTGTGGAGTAGCTCAGCATCGCCACCTTCGGCTCGATGCCGAACTGGGCGGCGGTCTGCGCGGATACTGCTGCGATCTCCGCCAACTGGTCGGGGGTGGGGTCCGGGTTCACGGCGCAGTCGCCGAAAGCCCACAGCACGCCGTCCATGACCATAAGGAAGATGGAGCTAACCACCGAGGAACCCGGCGCGGTCTTGATGATCTGGAAGGAGGGCTTGATGGTGTGTGCAGTGGTGTGTGCGGCACCGGAGACCATGCCATCGGCAATTCCCTTGTGCACCATCATCGTTGCGTAGTAGCTAATGTCGCGCATTGTCTCGCGCGCCTGATCCAACGTCACTCCCTTGTGCTTGCGCAGCTCGGCGAATTCGGCGGCGAATTCCTCCAGCTGATCACCAGCGGTGGGGTCGGTCAGCGTGGCACCGGACAGATCCAACCCCAGCTCCTTCGCACGGCTGGCGATATCATCCGGGTTACCGAGGATCGTCAGCTTGCACACCTTGGCGCGCAGCAGCTGGTCTGCTGCGGTGAGGATGCGGTCGTCTTCGCCCTCTGGCAGCACGATGTGTGCATTCTTCTCGCGAGCCTTGATCAGCAGGTTCCGCTCGAAGAGCTCTGGGCCGATCACCGGCTCCTTCTGCCCTTCGATGGTGGCAATGTCCTCCAGCGCAACGTGGCGAATCGCTTTGCCCTCGGCTTCAACGGCATTGGAGCCTGCCGACCCAGCTGCGGCGGTGGCGTCCACAAAAGAAATACCGGCAGGCGTGCGACCTGAGCGCACAAGCTGTCCCGAGGCAAGCTGTAGGGCCGTGGCATCCGCGGTGCTTCCCGCTAGCAGGTAGTGGGAGGCGCCGGCAGCCGCAGCCAGCCGCGAATCGAAGTTGATCTCGCCGGTGCCCAACAACACCGCACCGCTAGTGTCCGCACCATAGGCCGCGTCGAGGGCGGCGGCGAAGTCCGGGGCGGAGGGGCGAATGTTGTCGAAGATGTCGATGGCGCCTGCCTCCCCCAGGGCGTCCACAATGTCGGAGCGTCGCGCAGCGGCGCTAGCTATCGGCGAGATGACGGCATTGGTGCCAGCAGTTCCGTTAGACACAGCTCACAAACCTTCCTTAATGGAGTTCTATTTAACTTCCATTGTGCCTTGGACAGCACCACACTGGCGATACTTGCGTGGAAGGTTTGCCCTTCCCTACCCCCTGGCGCGCGTCTTTTCGCGCTGTCGCTGTGTAGCTTCGTCTCGCTCTACTGTGTCTCGACGCCCACTCGTCTGTCGCTCCGGGGTGTCAGTTTCGCTATATGCGTTGCGCTGCTGAGAGTTATCCGGTTCTGGGTCGTCCCCGGTCAACGAGCGTTCCAGCAGGGAGCGCTTGCGCACAACAACGAGGGCAATGATTACGGCCAAGCCGATGAGGATCACGCCAACCACCCCAAGGAAACCGAAGTAATTCACCAGGCGCGTGGAGTTCAGCAGCATCAGCAGAGCGCCAACGACACCACCGAGTACTTCTGGCTTCATAATGGTCACGATCCAGGCGGCGATGGGAGCCGCAATGGCGCCGCCGACGAGGAGGCCGACGACCGGCTGCCAGTTTTCCGCCAATTCAGACCCCATGCCCGCGAAGAATCCAGCAGTGGCGGAGAGGGCGACCAGGAATTCGGCGGTATTGACGGTGCCGATGATGCGTCGCGGTTCTGCCTTGCCCACGCTCATCAGGGTAGAAGTAGTGACGGGTCCCCAGCCTCCACCGCCGGAGGCGTCGAGGAACCCCCCGGCCAAGCCCAGCCCCGCTAAACCAAAGCGGGAGCGGCGGGTGGTGGATACCGGTTGAGTGTCCTCCCCCTTCTTCCACGGCACGGCAACACTGCGCACGAGAACATACGCACCCAGCAGCACCAATAGGGTGGAGACGACGGGTTCTGCGGCTTTAGTGGAAAGGTTACTGAGCACATAAGCACCCATGAAGGCGCCGATGGCTCCAGGCACCCCAAGAGCTAGCACGGTTGGCCAGTGGACGTTCTTTAGCCTCCAGTGGGAAAGGCCGGAGAAGAGCGTGGTGCCGACCTCGGCCAGGTGCACGGCGGCGGAGGCGTGGGCAGGTCCCAGGCCGGAGAAAATCAGAAGTGTCGTTGCCGTGACGCCGAATGCCATACCCAGCGCACCGTCGACTAATTGCGCTATCACGCCGACCAGAGCGAAAATCAAAATCTTCATGGGTTAGTCCTAGAAAGTTGTGGGGGAAGAATGTCTTTGCAGTGCGCTAAAGGCGCGGTCAACCACGACCGGGGCGATCGCGTCACCTAGATGGCGCGTACACTTCCGGCCGTGCGGCATTCGGTTTTTGGCTCTATCCCAGAGCAGGCCGGGACTAACGAACAAGGGGACGGTGACGGTGTGATCGTCTGCGAAGTTCAACAGAGCGTCCGTATCACTACCGGGGTGGTTTCCAGTGGCGACGAAAGCGCGGGTGTGACGCATCTTCAGCCGGGAGCCGACGCGGCTGGCAAACTCGGCGATTCCCTCGTTGGCGCCGGGTTGGCTGGATCCCACGGAGTACAGAGCGAGTTTGTCGATGTTCGAAGTGCCTCCGACAGTGTCAGCAAGATACTGAGCCGTAAAGTCAGCCACCAGCGCTTCCATGTCAGCACCGGTTCCCAAGCCATCGGCTAGGTGGAGCGTAAGCCCTGTGGAAGAGGTGGCGTCGATAGATTCTGCAGCTTCGGCAATAGCAGCGGGGACATCATGGCGAGCGTGGAAAGCCCTAGTGAAGAGCAGCGGAACCACCACAGCCTCGGTGTACCCCGCTGCCACAATGCGATGGGCAACGGTAGCGAGGGTGGCTGGGTGGAAGTCCAAGAAAGCGGCGAAGGCCGGCACCCCAGTGCTAGCGGAAATGCGCTCGGCGATGTCGAATACCGCCTGATCCGCCTGTGGGTGGCGGGATCCATGCGCTAAGCAAATGATGGGTACCGGGCCGGTCATGTTAGTTCACCAAACCTGCGGTGAGAGTATCGCCGGTGCCGGGGTTCACCAGCAGCAATGAACCGACTCGGCCACCGCGACGATAAGGTTCGACCGGTAGCGGCTCGGCCACCGTCACGCGCACCTCCGCGATGTCGTTCAGCGCCAGCTCGTCGGCACTGCCGTGGGCGATTTCCTCATCGCTGCGGTTACGGCCGGAGATGTCCACGCGGCGAATAACCTCATCCACTCGTCCGCGTACCAGTGCAGTGCCGTAGCGCACCAGCACGTTGCTGCGCAGACGTACCGGGGTTTCGGCAAGGTGGAACACCGTGGCGGTGAAGGACTGTTGCGGCTCCGGCAGATCCGGCGCCGCGATGATGTCCCCACGGGACAGGTCGATGTCGCGGTCCAGACGGAGGGATACGGATTCGCCACGGGTGGCGGACTGCTGCTCCCCTGCGGGGCCGTCGATTCCCTCGATGACTGCCTCGCGACCATCAGCCAGAACCGTATCGCCGACGGACACCGTGCCAGCGGTGACGCGTCCCGCATAGCCGCGGTAGTCGGTAGCGTGATCGCGGATGACGATCTGGATTGGGAATCGCAAGCCACGCTCCACGTCCACGGTGTTCTTCGCTGGCTCGGTGGTCTCCAGGATCTCTAGCACCGATGGACCGGTGTACCACGGGGTGTTCTGGCTGCGCTCGACGACGTTGTCGCCCAGCAGAGCGGATGTCGGGATTACATCGACGTGTGCCAGGCCCAGCTCGGAGACCAAAGCGTCGACATCGGACTTGACCTCGTTGAAGACATTCTCGTCATAGTCCACCGCATCGATCTTGTTCACAGCGACGATCACGTGGGAGATCTTCATCATCGCCGCCACGGTCAGGTGGCGACGGGTCTGCTCGATCACGCCATTGCGGGCGTCAACCAGAACGATGACCAGCTCCGAGGTGGATAGGCCCGTGACGGTGTTGCGCGTGTACTGCACGTGGCCGGGAGTATCGGCCAGGATGAAGCTGCGCTTATCGGTGGCGAAGTAACGGTAGGCCACATCGATGGTGATGCCCTGTTCGCGTTCGGCACGCAGGCCATCGACCAGCAACGAAAGGTCGGGGTTTTCCAGCCCCTTGGCGTTGGAAACGCGCTCGACGGACTCGTACTGGTCGGCCAGGATGGACTTCGTATCGTGCAGCAGGCGGCCCACGAAGGTCGATTTTCCGTCGTCGACGGAGCCGGCGGTGCACAGGCGGAGGGTCGGCAGGTTGGTGGACATCAGAAGTAACCTTCCTTCTTGCGATCCTCCATGGAGGACTCACTGAGCTTGTCGTCGGCACGGGTGGCGCCGCGCTCGGTGGTGGTGGACTGGCGGATCTCTTCGATCACGTCCTCGATGGTCGTGGCGGTGGAAAGAACTGCGCCGGTGCAGCTCATGTCGCCGACGGTGCGGTAGCGCACGGTCTTTTCCACTAGCTCCTCGCCGTCCTTCGGCCCGCCCCATTCGCCCGGGGTCAGCCACATGCCATTACGGTTGAAGACTTCGCGCTGGTGGGAGTAGTAGATGGCCGGAACCTCAACATTGCGATCGCGGATGTAGTCCCACACGTCAGCTTCAGTCCAGTTGGAGATTGGGAACACGCGGATGTTTTCGCCCACTTGGTGGCGGCCGTTGTACAGGCCCCACAGCTCCGGACGCTGGCGGCGCGGGTTCCAGCCGCCGAAGCTATCGCGCACAGAGAACACACGCTCCTTGGCGCGGGCTTTCTCTTCATCGCGGCGGGCACCACCCAGCACAGCGTCATAGCCACGGTTCTGGATCGTCTCCACCAGTGGCACGGTCTGCAGTGGGTTGCGGGTGCCATCGGGGCGCTCCTGGATCGCACCGCTGTCAATCCAGTCCTGTACGGCGGCAACGTGCAGTGTCACCTTTGGATCTGCAGCGATCTTGTCGCGGAACTCGATGACCTCCGGGAAGTTGTGGCCGGTATCCACGTGCACCAGTTCAAAGGGCACGGGGGCGGGGTGAAATGCGCGCTTGGCTAGTTCCAAAACCACGACGGAATCCTTGCCGCCGGAAAACAGCAGCGCAGGACGGTCGAACTGGCCTGCTACCTCGCGCAGGATCTCGATTGCTTCCGCCTCCAAGCTCGCCAGGTGGGGCGAAAGGGCGGTGTTGTTATCAGTGCTCATGTGTGAAGTCCGCATTCTGTCTTGTTGGTGCCGGCCCAGCGACCGGATCGGGGGTCCTGTCCTTCGGCGACCGGCAAGGTGCAGGTCTCGCAGCCGATCGACGGGTAACCCTGCTTGGTCAGAGGGTTGATGATCAGATCGTGGTCGGTGATATAGGCCTCCACGTCCTCGTCACTCCAGGCGACGATGGGATTGATCTTCAGTCGGCCGGTGCGGTCCACGTCCAGCACCGGGGTGTTGGCGCGCAGGGCGTTGTCCACGCGGCGCACGCCGGTGATCCAGGCGTTGAAGGGGTTGAGCATTCGCGCCAGGGGCTCGACCTTGCGCATGCGGCAGCAAGCGGTGTTGTCGCGGGAGTACAGGCGCGGACCGTAGACCTTGTCCTGCTCCTCGCGGCTGAGTACCGGGGTGATGTTTTCCAGTGGCAGGTTGTAGCGCTGCTGTACCTTGTCGCGGGTTTCGAGTGTCTCGGCAAAGTGGTAGCCGGTGTCCAGGAAGACCAGTTCCGCGCGGTCTTCCGCCAGGCGGCCTTCTGCCAGCTCAGCCAGGACGGTGTCCTGCATGGACATGGTCACGGCGATCTTCCCGGGCACGTGTTCGGCCACCCAGTCCATGATTTCTTCGGCGTTGGCGCCCTCTAGCTTGTCGTTCCATTCGGCGACGAGCTGCTCGTTGGCGGCTCGCTCCTTGTCACTCAGTGGCGTGGTCTTGGTCGGCGCGCCCTTCGGACTCTCGGCGGGGTCTCGGAAGTCATCCGAATTCCCGCTGAGCAGGCCGGTCGCATCTACCAGGCTCATGAGCTCCTCTTCTCGGGGGTTGTTGGGTTTGTGAAGTGTGTCTTGCAAGAACTCGGGGAAGCTTTTCCCTAGACAGACCGATCAGTCTGTTTTAACTTTCACCACAATAGACCAATCTGTCCATCTTCTCAACCAAGTTCAAGATTCTTTATGACGCCCCACCGCCGCGACCTGCACAAAGGGCACGAAAGGCCTTTCAGGGGTGGAGGCAAGGGGCGTCAATAAAAAGTCAGTTACAACAGCTGTCCGTGGAACTTGACGGAGAAAACGCGCATACACTCGCGGCACTGCCAGGCGTTGTCGGTTTCCGCGTCGGGGAACAGGTTCTGGGACATGCAGTAGGGGCAGTTGTTCACGGTGGCGCGGCGGGCATTCGGGTGGCCCGCACGGCCGCCGACCTGCTCATTCACACTCGGGAGGGAGTCGAAATCAGGAACACTCATGGGCTACACCAACAACTCGTCGTCGGCGCGGATAACCCAGTCGCGGAACTCCTCACCGTCAGTGCGGTGGGACTTGAAGTTCTCCACGACGCGCACCACATAGTCGCCCAGATCCTTGGAGTAGACCTGGTTGCCGCGAACCTTCTTGCCGAAGTGCGACTCCATACCGATAGTGCCGCCGAGGTGAACCTGGAAGCCCTCCACGCGCTCGCCTTCGTCAGTGGTGAGGATCTTGCCAGACAGGCCGATATCCGCCACTTGGGTACGGGCGCAGGAGTTCGGGCAGCCATTAAGGCTGATCTTCAGCGGCACATCGAGGTCGCCGAGGCGATCTTCCAACTCATCAACCAGTGCGATGGCGCGCTGCTTGGTGACAACGTGAGCCAGCTTGCAGAACTCCAGGCCAGTACAGGAGATGATGTCGCGACGGAAAGCCGAGGGCTTGGCAGACAGGCCGAGTTCTTCCAGGTCTGCAGCCAAAGCCGTGGCAGCTTCGCGCTCCAGATCCAGGAACAATAGCTCCTTATCGGGAGTGGTGCGGATGTTGGTGGTGCCGTACTTTTCCGCCAGGTCGGCAAGCTGCTGCAGTTGCTTACCATCGGTGTGGCCAACCGTGGGTTTTACGCCCAGATAGAACTTGCCGTCCTTTTGCTCGTACCGGCCGACATGATCGCGGTAACCGGGGTACTCCCCCGGCGCCGGGCCGTCCAGCAGCGGGCGCTTGAGATACTCGTTTTCCAGCACTTCACGGAACTTTTCCACACCCCAGTCGGCGACCAGGAACTTCAGGCGGGCGCGGTTACGCATGCGGCGGTAGCCATAGTCGCGGAAGATTCGCACCACACCAGCCCATACCTCAGGCACTTCGTCGAGCGGCACCCACACACCTAGACGCTGCGCGAGCATCGGGTTAGTGGACAGGCCACCGCCGACCCAGACATCAAAGCCGGGGCCATGTTCCGGATGCTCGGAGCCAATAAAGGCCAGGTCTTGGATTTCGTGGGTGACGTCCTGGCGGGAGTGCCCGGAGATTGCGGATTTAAACTTGCGGGGCAGGTTGCCAAATTCAGGGTCGGGCAGTAGCTCCTTTTTGATCTTCTCGATGGCCGGACGGCCATCGATGATCTCATCCTTGGCAATACCGGCGACTGGAGAGCCAAGGATGACGCGTGGCACGTCGCCGCAGCCGAAGAAGGAATCCAGGCCAACCTTTGCCAACTCATCCCAGATCGTCGGAACGTCCTCGATACGAATCCAGTGCAGCTGCACGTTCTGCCGGTCAGTGAAGTCGGCAGTGTTACGCGCATACTTTTCGGAAATCTCACCGATGGTGCGCAGGCCGGCCGAGCTCACCACACCGCCATCGAGGCGGATACGCATCATGAAGTAGTTATCCTGCAGCTCAGCATTGGTGAGGGTCGAGGTCTTTTCACCATCGAGCCCCTGCTTGCGCTGCGTATACATACCAACCCACTTGAAGCGTGGGGCGAGATCTTCCGCCGGGATGGAGTCAAACCCTTCCTTGGAATAGATGTCACGGATGCGCTGCATCACGCTAAATCCAGGATCCTCCTGCTTGATTCGCTCGTCGTCATTGAGCGGCTCTCGGCCATCGACAGCCCACTGCCCTTGGGGCTTGCGCTGCTTCTTGCGGCGCGGACGTGCCGGCTTCTGTGCGGCGTCCGCTCCGGTGGTCGATTCGGTCGTCATCGTCTCTCAACCTCTGTCTAGACTGATCAGTCTGTCTACATTGTCCGGTTCAGGTTAGATGGCATCTCGCACAAATTCAAGCGATTTCTTGATTTTTGTAGACAGAGTTGTCTATAGTTCGTGGAGTTACCCGCGGTGACCCCGATGTAGTGACCCCGTATGGAATTTCGCTACATTGGACTGTGTTATTTCATAAGCAGTTCGAACGCTTCATGCGGTTCACCCGGCGCGATACAACAATCGCTCCGCGCGAGCTCAATATGCGAGTTCAGCACCGCGGTTTACCCACGACCGAAGTACGACCCGAATAAGAAGGATTTGCACCAGACATGCCCGAGAATCGCCCCCTTCGCATTGCAGTCATCGGCTCCGGCCCGGCAGGTATCTACGCCTCCGACGCACTAACGAAGTCTGAGGCTGACGTTAGCGTCGACATTTACGAGCGCATGCCGGCACCCTTCGGCCTCATCCGCTACGGAGTTGCTCCCGACCACCCGCGCATCAAGGGCATCATCAAATCCCTGCACAAGGTGATGGATAAGCCCGAGATCCGCCTGTTCGGCAACATCAATGTCGGCCAGGACGTCACCATCGACGAACTAAAGCAGTTCTACGATGCCGTCATCTACGCCACCGGCGCCACCGATGACCGCCCGCTAAACATCCCCGGCGGCGAGCACACCATCGGTGCGGGAGAATTCGTCGGTTTCTACGACGCTAACCCGTACTTCGAGGAAAAGTGGGATCTGTCCGCTGACTCTGTCGCCGTGGTCGGCGTCGGTAACGTCGCCCTCGACGTCGCCCGCGTGCTGGCTAAGACCGGCGACGAGCTAAAGGTCACCGAGATTCCGGACAACGTCTACGACTCCCTAAAGGACAACCAGGCCAAGGAGGTGCATGTCTTTGGCCGTCGCGGTCCGGCACAAGCGAAGTTCACCCCGCTGGAGCTGAAAGAACTGAACGATTCCGACACCATCGAGATCGTTATTGATCCAGAGGACATCCAGTACGACGAGGGCTCCGAAGAGGCACGCCGCGCATCCAAGATCCAGGACATGGTCTGTACCCGCCTGGAGCAATACGCCATCGCCGATCCGAAGGGCGCTCCTCACAAGCTCTTCATCCACTTCTTCGAGTCTCCTGTCGAGGTTAAGTCCGACGCCGAAGGCCGCGTGACTGCCTTTGTCACCGAGCGCACCGAGCTCAATGGCGATGGCTCTGTTTCTGGCACCGGCAAGCTCACCGAGTGGCCGGTGGGCGCGGTCTACCGCGCCGTGGGTTACAAGTCCGATGAGCAGCCTGGCCTGCCCTGGGATGAGCGTCAGAACGTGCTGCCCAACGTCGGTGGCCGTGTACTGACCGAAGGACCGACCGCCGACGGCATCGCGGGCGTGCCCGGTTCCGCTGACCCGGAGGCAGAAAAGCGCGAGCGCCTGCCCGGCGTCTACACCACCGGCTGGGTCCGCCGCGGCCCGGTTGGCCTGATCGGCAACACCAAGGGCGATGCGAACGAGGCTGTGGCCAACCTGCTGGAGGATGCCGCCAACGGCATCGGCTTTAACCCCGAGAAGCCAGAACTTGAGGCCGTAGAGGCCTTCCTGGAAGAAAAGGGCATTGACCACACCACCTGGGATGGCTGGTACAGCCTGGATAAGCACGAGCGCGAGCTCGGCGAGGCCGAAGGCCGCGAGCGCAAGAAGGTGCGCGAGTGGGCTGAGATGCTGCACCACGCCAAGGGCAAGAACGTCTAAGCAGGGATACTGAAAGTAGGAATACGCAATACCTAGGAAAACGCAACACCGTGGCTAACACTCCCTCCCCTACTGCCGGCGCCGCCGAGTTCCCGGATGTTCATTTCACCGGGCGCGCCCTACTAGCAATGCCCGCCCAGCAGCTGCATCCGCTGTACAAGTTGCGCGTGGACGTGTTCGTCCATGAACAGCAGACACCTTTCGCGGAGATCGACGATATCGATCCGCACCCGAATACCCACCATGTGCTGGCCTATATCCACCCCGGCAGTGGCCCGGAGTACCCCTTCGGCCAGCCGGATCCAGGATCTCCCCTGCGCCTGGTGGGCACCGCCCGCGTGTATGGCAAGCCAGATGACCAGCACATTGGTCGCATGTGCGTAGCCAAGGATGTCCGCGGACGCGGCATCGCTACGCAAATCATGGAGCAGGCGCTGGAGGTCTGCAAGGGCCGTGCCGCCGCATTAGACCCGACTACCCAGGCTGCCCGCGTCTCCCTCAACGCCCAGGAGCAGGTGCAGGACTTCTACGCAAAATTCGGCTTCAAGCCTGTTGGGGAGCCTTTTGAGGAGGAAGGCATCCCGCATGTCACGATGGAGTTGGAGCTCTAGCCCGCCATCTCCGCCGCTACCTCGGCACATTCCTTACGCCCGCAGGTGGCACTCTCCGGGTCCGCAGCACAGCTATCACACAGCAGAATCTGCTCGCGGCACTGCTCATTCACACAGTTATGGAAATCGTTGGTCGCGTGACCACACGCTCGGCAGCGGCCCAGCGTAGCGGCGTCATCACTAAATTCCATGTGCATACGCCCGTCGAAGACATACAGGGAACCCTCCCATAGACCCTGGTCACCGTACTTTTCCCCATAGCGGACGATGCCACCGTCGATCTGATAAACCTCCTCGAACCCGCGGTTCTTCATCAGCGAGCTGAGGATTTCGCAGCGGATGCCGCCGGTGCAGTACGTGACGACAGGCTTGTCCTTCAGATGGTCGTATTTGCCAGATTCAATCTCGCCGATGAAGTCGTGGGTAGTACGTACATCGGGCACCACCGCATTCTTAAACTTGCCGATCTCCGCCTCCATGGCATTGCGCCCGTCGAAGAAAACCACCTCGTCGCCACGCTTTTCCACCAGGTCGTTGACTTCCTCCGGCTTCAGGTGCACGCCACCACCGATCACGCCGTTTTCATCCACCTTCAACTCATCCGGGGCGCCGAAGGCCACAATCTCATCGCGCACCTTCACGGACAGGCGCGGGAAGTCGTCGGCTGAACCAGCGGACCACTTGAACTCCATCTTCTTGAAACCCGGGAATTCGCGGGTGCGCCGCACATACTGCTTGCAGCTAGCCAGCGATCCGCCGACGGTGCCATTGATGCCGTGCTTGCTGATGAGGATGCGCCCCTTCAGTTCCAACTGCTCGCACAGCGCACGTTGCCACAGCATCACCGCGGTCGGGTCGTCGATCGGGGTGAAGCAGTAGTACAGCAGAATGCGGGTTTCGTTGAGGTCGGTTGCGCTATGTCCCATACCCCGAAGTTTAGGACTACTGCCCCTGTTCTGCGAAAACCGTCGGCCGCACCGTGACGTACCCCGCGGCTTCCTCCGCCCGCTGGCGCGCCTCGTCAATGCTTTCTGCAGTGGTCACTGCCACTCCCATTCGCCGCCGCGTCAGCGCCCGGGGTTTGCCGAAGAGGTAAACGTTAGTTTCCTCCACTGCCATTGCCTTCTCGACGCCCACATATTCGATATCGCCGTCGTACCTTTCGGCACAGCGGATTACCGCGGAAGCCCCCGGGGAAATCAGCGTGGTATCAATCGGCAGCCCAAGTATGGCGCGTGCGTGCAGGTCGAACTCTGAGAACCGCTGGGTGCCAAGCGTAACCATGCCCGTATCGTGCGGGCGAGGGCTTACTTCGGAGAAGTAGACGTCATTGCCCTTGACGAATAGCTCTACGCCGAACACGCCACGCCCGCCCAAGGCGGTGGCGATACGGGCGGCGATACTGCGTGCGGTGTCCAAGGCATCTTCGGACATGTACGCGGGCTGCCAGGATTCCACATAGTCGCCGCGATCCTGGCGGTGGCCGATGGGTTCGCAGAACCAGGTGGCCTCCCGGCCTGTGGCGGGATCGATGGAGCGCACGGCGAGGATGGTGACCTCGTAGTCGAAAGGAATGTACTGCTCCACCATGACGCGCTGCACGTTTGTGCGGGAATTTTTGATGGCCTCGTTCCAGGCGGCTTCGAGCTCATCGACTCCGCCAACATAGCTCTGACCTGCGCCGGAATGCCCCATGACGGGCTTGACCACACATGGGTAGCCGATCTCCTCGGCGGCGCGAGCTAGTTCATCGGCGGTGGAGGCAAAACGGAAGGCGCTATTCGGCAGACCCAGTTTGTCGTGGGCGAAGGTGCGGATGCCCTCACGGTTCATGGTCAGCCTGTTGGCGAGGGCGGTCGGTACGACGGAGGCCACACCCTCGGCTTCGATTTCCTGCAGTACGTCTGCGGGGATGAACTCCACGTCCGGGACGATGAACTGCGGGGCAACTTCGCGTACTAGCTGCCTGATCGATTCCCCGTCGTAGATGTCCATAACGTGTGCCTTGTTGGCCACGTGGTGCGCGGGAGCACCGGCGTATCGGTCCGCAGCGTGTACCTCTACGCCCAAGCGCTGCAGGGCGACGGCGAGTTCCCTCCCCAGCTCGCTGGCGCCAAGCAGCAGGACTTTCAGAGAGGAGGGAGTCAGTGGGGTACCAATTGCCTCGGGTGTGTACATATTCACTCACCTTACTTATGCCCGTATATTTACGCTGCCACCCGCCCCGTCCGGCCTGCCCTACCCCGCCTCGTCGCGCAGGCTTGTCGGACGCTCAACCTGATGGAAGGATCAAAGCTATGAGCGAAACGCAGCGTGACTCTCAAGCTCACAACCCCCTGCCCTGTTCCCGCCGTTCTTTCCTGCGCGGCGTGGCCGTTGCCACCGCCGCTACAGCCTCCGGCGCACTGCTGGCGGCTTGCGCCAGTGAAGAGGTCGTAGCGAAGGCCGATGCCGCGGATCTGGAGGTCGGAGGCTCCACGATTCTGGATGGTTGGGTACTCTCCCGCCCCGGCGAGAACGAGTACAAGGCGTTCTCCACTACCTGCCCGCATGCTGGCGGCACCATCGACTCCATTGAGAAGTCCGGGGACATCACTGTGGCAGTGTGCCCCAAGCACATGTCCAAGTTCGATGTCGCCACCGGAGATGTCGTGGAGGGTCCTTCGCGCGATCCGATGAGCCCGGCTAAGAAGGTCGAGCGCAACGGCGATTCCATCGAGATCACCAACTAGCTGGACGTGTTTTTAACTAGCCGACCATATCTGTGCGCATATCTATGCGCACATCGCTGACGTGCTCTGCGAAGCGTGCGTCATGGCATGTCCACAGCACCGTCGGTGCCACCGGCGTATCTACCCCAATGAGTTGCGCATATTCCCCCGCTGTATAGCGGTGCATCAGCTCCGCTAGTTCGCGATAGCCCGGCGCGTCCAGCCCCACGGTGGGTTCGTCCAGCATCACCAGATCAGCTCCGCGCACCATCGCCGCTGCGACAAGCACGATCCGCCTTTTCGCTGCCGGCACATCGAGCGGGTGCGTGCCTGCCCACGGCCCCAGCCCCGCGAAGTCAATGACTGCGGCAGCAAGCTCTTCCCCCGCACCCACGGCCAATTCGTCAACCACGGTGCGGCATGTCACGGCCTGATCCATCTGCGTGGGCGCCCAGCCCTTAAGCCCCTCGGCACGTAGGGTTCCGCGGTACTTCAATAGTCCCAGGGCACCGAGGAACAGGGTCGTTTTTCCACATCCGTTCCGCCCAGCCAGGTGCACCACACGTCCTGCGGGAACATCCAGGTTTATGGGGCCAACGCCACCTCGGCGGAAAACCACATCCCGCGCCAGCAAGGCCGTCCCTGTGTCTTCCTGCGCAGCAGTCTGCATAGCCACCACACCGGCTGCAGGCTGCGGAGCGGTGGCGCGTGTCAGGGTGCCATCGGCGTTCAGGCGTTGGTGCGTAGGGGCGTCATCGCTTAAGGGTGAACCTGCGCGATCATAAACGGTCACGGGCCCTGTGAAGTCCACAAGGGTGCGACGTAGGGTCTCGACGGCGGAGGCATCCAGCCCATCCAAAGGACAATCGAGCACCAACGCATCGGGGCGTGCGAGCAGTGCCGCGGCAATCGCCACGCGCCGGGTTTGACCTGTCGACAGGGTGGCGGGGTTCTGCTCTGCCTGCGCTTCCAAGCCCCACAGCCGCAGGGCTGCATCTACCCGAGCTTGCATCTCCGCCTGCTCTACACCGCGCTGCTCCATGGGAAAAGCGAGCTCTTCAGCGACCGTATTGCGCAGCAGGGAAATGTGCGCGCTGGCCTCGTTGCCGACCCACGCCGCACCCGTCTTTTCTGCGTACGACCAGGCATGTTCGGATAGTCCGACGCCACTATCCCCCCAGATGTACGTAGTCAAAGGCATGGTTCGCGCAAAGGTCTTTCTGGTCGTTTGCTAGTGCTCGTGCTTCTTTAGTGCACTACCCACCAGCATCCCACCACTAGGGCTGCGATGGCCAGCAGGCGGACGGTCCAATCCAAAGCCGTATCTGCGACGGGGCGAAGCACGGTACGCGGCCCGGGTTCACCAATTCCGGTGCGCTGTAGCGGGCGGGCGCGGGTGGCGGCATCGTCGACCATGCCGACGATCAGTGGGAGGATCATGCGGCACTTCGCACCCAGGGTGGACACATCCACTCCGCGGGAGGCGCGAACCTGCTGGATGGTCTGCCAGCGAGCTCTGACCAGCGGCAGTAGTCGGGCTGTGGCGCCGATGACATAGACCAATTTGGCAGGCAGGCGCGGCTGCACAGTGCGCATGAGTCGGTCTAGGTTAACGAAGCTTCCGATAGTCAGGCCGATCGTGGTAGCGGCAAGAAAGCGACTGCCCAGGGACAGGGCGATCTGCACACCATCACGGGTGAGGATCCACCATCCGGTTTCCTGTCCGAAGGGTGCGTACATCAATCCGAAGCCCAGGAAAGCCGGTAGGCCTAAGAGGTTGGCTGCGAGAAAGGGACGACGGGGCGTCGAGAAGAAAAGGGCCATAACGGCGCACAAGACCCACGCGATAGCGGACACGGTGAGGCTATCGGCGACGAGGACGAAAATCACCCCGCTTATAGCGAGGGTGAGGTATGTCAGTGGATTCATGCAGCCTTGTCGGACGTCGGTGCAAAGGTTCGGCGCGTGCGCTGTGGCAATGCGCGAATGACCAGGTAGATCACGCTAAACACAATGAACTTATCGATTGGATCGGAAGTCCACGACTGCAAGAATACGGCGGTCATCGGATCGAAGCCCAGGGAACGGTAGGCAGTCACAAGCAGACCCGTGCCCGTACCGGCGGTGCCACCGAAGATGAAGGAGGCGATCGGGGCGGAAAGCAGGGCTGTTAGGAAACCGATGAGCAAGGCGGATAGGGCGATCTTCCAATATGCACCTACCCACCACTTGCCGAGCAGTCCCGCGCATACGCCGACGAAGGCGTAGGCCGCTGCGAAGCCAACGACGGTCGGGTTGAAGGTTCCCCACACCAGTGCGGAGAGCACGCCGGTGACCAACCCCGCCCAAGGGCCAGCCAAGGCACCGACTAGCACCGTGCCGATGGAATCCAGGTACAGCGGCAAAGGCAGACCCATGTTGCCGATGATGTGGCCGAGCACGACATTGATTGCCAATGCGACCGGCAGGAGCGCAAGGGTGCGCACGGGCAGGCGCGGGATTACGGCGATGAGCGCCAGGATGGCGGGGACAACGAAACCGACGAGGGCGATAGTGGAACTTTTGGAGTCGGCAAGGGACTCATATGTCGAGTCGGAGGGCTGCCAGATGACGAGGGTCAGCCAGGTGGCGACGATGATGATTGCGGATAGACCGAGCAGTCCATAGGTGGCTTTTTGTGACAGGGGGCGCATGGGGTGGGTCCTCGTTTTTCGCAGGGGCCAGCGCGCGACTAAGCGCAACGTCTATGTCACCTCGACGTTTCGACCGCGTGGCCAGTGGTTTTAATGTTTATTTAATGCTTACAGAATCGGCGCGGATTGCACAAATCGCAGCCATTTTGGCGGCATCAGGGGCAGGGAAAACGGGTGTGAAACCGGGGCCGCAAGCAGCCAAATTAAGTGACTTAGTTGACAGACCAAGCTGTCTATTCTTAAATGGTTTAGCAAGCGACCCGCGCATGGCGGAGGCAGTTCCGCCCCGCCGCGAAGCGTGCCTTCTGGAGCCCCGGGAAAGGCATAGCGCGCGGGAACCGCAGAACGGCAAAGGCTCCCAAACGAGCCTTGACGCAGATCAATTAAACAAAGAAAGACAGGAAAAAATCATGACTTTCAACGCAACCGTCGCCGGGGTTCCGCGCATCGGACCTGACCGCGAGCTCAAGAAGGCTCTGGAGGGCTATTGGCGCGATAACTCCACCGGACGCAACCTGGCCAACACTGCAACACGCCTGGTTAACGACTACACCGACGAGCTGCTCGCCGCCGGCTTGGATTCCGCAGCCTTCTCTGGCCGCTCCTTCTACGACGCGGTACTCGACACCACCGCTTTGCTGGGGCTGCTACCCGAGCGCGTCGCTGACATCGCGGATCACGATAACGATGGCCTGCCGCGCTTCATCGACCGCTACTTCGCCGCCGCCCGCGGAACCAAGGACCTGCCGGCCTCCGCAATGACGAAGTGGTTCGACACGAACTACCACTACATCGTGCCGGAGCTGGCCAAGGATTCCCGCGTGGAGCTGGACGATTCCGCATTCCTAGAGGACATCCGCGACCAGGTCACCCGCGCCGGCGAGGCCGTCCGCCCCGTCCTGGTGGGCCCGCTGACGTACCTGGCTCTGTCGCGCACCATCGACGGTTCCGATGCCTTCGCTCACCTCGAGGAAATTTTTGACGCCTACTCCCGCCTGCTCAAGCGCATCGCAGACCGCGGCGTGAAGTGGGTACAGTTCGACGAGCCGATCCTGGTTACCGACTTCGCCTACGCGGATGCGGCTGCCAACGAAGACCTGCTGAAGCGCACCCGCGCTGGCTACGAGAAGCTAGCCGAGGTGGCTGGGGCTGGAGAAGAGGGCGTCAACCTGCTTATCCAGACCTACTTCGGTGACGGCAACGCAGCCATCGAGCTACTGAGCGGCTCCGGTGTGGCAGCCTTCGGCGTGGACCTGGTGACAGGTGGCGCTGCTGCTGCCGAGCTGCCTGCATGGACCGGCAAGGAACTGCTGGCCGCTGGCGTGGTGGATGGACACAACGTGTGGCGCACCGACCTGGACGCAGCGCTAAAGACTCTGCAGGGTCTGCAAGAGCGCGGCCCGGTGGCTGTCTCCACGAGCTGTTCCCTGCTGCACGTGCCGTACTCGCTGCAGCGCGAGGAGAACCTGAATGCAGAGGTGAAGAAGTGGCTAGCCTTCGGATCCGAGAAGATCCGCGAGGTCGCCGCCCTGTCCCGCACCCTGCGCGGCGAGCAGACCGAGGCCGACGAGCAGCTATTTGCCGAGACCCGCGAAGCCATCGAAGACCGCAAGAACTCCACCCTGACGCACAATGCCGCCGTGCGTGAGCGCCAGGATGCTGTGACCGACGCCGACCGTCGCCGCGATTCCATTAAGGCTCGTCGCGAGGCTCAGAAGGCTGAGCTGAACCTGCCGCCGCTGCCGACCACCACGATCGGTTCCTTCCCGCAGACCACCGAGATTCGCCAGGCGCGCGCCAAGCACCGCAAGGGCGAGATCGATGATGCGGCCTACACCCAGGCCATGAAGGACGAGGTCGCGGACGTAATCAAGCGCCAGGAGGAACTGGGCTTGGACGTGCTAGTGCACGGCGAGCCAGAGCGCAATGACATGGTGCAGTACTTCTCCGAGCAGCTGGAGGGTTACCTGTCCACCGAGCACGCATGGGTTCAGTCCTACGGCTCCCGTTGCGTGCGACCGCCGATCATCTTCGGCGACGTCTCCCGCCCGCACGCCATGACTGTCGACTGGTACAAGGTGGCAGCTGACCTGACCGACAAGCCAGTCAAGGGCATGCTGACCGGTCCGGTGACCATGCTGGCCTGGTCCTTCGTACGCGATGACCAGCCGCTGGGCGTGACCGCCGACCAGGTTGCACTGGCGCTGCGCGATGAGATTGCTGACCTGATTGCCGCTGGCGCCCGCGTGGTGCAGGTGGACGAGCCCGCTATTCGCGAGCTGCTGCCATTGCGCAAGGAACAGCAGCCGGAGTACCTGGAGTGGGCTGTGGGCTCCTTCCGCCTGGCTACCTCTGGCGCGGAGAACAAAGTGCAGATCCACACGCACATGTGCTACTCCGAGTTCAACGAGCTGATCGACACGGTCTCTAACCTGGACGCCGACGTGACCTCCATCGAGGCCGCACGCAATGGCATGCAGGTTCTGGCCGCTCTGAAGGATGAGGGCTACGAGCTGGGTGTTGGCCCAGGCGTGTGGGATATCCACTCCCCGCGTGTGCCGAAGCAGCAGGAGGTTGATGACCTGCTGATCGCTGCCCTGGGCTCCGTGGATCCCGCCCTGCTGTGGGTTAACCCGGACTGTGGCCTGAAGACCCGCGGTTGGGAAGAAACCACCGCCTCCCTGGAGGTTCTGGTGGCTGCCGCCAAGAAGGCCCGCGAGCGAGTCTAGTTACTCGGGGGCTTACTAGGGGCTTTCTCGGAGGCTTTTTAGCCTCCAATGTCGCTAGATCGGGAATGTGTTACTGACAAGCATTTCAATCAATCTAAAACCGCAGGTCAGGGGTTTTCGATTTTGAAGGTTTTGAGAATCTCGTCAACACATTCCCGATCTAGCGACATTTTGCACTTTTGGGGCGGCGCTAATCAGCGCCGAACCCGCACACAACCCGCTCAAATTCCGCAAAGACGTCCGCCGGATCCAAAGCTTCCAGAATCCGCGCATTAGCTGGGCGGTTCCAATAAGCACCACACGCTCCTGCGGGATCCACATCTCCACGGACAGCTGCGACAGATCCGCCACCACCGTCAACAACTCGGTCAGCCACGGTAGTGCCACGCATGAGGGGAGAATCCGCTTCAACATCCACGGTGGCGTCATAAAGAGAACAAGGAACACGCCCCAACATCACCATCGCCGCGGCGAGGTCATGGATCTGCGCGCAATAGCCCACGCCGACAGATTGGTGAAATTCGAAATAGAAGCGGAGAGCGTCGCCGAGCAGGGCGGCAAGTTGTGGGCGTGAAGGGCGCACGGCGTCCTGCCACCTGCTTAAACGCGGAGGATACAGTAGAACCTGTTCCGTGACATTGAGTGGGCAGATGACCGGCAACGGGCACTGCACACTCTGTGCACTCTGTGCAACAGACTCGCCGGATGCCTCCCCACCGAATACGGCCTTCAAAGCATGCGGATCAACCCACGCATTCCATTCGGCAGTAGGGGTGGTGTTGCCTGGGTAGTTAAATGCCCCCGTCATCAGAGTAACTTGAGCCGGCCCCACCACCTCGGGCTCGTGTGCCAAAGCCCAAGCCAGGTTTGTCGCCGGACCAGCTACCAGAATGTGGGTCGCCCCGCGCCACGACTCCACGGCCGCTCGCACATCTCCGTCCACGGCCGCTCGCACATCCCCTCTCACATCCTCGTGCGCATCCCCACACCCAGCCTCCAATTCGGGCGAATAATAACCTAATCCTCTTTTTCCGTGCGTTTCCGGAGTCGTAGTCAATGGCAATACCAAAGGCTTCCCAGCACCGGCCACTACAGAAACTTCCGGCGCTCCCGCCAGACGTAAAACCTCTTTAGAATTCACCGCCGCCTGCCCGACCGTCGTATTCCCTGCGCTGGTCGTCACCACTAAATCAATCTCATCAGCGGAGTGAAGATAAGCCAGGTAAATCAGTGCAAGACTGTCGTCAATCCCGGTATCCACATCGGCAACAACACGTGGTTTCTCCACCTCCGCCGCCATTGATTTTTTAATCATTTTTATTTCCCAAAAGCTGTTTATTTGTTTAGTTGATAGGTGTTCAGTCTTATATAATGAATGCCATGGTGCACGACAATGTAACCGAAACTACTCACTCTGATGATGCCCGCTCCCCGAAGGCCGCGGCTCGCCGCGCCGCTATCCTGGACGCCGCCCGCAAGGTGTTCACCAGCGACGGATATCACCACACTAAGCTCACGAAGATCGCAGAGGTGGCCGGCTGTTCGGTCGGTACCCTGTATACCTACTTCGAAGATCGCCAAGATCTGCTGATGAACGTGCTGGCCAGCGTCGAGAAGGACATGACTCCCACCCTGGACGATAGCTTGCTGAGCACTGATGACGCCCGCGCTACGATCGAGGGCTCCAACAAGGAGTTCGTGCGCTTTTACGCACACAACGCGGGTGCCATGAACCTGGTGGCGCAGTCTTCGCAGTTCAGCAAAGAGCTCGCGGTTCGACAGATGCAGATTGCCAAGCAGATGGTTGGCCGTAACCGCCGGTTCTTGGAGGCCTTGCTCGCTAAGAACATGATCCCGCCGCTGGACGATGTGGAGTACACCGCTGCTGCCATTGCCGCCATGTTCACCCGCTTCTGCCACGCCACTTTCGTGGAGGGCTTCTACGAGGTCACGGATGACAACCGCGAGGAAATCATCGAGCGGACCACCAAAACGCTCAATCTGATGACTCTCCGCATGGTCGGTCTGAATCAGGCTAATTCCGCCGAGGGCTAAACTCTCTGCCCTGATCGATCGAGATGCCGCGCACAGCAGTTGGCTCCCGATCGAGCACCTTCAAGCAGCCAGATAGGTCGCCTGCAAACGTATAGCCCTCTAGAAGTCCCAGTCGTCTTCCACTGTGGACTCCGCCCGACCGATAACGTAGGAAGATCCCGAGCCGCTAAAGAAATCGTGAGTCTCGTTAGAATCGGGCGCTAACGCGGCGATAATCTCCGGCTCAGTCTTTGCCGATTCTTCCTCATACTGTGGCGGGTAGCCTAGGTTCATCAGTGCCTTGTCTGCGTTGTAGTGCACGAACGCCATCACGCCTTCGATCAGCGAGGCTTGGTTGGGCAAGGCTGTGCCATACAAATCCCCCGAGTATTCTTTCTCTAAGGCAAGCAGCTCCTCCACTAGGGAGAACGTGAAGTCCTCGAGCTCCTGCGCGCGTTCTGGGTGAGCCTCCAACCCGCGCTGAAACTTATAACCCGAGTAGTAGCCGTGCACCGCCTTGTCGCGCAGGATCAGACGGATCATATCCGCCGTATTCATCAGAATGCCGCGACAGCTAAACCACAACGGCAGGTAAAACCCTGCGTATAGCAATAGAGAAGAAAGTAGCGTGGCCGCGACCTTGCGCTTTAGCGGATCCTGCCCGTTGTAGTACTGCATCACTGCGGTCGCCCGCCGTTGGAGTACAGGATTGTCCACTGCCCAGGCGTATGCACGGTCGATCTCCTCGCTGCTGCACATAGTGCTGAAAACGCTGCTATAGCTGCGAGCGTGCACGGCTTGCATGAATGCAATGTTCGCGTAGACGGCCTGTTCGTGCTCCGTGCGGGAATCTGGGATCTGACTGATCTCACCGACGGTGGCTTGGACTGTATCTAGCAGCGTCAGTCCCGTGAATACCTTTGTGGTCAACTCGCGTTCGGCATCCGTCAGGCCATTCCATTTGGACAGGTCATTGGATAGCGGCACCTTTTCAGGCAACCAGAAGTTGCTGGTCAGGCGCTGCCAGATCTCTAGGTCCTTCGGATCTTCCAGCTGGTTCCAATTCACCGGCCGCAGAGGGACGCTGGGGTTCTGCAGCCATTGCGGTGGGGTCTGGGAGCGTTTACGGTAACTCAATTTTCACTTCCTGCGTTTTTGTATCGGTTTTCACTTGGGTCTTGTTCTTGACGCCCGTTCTCCCCGCGCATGTGGTTCCAGAAATTGCGGAGCCCAATTTGTACCCGGGCAACGTCGCGAGCCGTGCCAAGCAGCTCGAAACGGTAAAGCTCCGGTACGTGGCACTTGGCGGCAATCGTTGATCCGGCACAGCAGTATGCAGTGCCAAAGTTCGTATTTCCGCTGGTAATTACTCCCCGAATTAGCGCGCGATTGTGCGGATTGTTGAGGAATTTGATGACTTGCTTGGGAACGGCTTTCCGCTGATCACCTCCGCCATACGTCGGGGTGATTAACACATACGGTTCGTTGACGATCAGCTCGGGATCTTTTCTTCGCAAAGGAATGCGCTGGGCGGGGATACCGAGTTTGGCTACGAAGCGTCGAGTGTTTTCGGAGGCAGAGGAGAAGTAGACGATGCGCGGCTGTGTAGCCGCGGTTGTTGACATAGCGGTTTTCCTTTCTAGTTGTTTGATCTGCCGCTCTTGGAAAACGCAACCTTGAGGACGAGACATAAGGTTCAGACATAAAGTTCAATCTATTGAACTTTAGAGTAACACTCGATTGAACTCTTGTGTAGAGTATGCAGCGTACAACGCTCGACTACTAAGAAAGGAAAACTTCCATGGCGAAGCTCACCCAAGAGATGAAAGACATGCTCAGTGCGCAATTGCCGTATCTGGCAACGGTGACCGACGGCGAAATGCTCTTGCCGAATATCGGCCCGAAGCGCAGCCTGCGCGTCTGGGATGATGAGACGCTGATCTACAACGAAAACACTGGGCGCCAGCACCTCGAGAATCTTCGTGCGGGGTCGAAAGCCGCGGTAGCGGTAGTAGATTGGGGCCAACTAGACGGGTTTAGATTTGTCGGCTCTGCAGAGCTATTCCACGAGGGACCCGTATGGGAAGCAGCAGTGAAGTTCGCTGATGAAATGGGCCACAATCCGCCGAAAATGGCGGTGCTAATTCATATTGAGCAGATCTACACGCTCATGCTCGGCAAAAATGCCGGACGGTTGCTCGCTAGCGACGATGAATCCCTATTCGTAGACTGACCGCAGCGCCCTTTACGCCACTACCGCTAGCCGGTAGTTATCGCGCCAGCCCTAGCCTTCCGCTACGTCGTTGATGACGATAGTTTGGTCGCGCCCCGGCCCCACACCGATGTAGGAAATGCGGCAGCCGGAAAGCTCCTCCAGGCGCTTGACGTAATCCTGCGCCTTCTGCGGTAGTTCCTCGAAGGTCTTGCACTCCGTAATGTCCTCGTCCCATGCAGGCATGGTTTCGTAGATCGGAGTGGCATGGTGGAACTCGGTCTGCGTCATCGGCATCTCGTCGTGGCGAACACCGTCCACGTCATAGGCCACACAGATCGGGATTTCGCCGATGCCGGTCAACACGTCCAGCTTCGTCAGGAAGTAGTCGGTAAAGCCATTGACGCGGGAGGCGTAGCGGGCGATCACGGAGTCGTACCAGCCACAGCGGCGCTTACGACCGGTGTTCACTCCCACCTCACCGCCAGTGGTCTGCAGGAACTCACCCCACTTATCGAAAAGCTCGGTCGGGAACGGTCCGGCGCCCACGCGGGTGGTGTAGGCCTTGATGATGCCCAGGGATGCCGTGATGCGCGTCGGTCCAATGCCACTGCCCACGCAGGCGCCACCGGTCGTGGGGTTCGAGGAGGTCACAAAGGGATACGTGCCATGGTCCACGTCTAGCATCGTGGCCTGGCCGCCTTCCATCAGCACGGACTTACCGGCGTCAAGAGCCTTGTTCAGCTCCGTCGTCGCATCGATCAGCATCGGCTTGAGGCGATCGGCGTAGGAGAGGAAGTAGTCCACAACCTCGTCCACGTCCACGGCGCGGCGATTGTAGATCTTCACCAGGATCTGGTTCTTCTGGTCCAGCGCGGATTCGATCTTCTGGCGCAGGATGGATTCGTCTAGCAGGTCCTGGGCGCGGATACCCACGCGGGAGACCTTGTCGGCGTAGGTCGGGCCGATGCCGCGGCCGGTGGTGCCGATGGCGCGCTTGCCCAGGAAGCGCTCGGCCACGCGGTCGATGGCAATGTGGTACGGCGCGACCAGCTGTGCATTGGCGGACACGCGCAGGCGGGAAGCGTTCGCGCCGCGGGCCTCCAGGCCGTCGATTTCCTCGAACAATGCTTCCAGGTTCACCACGCAGCCGTTGCCGATGATGGGCGTGGCGTTTTCGGAAAGCACACCTGCGGGCAGCAGCTTGAGTTCGTACTTTTCGCCGCCGACGACGACGGTGTGGCCGGCGTTGTTGCCACCGTTGGGCTTGACTACGTAATCGACCTTCCCGCCCAGAATGTCGGTAGCTTTGCCCTTACCTTCGTCGCCCCACTGGGCGCCTACGACAATGATCGCAGCCATGGAAACTTAAACACGTCCTCTTGGGTTGGTACAGATGTACTCACGGTTGTAGCCCCGCTCCGGCGGTCGGACGGGGCACCTAGACGTTTCACCATTCTAGTACTTCGCCGGTGGTTGTGGCACTCGCTATGGTGGGTTTCTATGTTGTTCTTCTTGCGTTGCGATGTTCCCGCCAGCGATCACTTGCGCGATCCCGTGCTGCCGGGCGAGGTCGTGGAATGCCTCAATGTATCCGCTATTCCCACGCGCAAGGAGTTGCGCTTTCTGGATGATCTGGAGCGGTTCGTGGTGGGCTCCACCCCGTCGCTGGATGAGCTGATGCAACGCCCAGACGCACCCCATTTGGGCACCCCGCAGCCTGACCCGCACCAGGTCAGCGAGCGGGTCCGGGTGATCGTGCAGGGCAGCGATGCCGCTATCGCCGCTGTGGTTTCTAAGTTGATGCGGATCGATGCCCTGTGGGTCGAGGTTGGGTTTATCCCTACCGGTTCTTCTGCGGTCGCTCTTTCTTGGGGGTTGGACCCCACCTTCTCCCCTGCCCAACATCTCACCTTCGCGCTCGCTTCCCCGGCTGTGCCGACTCCGGTGATCCGGGACGACCATGGCGTGGTGACGTTGGGAGTGGCCGAGGTGACTGGCCCGGAAGGTGATTCCGGGACTGCGGAGATGATCGGCGAGGTGATTGTTGATTCCGCGGTCTTGTTTGAGCAGAACAAGGCCGGAACAAGTGACTTCAATAACGGTGTGCGGATGGTGCCCACTCCGGATGCTCCAGGGTTGGCTGCGGTGCAGCGTCCGCCGTTGCCGCGGAAGGGCTGGTTCGGGCGCACGAAAAAACCCCGCAGCACCGTCTCGCCGACGGTGCTGCGGGGTCGGGCCTTACAGGCCGGAGGGGTGGATCTGGTAGTCACCCGCGATGGGGTGCGCCATCCCCGCCCGCTGAAGTCGGTGACGTTTTACCGCCACCTGCGGGATGGGCAGTTCGTGCGCAACTAAGCTCGCCCGCAATTAGCGGACGTAGCCGTGGGCGCGAGCCCAGTTGTACAGGCCGAACAGACCAGCGCCGATGGCAATCGTTCCGAACAGGGCTGCGAAGAACTTACCCAGCGGGCTGGAGCCAGTGACTCCGCTGGAGCTGCTGGAACCGTTGCTGGATCCGGAGCTTCCGCCCGGATGCTCCTGCTTTTCTACGTTCACCTTCAGCTCCACGGTGGAGGTCGATCCGTCCGGGTAAGTGACTACGACCGGAATGTTGTATTCACCCGGCTCGACGTCCTTGCCCGGTTTCAGGGCGACAGTGCCGTCCTCGTTGACGGTGGCCCACTCAGGTGCACGCTCACCAGCGGTGAACTTAGCACCTTCGCCGGTATCACCCGGAACCTTGGAGGTGACGGTCTCGCCCGGCTTCACGGAGACATCCTCGAAGGAAGGATCGTGGATCTCGTTGGCAGGCTTCACGGTGACGGTGACGTTCACGGTCGTGTCGTCGCCGGAACCATCCTTGTTGGAGACCTTCACCGGAACGGTGTACTCCTTGGCCTCTACATCCGTGCCCGGCTTGGCGGTTACGGTGCCGTCCGGGTTGACGGTGATCCAGGACGGTACGCCCTCGCCAGCCTCGAAGGTCGCGCCCTCAGCCACATCAGTCGGAGCCGGAGCGGTCACTTCGTCGCCCTGCTTCACCGTCACGTCAGAGTAGGTCGGATCGTGGATCTCGTTAGCGGGCTTTACGGTCACGGTAACCACAGCAGTAGTGCGGTCAGCAGAGTCATCTCCGTAGATGACCGTCACCGGGATCTTGTACTCGCCCGGCTTAACCTCAAGACCCGGACGTGCCTCGAGGCTGCCATCTTTGTTCAGAGTGACCCAGTTCGGTGCGCCTGCACCCAGGGAATACTCAGCGTCCGCAGTGCTGCCCTCAGGAGCAGCAACAGTGGCGGTCTCTTCCTGCTTTACCTCGATCGGCTTGTAGGTCGGATCATGTAGCTCGTTGATCGCGCGCTCCGTGACCGTGACCTTCAGCTCGGCATTGTCGATAGTGCCATCGGGGTAGGTGACGGTAACCGGAACCGTGTAGTCCTTCGCATCAACCTCGCCGCCCGGGTTCAGTTGGACAGCGCCCTTGTCGTCGATGGACGCCCACTCCGGAGCACCCTCAGCCAGGGCGAACTTGGTGCCCTCCGGCAAGCCCTCGATAGCAGGAGTCTTTGCGGAACGGTTGGCCTGCACGGTGATGCTGCCAAACTCCGGGGAGTAAATCTGGTTGTCCGGCTTCTTGGTGACGGTCACCTTGGCCGTTGCTTCGTCGGTGGACCCGTCGTCGTAAGTGACGACAACCGGAACGGTGTAATCCTTGGCTTCGGTCTCCAAGGTGGGCTTTGCCTCGATAGAACCATCCTCGTTGACGGTGACCCACTCCGGCGCACCCTCACCACGGGTAACCTTCGCACCCTCCGGCAGTCCCTCCGGGGCAGGGATGGTGGCGGTGCCTTCTTGCTCGACAGTGGTCTCGCCGAACTGCGGATCGTGCAACTCGTTGGTGTGCGTGACCTTCACGTGGACGTTAACCACGACATCACCCTTGGACTGGTCCGGGTAGCTGACAACGACCGGAACGGTGTAGTCGCCCGGCTTCACTTCCCGGCTGGGCTTTACAGTGACGGTGCCATCTTCAGCAACGGTGGCCCATTCCGGTGCATTTTCTCCAGCTGCAAACGTTGCGCCCTCGGCGACATCCTTTGGAGCCTCGACAGTCTCGGTATCCAGCTGCTTAACAGTCACTTCTGCGTACTGCGGATCGTGCCGTTCCGCCAGGGGCTTCACCTTCACTGTCACGTTCACTACGGTATTGTCCGCGGAAGAGTCCGGGTAGGTGACAACAACCGGAACCTCGTAGTCGCCGGGTTCCACATCCAGGCCAGGCTTAACGGTGACGGTGCCGTCCTGGCCGACAGTCGCCCATTCCGGAGCCCCCTGACCCGCCTTGTAAGTGGTTCCCTCTGGAGCCTGCGCGGTGTTCTTCGCAGTAGCCGTATCCTGCTGCTTGACCTCAATGTCCGCGTATTTGGGTTCGTTGAAGTCAGCCAAAGGTTTCACGGCAGTAACACCGAGCCGAGTATATCGATCAGTCAAACAAGTAATGCGCAAGCCAGGGGTCGAAAACAAGACCGTTCCTGCAATCCCCTCTCCATGAAACATGTTGTTGCTACGGACACGGCCAGAACCATCCGGCGTCCTGTAGGCCTCAGGAGTTTGAACTTCAACCGCCCCAGACGATTTAGCTTTGAACTTCAGTTTCAGCGGTGCGAAAGCAATTGTTACCGTATCCCCAGACCTGCTCGGCTGCATCATCTCTTCGACGGTAAGAACGCCTTTGTCTAGAGTAGCCGGAAGGCTCGAGTCAACCAGCTCAACATCGCCTTTCACGGCGAACCGAATCTTATTATTTGCATTTCCTTCAGCAAAGGAAGGGGAACCTCCCAGCTTCTTCAACAATGGGTGCGATGCCGCCAGTGGATCAATGTTCACACCGGCTTCAAAAACTTCATCGACTGCAGCTCGTTCGGGCATAGTCACATGAAATTGACCCGTAAATTCCCTATCTTCTTGGAATCCATTCCCGATAATCGGGATTTTCTGCTTAGGTCCACCTGCCGCGAACACAGTGCACTTAATTGGCAGCTTCGTATCCTGCGTCTTGTTCGCCGTCGCAGCCTGCGCCACGGACGGGGATACCGGGGAGTTTGGGACGGCGGAGACCGTCAGGATCATGCTGGCCGATGCCGCGACAGCGATCATTGCGCGGCGGGAGCGAAGGTGTATCATAAGAGATTCCTCAAAGTAGAGCGAGACGACATTAAGTCGTGGTGGGTAACAATTCCCCAACTTCTCTAAGAATCTACTATCGCCACTCTTAAGGTTCCACCCGTAGCCCCAGCCCTACTCCCCCAACTCGTCCCACACCTCCGGCGGCTGCCACGGCCTGTCCACCGTCGGCCGCAGAAACGCCATAGCCGACTCACGTGAATAGCCACAGACCTGCAGGGCGTCCACAATAATCGAGCGGCACTGCGCCAACACCACCATGCCCGACAACCCAGTCCCCTCCGCAATATGCAGATCCGCCTCCGCACCAAGCTTTTGCAGGGCGCGCACGATCTCCGGGATCTCCACCGCCTCATCGCGCGTACCACGGGTGCCGCCCTCGGCGAACAACGCACCCAAATGCCCCAATTCGTTGGAAATGCTACGCATCAGCTCAATCATCTCCTCCGGTGGCTCGATCTCGTCCAGCATCATGATCTCCGCCCGGCGCGCCAGCACGCGCGTGTTGCGCATGACATTATCCACGGGCACCAGGATGCGGTTCATCGTCTTCGCATGCCGTCTGGCCGTCCAATAGATCGGTGATACCGCCACCACTTCCGATCCCCCGCCCACGTTCGTTAGCAGTGCATTAACGTTGGTCTGCGTACCGCGGGCAACCTCCAGCGCCTTGGTAATCTTCTCCGCCTTATGTTCCTCCATCCCCTGAGCCACATCATCCAACACCAGCGAGGCCTTAGACACCAGAGTGGAGACCTCCCGCCGGGCCGGGCGCAGCGGCGAATTCGGCACCAAGGCCAGAACCAAAATGCCGATCACACCACCAACCAGCGCATCCACCATGCGGTCGAAAGACCCCGAGGTGCCTGGAGGCAGAATCGTCGCCACCAAAACCGCAGAACTGGAAGCCTGAAAAGCCACGGAGACGGACTTATCCACGAACGTCGCCACCAAAATTGCCACCAGCACCACCACTGAGACCTGCCAGTAGCCACTGCCGATATTGCTAATCAGCACATCACCGATACCCACACCCACCGCGGCGCCCAGCACCAGCTCAAAACCACGGCGCAAGCGCTTACCTGCGCTAACCCCCAAACTCAACACCGCAGCGATCGGTGCAAAGAAAGCCTGTTGGTGGCCACAAACCTGCACCGCAATAAGCAGCGCCAGCCCAGCACCGATTGCACACTGGATCGCAAAGACCAGACCCTCACGCACGCGGATCATGCCCTGCACAGGAGCAATGCGACGCAGGTTCCGCGCAGCGGCACGCACGCCGGGGCGCAGGCGGTTGGCCGGCTCGCCCCACATTTCCTTTGCGGTTCGTGGCCGCCGTTGTGGTTCTGCCATGCCCGCCAGTCTAGGTGGTCACATCCGCCCACACTGCCAGATGGTCCGTGCCGAGAATACGCTTCGTCCCGCCACCCAAGCACTCACCGGTAGTCATGATGTGGTCCAGCCGAATCACCGGGAATACCGCCGGCCACGTCGGCGTGTGCGCCAGGTGCCCAGTACAGTCACTGAGCTCAAAATCGCGGTAGCGCGGATGGCTGCGCGTAGCGTTGAAGTCACCGGCTAGCACCAGATGGCGCCGCGAATTCGCCCAATCGCTGAGGCTCGCCAGATCCTGCTCCCACGCCTTGCGGTCGTCCTTCGCGGGCGCCACCGCATGCACGCCCACGAACTCGCTGTTGCCGTGCAGCGGCGCATTCACACGCGGAGTTTGGAAGCGGGTCAGCCCCCGCACCATGTTGCCGTGCGCCCCTGTTTTTTCTTTATATGACGCCGACACCAAGCCCACGACATTATCCGCCCGATCGTTGCCAGGCCGCGGCTTGGTCAAAGGCAGATAGCCGGTTTCCTCCGCTACGCTTTCCACTTCCTCTTCATTCGTTTCCAAGAGGAAGACGACGTCCGGTTTGAGTTCCTCAATCGCACGGGCGATTCGCTTATCGTCAGCTTTCCCCCAGTATGTGTTGAGGGAAAATACTCGGGTGGAGTTGTGGGCGTCCGAAAAATTGGGGGCAGGTACCCGAGGGACGATCAAGACCGCCAGCACAGCGAGCACCGCGCACAGCGCCGCGCGGCGAGCTGAATTCAGAATGCCCAGGCCAGCGGCGGCCAGCACCCCGGCGACCCAAGCGCTGGCTTGGATTTCCGCGACAAAGGGCCACGATGCGGTGGTTTGCGCGGGCCATAGGATGCTAGACATCCAGACGATCGCCACCACGACTGCGACTATGCACAGGTTGCGGTGCGCCACCGGGTGGGGCGTCGGCTGGGAAAATGAACGGCGTTTGTTCAATTTCCTATTACGGGAGATCACTAGCGCTCAGCAGAAGAGGCAGCGGAGCTATCCAGCCCCAGGGCTGGTGCTACGGCAGGATCACAGTCGTGCAGCAAGTTCAGGCAACGCACGACCTCATCGTCCTCACCGAGGGCGCGGGCGGTCTGCACCAATGCGCCGATTGCGCGAAGCACTCCCCGGTTAGGTACGTGATCCCAAGGCACCGGTCCGGTGCCACGCCACCCGTTACCGCGCAGCGCATCGAGGCCGCGGTGATAACCGGTGCGGGCACAGGCGTAGGCCTGCACGGGCTGTCCTTCGGCCAGTAGAACCTCGGCCAAGGCGGCCCAGGCACCGGAATCCTTCAAGTTGGCGGAGACGGCCGCCTCCAAGGACTCGCGGGACTGTGCGGATGATTCCCCCGCAACCGCGCTGGCTAGTTCCTCCGGCAGACGCACCTCCGGGTGCTCTGCGCCGAAGAGATCTCGACTGTGACGAATCTGTTCTGCCATGGCTCCAGCGACGCCTACTTTGCGACGGAGGTGCCGGCGGAGTGCAGGTCGTTGCAGGCCTCAACAACGCGGACGGACATCGCTTCCTCAGCCTTCTTCAGGTAGGAGCGCGGATCGTACACCTTCTTGTTTCCGACCTCGCCGTCGATCTTCAGCACACCGTCGAAGTTGGTGTACATGTGGCGTGCAACCGGGTTGGTGAACGCGTACTGGGTGTCCGTATCAACGTTCATCTTGATAACGCCGTAGCGCAGCGCCTCTTCGATCTTCTCCTTCTCGGAGCCGGAGCCACCGTGGAAGACGAAGTCGAACGGCTTGTCGCCCTCGGACAGACCCAGCTTCTTCACGGCAGCCTTCTGGCCCATGTCCAGAACCTCCGGGCGCAGCTTCACATTGCCCGGCTTGTACACGCCGTGGACGTTGCCGAAGGTAGCGGCCAGCAGGTAACGGCCGTTCTCGCCGGTACCCAGAGCATCGACAGTCTTCAGGAAGTCCTCTTCGGTGGTGTACAGGTTGGCACCAGCCTTGGCCTCCACGCCGTCCTCTTCGCCACCCACGACGCCGATCTCAACTTCGAGGATGATCTTAGCCTTCTGCGCATCCGCCAGTAGCCCCTTGGCGATCTCCAGGTTCTCGTCGATCGGAATAGCGGAACCGTCCCACATGTGGGACTGGAACAGCGGGTTCTCGCCTGCCTCCACGCGCTTGCGGGAGATCTCCATCAGCGGGCGCACGTACTCGTCCAGAACTTCCTTCTGGCAGTGGTCAGTGTGCAGAGCAACGTTCACGCCGTAGTGCTTCGCAGCCTGGTGTGCGAAAGCCGCCAGAGCCTCCGCACCAGCAACCATGTTCTTCACGGCCAGGCCCGAACCGAACTGGGCACCGCCGGTGGAGAACTGGATAATGCCGTCGGACTCAGCATCTGCAAAACCCTTCAGAGCTGCGTTGATGGTCTCAGAAGAGGTGCAGTTGATAGCAGGGTATGCGAAGCCATTTTCCTTCGCATTGTCCAGCATGTCGCGGTAGACGTCGGGGGTTGCAATAGGCATTTCGATGCTCCTTCAAATCCTTGACTAAGGCAGGTTGGTCTCCGCCAACAATTATGCCGACAAATTCCACACCGTGCAGTCGCCTCCGGTGAATACTCCCCCTACTCCCCCGGAAGATTCGCTTGGATAGCCTTCGGGCTTGCCTACTGGCCCGCCTGGATCGTGCGTACTACCGCTTCCATGAGCATCCAGCCGGAAAGCTGCACCGAGAGGTCCCTTTCTGCAATGTCAGAGCTCGATACCGCCCCGGCAATTGTCGCCCCGACCAAGCCGCCGGACTGTGGCATGGTCGCATCCGTTCCCCAATCTGCGGAGAACACCGGCAGGCCATCGACCTCTAGCCGGTAACGCCACACCTTTTCGGCTGTGGCCAACACAATCCGCCGGGCTATGGCCACAGATTCAGCGCCGTGCCGACCTGGCGTCGGAACGCACTCAACAACAAGAGAAAGATAACGCGCAAGAATGCCATTAAATAGGCCGCCGTCCCCGCCCGCCGTGCGCACGTTAATGGCACCGTCGCGGTCGGTTAGGTGCGTTTCGATTGCGCGGAGGAGGCCATGGATGCGGGTGATTTCTTTGACGCCCACTTCTGAGACTTCTTCATCTCCAACCCCGGCGGCGCGTCTGCGCGCACGGGCGAGCTCCACGAGCGCGCCCAGAGTGACACCCTGACAATAAGGGTGCACCGCTGTGACGGGTTCTGGGCCGGCCATCCGCATGTGGATACCGTCCATGACCAGGCCGTCTTCGTTGATGAGGCTGTCGAAGGTCCAGTCGACGAGCCGTTCCGCGGTGTCGATGTCTCCATTGCGGGCGGCCAGAATGGCGGCGGGGCCGTTGGTGGGGACGTTGTAGAAGGTCTCATTTGTGCGCCACGGCAGCACGCCGGTGAGGCTGTCCACCCCCTCGAAGATGTTCTCCATCAGGGGCTCTAGGTCGCGCGGGATGCCGAGTTTTTCCTGGATTTTGGGGGTATCTGCCACCCGCTGCAGGGCCAGCGCAAGCCACGCCTTGTCATCGTAATAGTGGTTGGCGGTCAGGCGGCTGATGTTGCGGAGCCGCATGGCGCGGATGTGGCGCTGGATGGCGCGGATCCGCGAGCTGGTGGGGCGGCGGAGAGCAGCATCGATGACGTTGTCGATGTAATGGGCTTGCCACCAGTAGTGCCAGCGGACGAACATGCGGTCGCGGGTGGTCGGTGGCCAGGCGATGACGCCCAGCGTGGTCCGCGGGATACCCCAGAGCCGGCTGGCGTGGCGCTCGTTAATCGCCTGGTAGGCCAGGTCTGCGCGGTGATCCCAGAGTTCCAAGAGTTGCTGCTTGGGATCGGCTGCGGCTGCAGTTTCCTTGTCACCAGCGGCAGCCTTGACGTCGCTTTTCTCTCGCTTGTCTGGAAGTTTGAACACTTCTGCACACCTCACTAGGTTGTCGCACTTCTGCTGTTCCGCCGTAGTGCCCCGGCTTCCACTGCAGACCAGTCTATCTACAGGCTCTCCGCTGCTGCATGCTGCTGTCCGCTGCTGCATGTCCACAATCCGTGCTTCCCAGCCTTCATTACAGCCTCTTCACAGAGGAAAATGTCGCTAGAACGGGAATGTGTTAAAGACAATCTCTTTCAACTACACAAATATGCAGGTCACGGCGCTAACGCTTTGCGCCAACCAGCCTGCCCAGCTAGCAGATTCCCGATTCAACGACATCCCCCCAAGACGGCCAAATGGCCCCAGCTACCAGGCCTTATCCAGGTCCGCATGCTGGCGGATCCATGTATGCATCGCAATCCCCGCCGCCACACCGGCATTAATGGACCGCGTCGAGCCGAACTGTGCAATCGACACCGTTATGCGGGCAGCGTCCTGCGCCTCCTGGGAAACGCCCGGCCCTTCCTGGCCAAACAGCAGCAGGCAGCGCTCCGGCAGCTCCGCAGTTTCCAGCGGAACGCACCCCGGGGTGTTATCCACCGCCACCACAGTTAGCCCCTCCCGGGCAGCGAACTCCAACACATCCGCAACCGTCGCATGATGCTGTAAGTGCTGGTAGCGGTCAGTGACCATCGCTCCCCGCCTGTTCCAGCGCCGCCGCCCGACGATATGCACGGTATCCACCGCAAACGCATTGGCAGTGCGCACAACCGTGCCAATATTCGAGTCGTTTTCGAAGTTCTCGATGGCGATATGCAGCGCGTGCCGCCGCGTATCAATGTCCTCAATGATCGCGGACTGCCGCCAATAGCGGTATGCGTCAACCACGTTGCGTGTGTCCCCGGTATCCAGCAGTTCGGGGTCGAAGCGCGGATCCGTCGGACGGGGCTGGTCGGGATACTCATCTTCCCAGCGGCGTACGCCACGGGGATGTTCCAGCCATTCCGTCGGTCCGGGCTTATCGTGTGCTTCGGGTGAAGTGGGCGTCATAGAAAAAACTAAGCAAGCCCCAGGTCAGACAGGCCCAGCAGCGAGCGGTACTCAACCCCCTCGGCCTCAATAACATCTTTGGCGCCCGTCGCACGATCCACAACTGTTGCCACACCAACAACAGTCGCGCCAGCCTCGCGAGCTGCGGCAACGGCTGTCAGCGGCGAATTGCCGGTAGTCGTCGTGTCCTCGACGATGAGCACTCGCTTGCCTTCAATGTCCGGCCCTTCGATACGGCGCTGCATGCCGTGCTTCTTAGCCTCCTTGCGCACGACAAAAGCGTCGATGGATTCCCCATCTGCGTGCATGATCGCCGTCGCCACCGGGTCCGCGCCAAGAGTTAGTCCGCCGACGTGCGCGTAATCCCAGTCTGCAGTCAGTTCACGCAGCAGCTCTCCAATCAGCGGAGACGCCTCGTGGTGCAAGGTAGCGCGACGCAGGTCAACGTAGTAGTCGGCCTCCTTGCCGGAGGACAGCGTTACGCGCCCATGCACGACCGCCAGCTCTCTAACTAGTTCAGCAAGGCGCTGCTTCTTAGCTTCATCAATCATTGCGGTTTCTCCTTTTGGTTACTGCTGGTCACTGCTGGTCGTCTTCGACGATCTCGCCGTCGACGGTTTCGTACTCGATCGGTTCGATAGGTTCGGGGCGGGCGTGACGTGCTTCTGGCGCCCGATGACGCCCCCTGCTCCGTCGCCGTTGCGTCACAGGAGACAGGCGCACTGCAGTGGACTTAGTCTCCTCGACTTCCGCGAACTCATCGAAGTCCTCGAGCTCATCAAAAATTGTGGCTTCTTCCGCATCATCGCGGATGACCCGCGCGTATTGAGAAAAGTGGGAGCTCATGTGCTCCGGATCTTCGCCCAGTCGCGGGATGCCTCCATCGCGGCGGCGCCGACGCCCTGCGTGTGGGTCGTCGTCCGCATCTGCGTCGTCATAATCGCCTACGGCGAAGCTTTCGAAACTTTCTGTATCCCCGCCTTCCCAGCGCGCGTGCGTTCGGGAGGGGAAGGCCACCGGCTCAGCGGGGCGAGTGATGTCGGGGCGTTCTGGGTTCGGCACCTCGGAGTGCGCGGCAACCTCTTCGGCCTGCTCTTCAGTAACGTGGGCGGCGGTCGTGTCGGCTTCCTCGCCTTCAGCAGTGCTCTCGCCCCCGCTGCTTGTATTGCCATCGGGAACGGCCCGCAGGTGCGCGCGACGAGAGGAGGTCTCTGCCGCCTGCTCCTCAATCGCTTCCTGGTTCACCGGATCGGTGGTGTGCACTTGCAGCGGCCCGCCGGGCAGTGGTCGCAGCTGATCGGCCACGAACATTTCCAACGGGGCACTGGTATGCGCTGGAGGTAGCACCATCGCCGCATCCACCAGCGAGCGCAGCTGTGGGAAGATCGCCTGCCACACGTGGAAATCGAGTTTCCGGGAGACCCGCACTACCGTCCAATTCTGCCCCCATGCCACATCCGTCGCTACCTGCGAAAGTGCGGCCAGAGCATCCTCCACGCGGGCATCCAGCATGCGGTCGAGCGCGCGGACGTCGGTGGTATAAGCCGCGAATGGCGGCTGATCCAGCAAGTCGGTTCGCCGCATACCCGCAGGTTGCGCTCCCCCTGCTGAATAAAGCACCTGAACTGGTGATTCTTCCACTCGCCGCATAGCCATCAACGTGGAAGAACCGAGGTCACCGATATGCACCTGGTGCCCGTCGATGAACCCGCTCACAACCTCTCGCAAGGTTGGCACCCCGCGCTGGTGGTCGCCGGTGATGGTGACGGGCCAGTCCCGCGCGACCTCACTGTCTTCCTTTGTGTATTCGAAGCCGTTGTCGGCTGCCCATTGACGACGCCTCCTGCGGGGAAAACCGAAAGCCGCCATCGCTGGCGCGGGCGCGGACGAACGCGCGAGAACAGGTTCCTTTTCAGGCGTGTCCTCTTCCCCAGACCAGTCGTCAAACTGGGGGCCATCCCACGCCTCAGACCACTCTTCACCGTCTGGGTTGTCGGTGCTGTCTACAGCGTCCCCGTAATCCGGGTCGTCCTCCCAGTCCTCGTCTTCCGGGTAATCCCCGTCGTACCCGTAATCCTCAAAGTCCGAGTACTCCTCGTAGTCCTCGTAATCCTCGTATTCCTCGTTTTCCAAGCCCTCTGGGTCTTCGGTGTGTACTGCGCCTTCTGCGGCCTGCTCTACGCCAGAGCCTGCGCCCTCGGCCTTTTTTGCGCGCAGCAATAACCACACGGCGAGGCCCAACAAGGCCAAGCCGAGGAGTAACGCGAAGATGGAACCGCCCATAGAGACTGTGAGGAAAGCTGAGGAGTTGGAGTACTGAGTACTAAGAGCTGACTTACTCGTTAGCCGCCTGGTAAGCTTCAGCGTCCATCAGATCACCGGACTCGGTGACCTTTACCTCGTACAGCCAGCCCTCGCCGTAGGGATCCTCGTTGATCAGGCCAGCGTTATCCTCCAGCTCCTCGTTGATAGCTACAACCTCGCCGGAAACGGGAGCGTAAATATCAGATACGGACTTGGTGGACTCGACCTCGCCGAAAGCCTCGCCAGCCTCAACCTCAGTACCGACTTCAGGCAGTTCAACGAAAACGATGTCGCCCAGTGCCTCAGCGGCGATGTGGGTGATGCCCACGCGCACGGTCTCGCCCTCCACAACGGCGGAGGTGTTAACCCACTCGTGCTCCTCGGAGTACAGGAAATCAGTTGGCAGTGCAGTCATTGTTTTTAGCCTCTCTTTTTCAAACTTTTGCGGTTATTTGTGGTTATCTGCCCAAACCATACACCAGCGGACAGACAACCCTTTTTCGTTACTTTTCCCGGGAGTAGAACGGCAGCGCCACAACCTTGTATTCGAAGCGCTTACCACGAATATCTACCTCAACAGTTGCACCCTCGGCAGCCGCACCGGAATTCACAGCAGCCTTCGAGACATACGCCATAGCCACCGGGTGTCCCAGCGTCGGCGACAGCGCGCCGGAGGTCACGGAACCAATCGTGGTCTCGCCTTCCGCTGCGTACACCTCGTATCCCTCGCGGGCAGCGCGGCGGCCTTCGCCCACCAAACCGATCAGGGTCTGCTGGGTGCCCTTGTCCTTAGCGGAAACGATGGCGTCGCGACCAACGAAAGAATCCTTGGACTTCGTCGCAGCAAGAATACCCAGCCCTGCATCAACCGGCGTCAGCTTCAGCGACAGCTCGTGGCCGTACAGAGGCATGCCCGCCTCCAAGCGCAGAGTGTCGCGGCACGCCAGGCCGCATGGCAGGCCGCCCAGCTGCCCGGCCACGTCCATAGCCTTCGTCCACACAGCCTCCGCGCCATCGTTGTCCACGATCAGCTCAAAGCCGTCCTCGCCGGTGTAACCAGTGCGCGCAACCAGTACCGGCTGGCCTGCGGCAATCCCCTGGAATGCCGCGTAGTAGCCCAGCCCCTCGATGGCCTCTGCCACGGTCTCGCCCGCACCGGATGCTTCAGGAGCTTCCACCACGTTGTCTACGATTTCCAGCATCGCCTGCGCGGCCTTCGGCCCCTGTACGGCGACCATGGAGGTCTTCTCCGACTCGTTTTCAACCTCTACATTGAAACCTTCGGTACGGCTCTGAAGTGCGGAAACTACGTTATCTACATTGCCTGCATTCGGCACGATCAGAAACTCATTATCTCCCAGGCGGTAGCTAATCAGATCGTCGATAATGCCACCGGATTCGGTACAGATCATCGAGTACTTCGCCTTGCCGATCTTCACCGCGGACAGCTTGGAGATTAGCGCGTGATCCAGGTACTCCGCCGCCTGCGGTCCAGTCACGCGTACCTCGCCCATGTGGGAAAGATCGAATACGCCCACGGACTTACGCACTGCGTGGTGCTCATCAAGTTCGCTGCTGTACTTCAGCGGCATATCCCAGCCGCCGAAAACGGTGAAGCGAGCGTCCAGCTTCTTGTGTACTTGGTACAGCGCGGTCTTCTTTAGTTCGGTCATATCTTATTCTCCTTCTTCTCGTTTTTTATGACGCCCCTAGGCCCCAACGATCCTTAGTCTTCGTTGATTGCGAAGTCTTCCAAGGGCGGGCAGGTGCACACGAGATTGCGGTCGCCATAAGCATTGTCGATACGACGCACGGGCGTGAAGTACTTGGTGTGCCGCAGGCTGGCCACTGGGTATGCGGCCTTAGCGCGGCTGAAGTGTCCACCGGATACAGCTTCCTCGAAGTCGTCCCGCACAACAGAATAAGCGGTAAACGGCGCATGGCGCAGAACGGACTGCTCGGCGGTCACCTTTCCGTCGATGATCTCCTGGATCTCGTCGTAAATGGTGACCATGGCCTCGATGAAGCGGTCCAGCTCCTCCTTATCTTCCGACTCGGTGGGCTCCACCATCAGGGTGCCGGCCACGGGGAAGGCCAAGGTCGGTGCGTGGAATCCGAAGTCCATCAGACGCTTGGAGACATCCTCCGCGGTAATGCCGGAGGCCTTCGTCAGCTCGCGCAAGTCCAGGATGCATTCGTGGGCGACCAGGCCGGTATCGCCCTTGTACAGCGTCGGGTAGTACTCCTCCAGCTTTCGGGAAACGTAGTTAGCGTTGACCAGCGCCATGCGGGAAGCCTCGGTCAGTCCCTCGTCACCCATCAGAGCAATGTAGGACCAGGTGATCGGCAGCACGCCTGCGGAACCGTACAGGGCACCCGAAACCGGCTGACCAGTTTGCAGGGCGGCATCCCCGTCCAGGACGTCGGCGTTCGGGTCGGCGGGCAGGAACGGAATCAGGTGCTCCGCTACACAGACCGGGCCAACGCCCGGGCCACCGCCGCCGTGCGGGATGGTGAAGGTCTTGTGCAGGTTCAGGTGGGATACGTCGCCGCCGAACTCGCCCGGCTGGGCCAGACCCACTAGGGCGTTCAAGTTGGCACCATCGACGTACACCTGGCCGCCAGCTTCGTGGACCTTCTGGCACACGTCGCGCACCTGCTCCTCGAACACACCGTGGGTGGAGGGGTAGGTCAGCATGATGGCGGCGGTCTGCTCGCCATACTTCTCCAGCTTGGCCTCCAGATCCGGGACGTCGATAGAGCCGTCCTCGGCGTTCTTCACAGCAACCACCTTCAGACCCGCCAGGGCTGCGGAGGCGGCGTTCGTGCCGTGTGCGGAAGCCGGGATCAACACAATGTCACGCTGGTCGTCGCCACGGGACTGGTGGTAGCGGTGGATAGCCAGCAGACCTGCGAACTCACCCTGGGAGCCGGCGTTTGGCTGAACGGAAACCTTGGCATAACCAGTGATCTTCGCCAAGCGCTCTTCCAGATCCTCGATCAGCTCAATCCAGCCCTGTGCCTGCTCCGTCGGAACCTGCGGGTGAATGCCCGCAAAGCCCGGCCAGGTGATGGGCTCCATCGAGACCGCTGCGTTCAGCTTCATGGTGCAAGAGCCCAGCGGGATCATGGTGCGATCCAGCGCCAGGTCGCGATCGGCGAGCTTGCGCATGTAGCGCATCATCTGAGTCTCGGAGTCAATGGAGGTGAAAATCGGGTGGGTCAGGATCTCCTCGTCAGCCGCGCGCAGCACGCCGGCCTGCCCCAGTGGCCCGGCGGTAACGTCGAAGCCCGCGGAGGTGACGTCGCCGGTGCGGGAACCCAGCACCTCGATCAGCTTGGCAATGTCCTCATCCGTGGTGGACTCGCCCACCGAGATGCCGACAAAGGAATCATTGACCTGGCGCAGGTTGTAGCCTGCCTCTGCTGCGGCGCGCAGAGCCGTGGGGGCGTCACCCAGAGAGGAACCAGACACATCAACGGTGACAGTGTCGAAGAAGGTATCGTGCGCCAAGGTCAGGCCAGCCTCGGACAGGCCAAGTGCCAGGGCGGTCGCACGAGCGTGGATGCCCTCCGCGATTGCGCGCAAGCCAGCCGGGCCGTGCCAGACCGCGTAGAAACCGGCGACGACAGCCAGCAGAGCCTGGGCGGTACAGATGTTACTGGTGGCCTTATCACGGCGAATGTGCTGCTCGCGGGTCTGCAGAGCTAGACGATAAGCCGGGGTGCCCTCAGCGTCCACGGATACACCCACAATGCGGCCCGGCAGCTTGCGCTGCAGGTTCTCGGTGCAGGAGATGAAGCCTGCGTGGGGGCCACCGAAGAACAGCGGCACGCCGAAACGCTGAGCCGAACCGACGGCGATATCTGCACCCTGGGAGCCGGGAGAGGAAAGCAGTACCTGAGCCAGTAGGTCGCAGGCGACCGTTACCAGGGCACCGGCGGACTTTGCTGCACCAATCACACCGGACAAGTCGCGCACGCTCCCCGTGGAGCCGGGGTTGGAAAGTACGACGCCTACCAGGTTCTCGTAGTCCTCGAAAGCGACATCATCAGCCAGATCTGCCACCTCCACCGGAATGCCCGCAGCCTCGGCACGAGCCAGGGTGACGGTGATGGACTGCTGGTGCAGGGCAGAATCCAGCAGCACCACGCCGCCCTTCTTAAAGGCCTTTGCGTTGCCGCGTGCCATCAACTGCACGGCCTCAGCCACGGCGGTGGCCTCATCTAGCAGGGAAGCACCGGCGACCGGCAGGCCGGTCAGATCCTGCACCATCGTTTGGAAGTTCAGCAGAGCTTCCAGGCGACCCTGGGAAATCTCCGGCTGATACGGGGTGTAGGCGGTGTACCAGCCCGGGTTCTCCACCACGTTGCGGCGGATAACGGCCGGGGTGATTGTGTCGTAGTAGCCATTTCCGATCAGCTGCTGCTTCTGCACGTTCTTATCGGCGAATGCACGCAGGGCGGCGAGGGTATCAGTCTCGTCCAAGGGCTCCGGCAGACCGATCGGGCCGGCCTGGCGGATGGACTTCGGCAGGGCATCATCGGCCAGAGCGGCGGTGGATTCATAGCCCAGGTAGTCCAGGATCTCCTTGGTATCAGCCTGGTTCGGGCCGATATGACGCTGAACGAAGGGGGCAGAGTTACGGCGAGTAGCAGTAGACATTGCTTTTTCAGGGACTTTCCGGTCGTAAGTGCACGGTCGTAAAAAGGAGCCCTCCCCACTCTGTCGCTTGTACCTGAGAGCTTCACCCGGGCAACCCGGCTTTTCTCCTTCGGCGCCCGCGTGCACACGACTGCGCGCAGGTCTTTCCAGAGTTGCCTCACTGCGACGGTTCTTGGGGCCTGAGAGTGTCCCGGGGAGGAATTGCTCCGTCGGCGGCCGACGCGGTTCAAGCGCCGAGCCTCTCCCACCACAGCTAAAAGCGGCAAAAACATATGCAGTTTTCCCCCACATCATAGCGGGCGTGGGTCGGATCACTAAAGAATCCCAGCAATGGGGAAAATCTCATTCTGGCTCCGTGCCCCCGCTTGAACCGCCAAAATGTTACGCATGGCAAAACTTCCTAGCTTCCTCCCCCACGCTCTTCCCGCCGTTAACGGCGGAGTCGCAATCGTCACTGGCGCTTCCTCGGGCATTGGACGCGCCACCGTCGCCGCCCTCGCAGAGCTTAAATCCAGAGCTGCTACAACCTCCACGACCACTTACGCCCCAACCCACATCATCGGTACCAGTCGAAACCCCGACACCATCACTGACCCTGTCGATGGGGTCGATTACCTCCCCCTCGACCTGGCTGACCCTGCCAGCATCGACGAGTTCACCTCTTCTGCCCTGAGCTACGGCTCCCCCACTGTGCTCGTCAACAACGCTGGCGAAAGCCAATCCGGCCCCTTGGAAGAGCTCCCCTATGATGCCCTGCACCGTTTATTTGAGATCAACGTGCTGGGACAAGTGGGCGTCACCCAGAAAATCCTGCCGGAAATGCGACGTAACGGAGCAGGGCGCATCGTGATGGTCGGCTCGATGCTGGGCTCATTTCCATTGGCCTACCGCAGCAGCTATGTCGCGTCGAAAGCCGCCATCAAAGGCTTTGCTTTCGCCGCCCGGCGCGAAGTCAGGCCATTTGGTGTGGGCATTTCCGTGGTCGAGCCTGGGTCGATCAACACGGGGCTTTCCACGCGGCGCACCAAGTACGTGGATCTTAATGGTCCCTACGGCGCCGAGTTCTCCACCATGCTAAAGAACCTGGATAACAACGAAGCCAATGGCATTTCGGCGGAGCGCGTGGCCATGGAGATCCTCAAGCCCATCACCACGGCTCGCCCTCAGCCGCTGTATGCGACGGGGTCGATGGCGCCGGTGGTGCTCCCCCTTTCCCGCGTGCTGCCGACAGCGGCTATGCATTGGCTCATCAATCGCAAGCACGGACTCTAAGACTCTTAGCTGTGCTAGGTTCTAAAGCTGGTGTCCCAGACGTCCTCGACCGGCTCCTCCTCCCAGCCAAAGAACTCATCGTCGAAATCGCGACCGCGACGAGTAGACCAGTCATCCCAGGGTGCGGCGAACAACGCCAAAATGCCCGCTCCCACAATTCCCGTGATCATCAGCGCCCCGGCCAACGTGATCAACCAGATGGTCGAGTGGAGATAGAAGACGAACATCAGCAGCAACGTTCCGATCAGCCCGACGGTCGCCAGCACAACGTATAAGCGATTCACAGGGTGCCGTCGGTGCCCGTAGCTATTGCGCATGGTGGCCAGAAGCGGCCATACCTGCACCCCAATCAGCACGACAAAGAAAACACCGGCGATCTTCTGAACCTGTTGCGGGGTGAAGATATCCACCGCACCGGACAGCGCCAGGAGCATCCCCAGCGTCGCGACCATGCTCAGAAATTTACGTACCATCGCCCGCAGACACCCCTACACCCAAAACAGGTTGTCGCCGCCCATCACGGGCTCGCCCGACATCACGTCTATCTTTATTTCCGACGCCCCCATCTGCAGCCCCAACACCATCACTACCGGGTCGAATCCCATCCGGCCCAGCTCCCGGGGAGTGTAAGTGCATAGGGGTGTTCCCTGTCGTACTATGTCGCCTTCCTGGACATGTACGTCGAAGCCTTGCCCACCAAGGCGACCGGTATCCACGCCGAGCTGCATAAAGATGCATGGCTGGTCGGCCAGCATTTCCGCATGGCGGCCGTCTACGGCATGGGTACCAGAATCCGGGCGGAGGGTGGCTGGCAATGACTGGGCTTGAATGACATACATGTTCGGCGCCACGCGCTTCATCATCCCGCCAATGGGTGCGAGCGCTTGTACAACCTCCACGCCTGCGTCGGGGATTACGGCTATACCTGCGCCGATGGTGCCAGTGGCCAGCACGGGGTCGGGAACGGAATTGAGGCTAACGGCGGTCCCCGCCAGCGGGGTCACAACGGGATACTGAACTAGCAGCTCCTGTTGCAGGCCGGGCCTACGGGGATCCTGTGCGAAACGGGGATCCATACCTCCAGAGTCTAACCGCGTGCGATGGGTCGCGAGGAGGAAGCGGACCATTGAGACCAACCTCCTACGAAGTTTTTGGCCCCTGGCAGTCCCGCGTACTCCATTGCGGCAATAAACAGCGAGGAGTGCAGCCCGGATCCGGAGTAAACACACACGTCCTCACCACTGGTCACACCATGGTTGGCAAGGATCTGCCGGATCTCCTCCGGGGATCGCACCTTGCCGCTGGCGCTGCTGTCGCGCTCGCTACGGTTCTGGAATAGTTCCTTAACCGGAATGTTGATGGCTCCCGGAATGCGACCGGCCTGGTGGTCGAAGCGTTCCTTCTTGCCAGTGAAGCGAGAATTCTCGCGCGCATCCACCAGGATGTGATTCTCGCGCCACTCATTCACCTCGTCGAGTTCAAGGGTGGGCATGCTACCCGCACGAACCTCAGTGGTACCGCGGCCGCGCAATGCACCGATTCCGCCTGCGACGTCTCCGCCCGCCGCCTCCCACGCGCCTGTGCCGCCGTCGAGGATGCGGACGTTCTGCACACCTGCCCAACGGAAAACGAACCAGGCGCGAGCTGCATAGAGGTTGGCGCCGGCGTCATAAATGTATACAGGGCGACCATCCGTAATACCCCAATCGTTAAAGCTCTTCTGCAGCTCCTCGGGGGCGGGCAAAGGGTTACGTCCGACATGGCGGGCAGGGATGGAGGCCAGGTGCACCAGGGGGTTACAGAACATGGCGCCGGGAATGTGCTGGCCTACATAGGCCTCCCAGGCGCTGTTTTCGGTGCGCGCCCAGTGCGAGTCGATCACGGTCATACGCTCACCCCGTTTGAATGCTTCTAGCATTTCCTCGCCGGTGACGAAGGGGCTAGCGGGCAGCTGTTGGGCAATAGGGTTGCTCATAGTTGCCAAGTCTAGAACCCCGCGTACGCCGATGCTGCATACGTGTGGCTACAGTGGCGCTCCGTTACTCCGGTGCCCTATTGTTTATGCGCCTTACTCTTGTGCCACCGCGGCAGTTTTGCCGGGACGCCTTCCTGTTCTTTCCGGGAACCAACCTCGCACCGCCGCAAAACCGATGATCGCAATCGCTGCCACCGTCGCAATCCCCCCAATACCCCAAGCGAGTCCGGCTATCACGGCTATGGGCGCCACAATATTCATGCCGATTTCGAAGGGAGCGAAGCCCACGTAGGCAATGCCATATTCGTTCATGGTGCCGGACTTCAGATCCGGATCCACGATCTTTAGCAGTGCAATACCTGTAGCCACTGCCGCGGTTGCCCAACCCCAACCAAAGATGCCGCGTTCTAGCCACTGATCGCCGAAGAACAGTGGAGCGAAAACGAAGAAGAACAGGCAGCAGTAGGCAATGCCCAGCGCGAACAGAATCAGCAGGGGCACTAGGTAGTTAGCCACCGCGTCCGGCTTAATTGAGGCAATGCCGAAGGCGATCATAAAGTCCGTCGACGCTCCGGAAATGGACTTCACGGTTTGCTGGTCCAGGTACTTCGGGCGTCGAATCACATGGAGGAAGACCTTGCCTCCGATACCGACCACGAAGGCCAGGGCAAACAGCGGTACGGAAACATCCGGGAAGAAGTGCCCGATGATCTGCTGACCGATGTAGGCAAACATGACGGTCACTGCAATGAAGCCCGCATGCAGGGCGAGCGGCTCGATCGAGGATGGGTTTGTGGTGGCTCGGCCGATCGAGGGCTGTTTTTCCTCGTCTTCAATGTGACCCGAACGCAGTTCCCATGGCAGTTTCTCCGGCAACGTGGATGTGCGACCTGTTCGGATGCCCCAGTTCGCGAAGATGATTCCACCAATGATGGCGGCCAGTGTGCCGATGGTGGCGGAGGTAAAGCCCAAGGACATGGCGGCGTCCGCACCATGATCCCCAAACGCGCCACCGACGGCCGCAGCAGTTCCGAATCCACCTACGAAGCCGACGGGCAGCATCATGCCGAACCACTCCGGGGTGTCGAAGAGCGGACCGAAAATGAAGATGCCTAGCAGGATGAATAGGCCCCACTGACCGAGGAACATAGAGGTGGAAAAGCCCCACATGTTCTTCGCTTTCGACGCATCGTTCGACGCGAAGGACATACTGTACGGCATCGAGGCGAACACCACGGCAATTAATAGTGTGGAATAATCGCCGAGGGCTCCTCTTCACTGTTTCTCTTCTCTTCAACGTTGCTGGAAGTCTATCGCACCTTCTTATCGACGCCCGCACATCCACCTCGCTCGTACGCCAGAGAACAGGCTGAGTGTTCGGTAAGTTAAGGCTGTGCATTTCTTTGTGGTCAGAGGAACAATTCGCCGTTGCATGGCATTTCACACCACGAGCCACTAACTGTCGAGAAGAGAAGGAGATCCCTCCCCATGACCATCGCTCACGCTCCCGCCCGCTTCACCAACTTGGCCAAACGCATCAGCGCTGCTCTCCTTGCTGGCACGTTGGCTATCACCGGCCTTAGCGCCTGCTCCTTCAACTACGGCTTTGGAGGGGAAGACAAGGTAGCCAAGGAGGACGTTGAGAAAGAGATCTCTAAGCTCGTAAAGGACAAAGCCGGAAAGGCCCCCGAGAGCACCGAATGCCCCGATGGGCTTAAGGCCGAAGAAGGCGCCAAGTTGGAATGCAAGTTCACTTACTCCGGCGCCACCTACTCGGTAGACGTCACCGCTACCTCCGTCGAGGGCAAAAAGGTCAATTACGACATTCAGGTCGCCGATCAGCCGGACTAAATCTAGTCAGAAGCGCTAGAACAGCCCAGAAGACTCGTCCGAGTAAGACCACAGCAGGTTCTTGGTCTGCTGGTAGTGCGCGAGCATCATCAGGTGAGTCTCGCGCCCCAGGCCGGACTTCTTATAGCCACCGAAAGCCGCGTGAGCTGGGTAATTGTGGTAGTTATTCACCCACACTCGGCCCGATTGAATCGCGCGACCAGCCTTGTAAGCAGTGGTTCCATTACGCGACCACACACCTGCGCCCAGACCGTATTCTGTGTCGTTGGCGATATGCATAGCCTCGTCAAAGTCCTTGAACGTAGCGACTGCCAGCACGGGTCCAAAGATCTCTTCTTGGAAAAGGCGCATGTCATTAGTGCCCTTGAAGATGGTGGGTTCGATATAAAAGCCACCGCTGCGACCCGAGATCTCATTAATGCCGCCACCGCATAGCACCTGCGCGCCTTCTTCGGGGCCGGCCTGCAGGTATCCGGTGATCTTATCCATTTGCTCCTGGGAAGCCTGCGCGCCCATCATCACATCCGTGTCCAGGGGATTTCCGACATTGATGGACTTCACTCGCTCAATGGCTAGTTCCAGGAACTCTTCGGCAATATCCTCCTGCACCAGCGCGCGGGACGGGCAGGTGCAAATCTCGCCCTGGTTGAGTGCGAACATGGCCAGGCCTTCCACGCACTTAGCGCGGAACTTGTCGTCGTGATCCATGATGTCGCTAAAGAACACTGACGGGGACTTCCCGCCGAGTTCCAGGGTGACCGGGATGAGCTTTTCCGCCACGGCCTTGTTGATGATTTTGCCGACTTCCGTGGAGCCGGTGAACGCGATCTTGTCGATGCGGTCGGAAGCGGTCAGCGCGGCGCCTGCTTCAGTACCCAGCCCGTTGACGATGTTCAGCACACCCTCCGGGATAATGTCCTGGATAAGCTCCGCGAACAGCAGGATGCTGGCGGGGGTCTGCTCGGCGGGCTTCAGCACGATGGCATTGCCGGCAGCCAGAGCTGGGGCGAGCTTCCACGCCGCCATCAACAGTGGGAAGTTCCACGGGATGATCTGCCCCACCACACCCAGTGGCTCGTTGAAGTGGTAGGCGATGAGGTCTTCGCTGATCTGAGATGTGCGATCTTCCTGGGCACGGAGGGCACCAGCGTAGTAGCGGAAGTGGTCGACAGCCAACGGAAGATCAGCTGCGAGAGTTTCGCGTACCGCCTTACCGTTGTCCCAGGTCTCGGCGACGGCCATCATCTCCAGGTTCTCTTCAAGGCGATCAGCAATCTTCAGCAGCACGGCGGCGCGATCCTGCACAGAGGTCGCGCCCCAACTGGGCTGAGCTTTTTCTGCGGCGTCGATGGCCTTCTCGATGTCAGCCGTTTTCGAGCGTGGAACCTGGCAGAACACCTCACCGTTGATGGGCGTGACGTTGTCCATGTATTCGCCATCGACGGGTGGTACCCACTGGCCACCGATGAAGTTGTCGTAGCGCTCTTTGAATTTGACGAGGCTTCCTTCGGTGCCGGGATCAGTATAGACGGTCATGAGCGTGCTCCTTGCGGTAACGAGATGGAATATTGAAACTGCAAAAGCTCCACCCCAAATACTCGGAGTGGGAAACTTTTGTCAGCCAATATAGTGACGCTCGCCACTTTTCACGACCATGCTGTTTTTATATGTATGTCGCCGACGGCCCCCGACCGTCACCAGCCTTTAGACCTCACCATCATCGGCTCCGAGGGAGGTGATGACCAGACCTGCAGCCTCGTCGCCACCGCGATCAACGTCCACGCGCACCGTATCGCCGTCGCGCACGTCCCCAGCCAGTAGCTTCTTAGCCAACTGGTCACCGATCGACTTTTGAATCAGTCGGCGTAGCGGCCGTGCGCCATAGGCGGGATCGTAGCCGTGCTCGGCCAGCCACGACTGGGCGTCATCAGTAACATCCAAGGTCAAACGACGGGCCGCAAGGCGATCCGCCAGAGCGCGCACCTGGATAGACACGATGGACTTCAGCTGCTCGGAAGACAGTGGCTCGAAGATCAGCACGTCATCTAGTCGGTTGATGAACTCCGGCTTGAAGGCGCGCTTCACCGCCTCCATGACCTCGTCGTCGGTACCGCCAGCACCAAGGTTAGAGGTCAGGATCAGGATGGTGTTGCGGAAGTCCACAGTCCGCCCCTGACCGTCGGTCAGGCGACCTTCGTCCAGCACCTGCAGCAGCACATCGAAAACATCCGGGTGAGCCTTCTCTACCTCATCGAACAGCACCACCGTGTACGGGCGACGCCGCACCGCTTCAGTTAGCTGGCCACCTGCGTCGTAGCCGACGTATCCCGGAGGAGCACCGACAAGGCGAGCGACGGAGTGCTTCTCGCCATACTCCGACATATCGATGCGCACCATGGCGGTCTCGTCATCGAAGAGGAAGTCAGCCAGAGCCTTCGCCAGCTCCGTCTTACCCACGCCTGTCGGCCCCAGGAAGAGGAAGGAGCCCGTCGGACGATTCGGGTCAGCCACCCCGGCGCGTGCACGGCGCACTGCATCGGAGACCGCATCGACGGCGCTGTTCTGGCCGACCACACGGCTGCCCAGGACACGCTCCATGTTCAGCAGTTTCTCGGTCTCACCCTGCAGCATCTTGCCGGCGGGCACGCCAGTCCAAGCGGAGACGACATCGGCGATGGTGTCGGGGGTGACTTCCTCGGTCAGCATCATGCCTTCCTGCTGCTCAGCCACAACCTTCTCCGCTTCGGCCAGCTTCTTCTCCACGTCCGGAATGTGTCCGTAACGCAGCTCAGCAACCTTGGCGAAGTCGCCTTCCCGCTCGGCGATCTCGGATTCGCGACGCAGGTTATCCAGCTCCTCCTTCAGCTCGCGGAGGTTATCGATACTGCCCTTTTCGTTTTCCCAACGGGCGGTCAGCCCAGCGAGCTTTTCCTTTTCATCGGCCAGCTCGCTGCGCAGGCGCTCCAGGCGATCCTTGGAAGCAGCGTCCGTTTCCTTGGCTAGTGCCATCTCTTCAATTTCCAGGCGGCGAACCACACGCTCTACGTTGTCGATCTCCTCTGGGCGTGAGTCGATTTCCATGCGCAGGCGGGATGCGGCTTCGTCGACCAGGTCGATAGCCTTATCCGGAAGGAAGCGGCTGGTGATGTAGCGATCCGACAGGGTTGCCGCCGCCACCAGCGCGGAGTCCTGGATGCGTACGCCGTGGTGCACCTCGTAGCGCTCCTTCAGGCCACGCAGGATACCGATGGTGTCCTCCGCGCTCGGCTCACCAACGTATACCTGCTGGAAACGACGCTCCAGCGCGGCATCCTTTTCGATGTACTTGCGGTACTCGTCCAGGGTGGTCGCGCCGACGAGTCGCAGCTCACCTCGGGCCAACAGGGGCTTGATCATATTGCCCGCGTCCATGGCGGAATCACCGCCGGCGCCAGCACCGACGATGGTGTGCAGCTCGTCAATGAACGTGATGACCTCACCCTCGGCCTCCTTGATCTCATCCAGGACAGCCTTCAGGCGCTCCTCAAACTCGCCACGGTATTTTGCACCGGCAACCATAGAGCCCAGGTCCAGACTGATCAGCTTCTTGCCGCGCAGGGACTCCGGGACGTCACCAGCTACGATGCGGCGGGCCAGCCCCTCTACGATTGCGGTCTTACCGACGCCGGGCTCACCAATGAGCACCGGGTTATTTTTCGTGCGACGGGAAAGTACCTGGACAACTCGCCGGATCTCCTGGTCACGTCCGATGACCGGGTCGATCTTGCCCTCGCGGGCGCGTGCTGTGAGGTCGGTGGAGTACTTTTCCAATGCTTGGAACTGCCCCTCCGGCTCTTCAGTGGTGACCTTTCGGTTACCGCGCACAGATTCAAAGGCGCCACGGATGGCCTCGAAGGTCGCGCCCGCCTCGTGCATCGCTTTTGCGGCGTCGGAATCACCCTTGGCGATACCGGCCAGCAGCACCTCGGTGGAGACATAGGTGTCTCCCAGCTGCTCCGCCAGTTCCTGAGCGGCGGTCAGTGCGTTCAGGGCATCACGGTTGAACTGCGGGTTTGCCATCTCGCTACCGGATGCCTGCGGGTATCCAGCTACCAGGTTCTTAGCCTTGGCTGCGATGGTCTGCGGCTGTACACCTGCAGCCTGCAATACGGGCAGGGCAATGGAATTATCCTGCTCCAGCAGCGCAACAAGCAGGTGCGCTGGTCGGATGTCTGGGTTGCCCTTGGCGGAGGCATCCTGAAGTGCAGCCTGCATTGCAGACTGGGTCATGGTGGTGGGGTTGAAGCTCGACATTTCTACATCTACCTCCTGCGGCTTCATTCAGGTCGCGCTTACACGCTCCCGACTTTACTTGAGTACACCTCACTCAACCACCACAAGCTTGAGTCTATTCCGCTCAATTTACGTATATGAGTGTGATTTACCCCACAAATTCACCCCCGGTCTAGTTTTCTATACGAAAGCTATCGTTTCCTCGCGCTCCATTGGGTTAGATGAAGGTTATCCAAATCGGAAAACCTCTACATATATCCGTAAAAGGGGTGAAGGGATCATGCTCAGACTCCACAAGAAGAAAGCACCCGCCCGCCAAGTAGCCTCCGCCATAGCTGCTACAGCTTTGGCACTGGCGCTTCCCGGCGCGCTTACCGCCTGTTCGGACTCCTCCGCTGAACCTTATGGTCCAGGCAGCACCGCCAAGTTGAAGATGGCGGACAGCTACTCAATCACTCACCCTGTCGGCAAAGGTGGCACTCAACCTTTTCTCGATCAGGTCGAAAAAGACCAGTCAGTAGACATCGAGTACTTCTCCTCAGGGCAAATGGGCAAACAAGCAGACATCCCCTCCGTGCTCCGCAGTGGCGTGGTCGACCTGGCAGTCATCTCCCCTTCCTATGTCAGCTCCAGCTTTCCTCTCAGCAGCGTGGGCGACCTTCCGGGTTTTAGCTCCGATGCATGCGTGACCGCCTATGCACTTCGCGATCTAGTGAAGCCGGGGGGCGTCCTTTATAAAGAAGAACTCGAACCCATGAAGTTCATGCCGCTGTGGACAGGTTCGATCCCCGGCTACGAAGCGATGACCGGCGGCAAAGACCCATCTCACCCCGCCAACTTCCACGGCGCGGTACTGCGCTCCACGGGCGGCGCACTAGACCGCGTGATTGATGAGATCGACGCAGCAGGTGTAAGCATGCCCATTGGCGACATGTATGAAGCAATGTCGCGCGGCACAGTAGAAGGCACACTCGCCAGCCCGATCTCGATTACCCCCTACGGGTTGGAAGACGTCATACACGCCAGCACGTACGGAGCCCAACAGGGCAACTTCACCTTCTTCTATGGCATCAACCTAGATACCTGGAACCGCCTGAACGATCAGCAGAAGAAAGTGCTGACCGATGCGGCCGATAAATCACAACAGTCTGTCTGCAAGGAACTCAATTCCGCCCGTGAAAAGTCGGTGCAGAAGATGAAAGATGCCGGCGTGCAGTTCTACGACGTCACCGAAGGCCAAAACGCCAAGGAATGGCAGAACATTTCGCAACCAGTTTTGGACAAGTGGATCGAGGTTGCCGAATCCAAGGGTCACCCAGCTCAACGGGTCGTGGATGACTTCAAAGCCGCCCTCAAGCGCCATGCACATCGCGCAGAGACGAAAGAGGCAACAGATGAAGGGAAGGAGCAGTCATGACCAGTAGCAACTTGGTCCACCCCGGCCATCACGGCACCGCCGAACGCAGCAAATACGGCTACCAAACCCAGGATCACCCGGGCTTCGACAAGGTACAAAACACCATCTCCGCGGTGTGTGCCTGGATCGCGGGCGCGGCGATTTTGGGGCTGGCGCTCGTCACCCTCGCTGAAGTCATTGCGCGCGAGTTCTTCAGTTCTCCCCTCGGCTGGAATATCTCCGTCACGGAGCGCTATCTACTCCCCATTACTGCCTTCTTTGGGCTGGTCACCACCTATCGAACCGGCACCCATATCGCCGTAGAGTCGCTCTTCAACAAACTCCCGCTCCGAGTGCAAAAGACCATCCTGCTGCTTATTCATCTGGCTGTGGTTATTTCCATGGTGTTCGTCTTCATCGGTGGGTGGAACCAGACCTACATGGTGTTTACCCTGCACCACGCCACCCTTCCAGGCATGGCCGATCTCGCCACTCCCGACTGGACTTACCGCGTGATCGTGCCAATTGCAGCCGCACTGTGCGCCTTTGTGGCGGCGCTGGATTTTCTCCGGGAGCTCATCACCCCATGGGATCGCCCCTACACCGACTACGAACCCGGCGAGGAAGAGGTATAGACCATGCTTGCGCTCTCAATCATTGTGCTGTTGGTCGCGCTGATTGTTCTTCGTGTACCCGTTAGCTTCGCCATTTTCGGTGCGGCCACGGTAGGCCTCATTGCTCTCGGTGGTATCGAACTGGCCATCGCCACGATGGAAACCTCGCCGTTCGCCGCCGTGCGGTCAAACTCTCTATCCGCCGTGCCACTGTTTATCCTGATGGCGCAGTTGATGTTGATGTCTGGGCTCCTTAGTTCTGTTTTTGACGCCGCCAAGGCGCTCGTTGGCCGTATCCCCGGTGGTACCGCCATCGCCTCCGTCGGCGCAGGCACCGCATTCGCAGCCGTCTCCGGCTCCTCCACCGCCGCGGCCGCCACGCTGGCGCAGACGTCCTCTACCCGCATGATCGATGAGGGCTACCACAAGGGCACAGGTACGGGCTTGGTGGCAGTGGTCGGCACGCTGGCAGCCATGATCCCACCCTCGATCATTTTGGTCTTCTACGCAATCACCGCGGAGGCTCCCGTGGGCGACGTGCTGGTCGCGGGCTTCTTCCCCGGCCTGGTAGTGGCCATGGACCTGGTACTGGTGATGTACATCGGCTTCCTGAAGGACCGCTCCCGTGCCCCGCAGGGCGAGCCGGTTCCTTTCAAGGAAAAGGGCATGCAGTTGCTGAAGTCTTCCCCACTGCTGCTGATCTTCCTGGCGGTGGTCGGCTCCATCTTCACCGGCATCGCCACGCCCACAGAGGCCGCCGCCCTGGGCGTGCTGGCCGCGCTGATCCTAGTGATCGCGAAGGGCCGCTGGGATACCAAGAAGTTCGGCGAAACTGTGCTGGAAACTGTGAAGACCACCGGCATGATCTTTGCCATCATCATGTCCGCGCACGTGCTGGGCCACTTCCTCACCGAAACGCGCGTCACCCCGAAGCTGGTCAGCGCCATCGGCGAGTCCTCCCTGCACCCGCTGGTGATCATGGCTCTGATCGGCGCAGTGTACCTGATCCTGGGCTTCTTCATGGATCAAATCGCCATCATCGCCCTAACCGTGCCGGTTACTCTGCCCATTGTCGAATCACTGGGCTACGATCCAGTCTGGTTTGGTATCTTCATCGTGCTGCTGGCCGAGACCGGCATGGTCACCCCGCCCATGGGTCTGAACGTGTTCGTGGTCTCGAAGGCCGTGCGCATAAACCCGATGATCGTGTTCAAGGGAGCATTCCCCTATGTCGTGATCATGCTGGTTATCGCCCTGGCTTTCCTGCTGTGGCCCCAGCTGGTGCTGTGGGTGCCGGAGTTAGCCGCTTAACGGTTCCAGCGGGCACTGTGGCGCCTTAAGACCTCAATAATCCGCTCCGCATCGCGCGCGATCTGCTCGGTCGAGGCAATGACGGACACCGAGGCCACCGCCACTCCCTGACTCTCGACCCGCACGGCCACACCATCCGCGCCGTTCAAGGCCACGCCGGGGGCCACGCATTCGCCGGTCGCGCGCATGTCTGGGTACCAGCGCTGGAACTTATTGATGGTCTCCTGCGAACTCTCGGAAGCAGCCAGAATCCCCCACACTTGCTCGTGCCCCAGCCCGGAGAGGATCGCCCACCCCGCCGATGTCTCGAGCGGCGGGCGCTGCAAACGATTCTGCGCCAGATACTCAAACTCAGGATCCGACAGCGCGTAGTCGAGGTAGTAGACATTGTCGCCTACCAATGACGCCAACACGGCGATATAGCCCGTCTCTTCCACCACGTCTTCCAGCATCTCGTGGGTGACCTGATCCACGGGGCGGCTACCGGCGAGGGTGCTCAGCAGGTACGGAGCCAACCCCAGGCGGAAGGCTTTATCCCGTTCCTCTAGGTATCCGGCCGCGACCAGGCCATTCACCAGGGATTGAGTGGAACTTACCGGGGCGCCGATGGCCTTGGAAATGTCCGTGAGCCCGCGCGGCTGCGGGTTGCGGGCCACGAACTCCAGGATGTCCGCGATCCGGTCGACGGTGCGGTGATGGGATCTACCGGGCTGCTGGTCGACGGGAAAGGGGAACCGCGGCGCGGACTCGGGGTGGGGCGCGTCGGGCATTGGGGGTTCCTTTCGGCTTGGGGCGGCAGGGCTGCTCAGGACGATAGTAGAGGAAATTTTCACAAAAGCCTTTCGGAACGAAACAACTTCCCCTACACTCATTGGTACGCAAATCAGTATATAACTACCTATATACGTAAGGAACTGACTGGCATGACTTCCTCCCCGCTCGACCTCACCTCCTTCAACAGCCTGCTCTCCGATGAAGAACGCATGCTGCAAGAAGCCATGGCGGACTTCGCCAACAAATCTCTCAAGCCCAACGTGCAGGAGTGGTTCGACAACGGCACCCTGCCCGCCAAGGAACTCGGCCCGCAGTTCGGACAGCTCGGCGCGCTGGGCATGCACCTGGAAGGCTACGAGTGCCCCGGCGCCTCCGCCGTCGCCTACGGCCTGGCCTGCATGGAAGTCGAGGCTGTCGATTCCGGCCTGCGTTCCTTCGTCTCCGTCCAGGGCTCCCTGGCTATGTTCGCCATCCACCACTGGGGTTCCGAGGAACAGAAGGAAAAGTACCTGCCGAAGATGGCCGCCGGTGAGTACCTGGGCTGCTTCGGCTTGACGGAGCCCGACGCCGGATCCGACCCGGCGTCCATGAAGATGCGCGCAACCCGCGACGGCGACGAGTGGGTCCTCAACGGCACCAAGATGTGGATCACCAACTCCCCCGTCGCCGACGTGGCCGTTGTGTGGGCTCGCACCGAGGACGGCTTCGCAGGTTTCATCCTGGAAAAGGGAATGGAGGGCTTCACCGCCCCGGAAATCCACAAGAAGCTCTCGCTGCGCGCCTCCATCACCGGCGAGATCGTGCTGGACAACTGCCGCGTACCGGATTCCCAGCGCCTACCGAAGATCGACACTCTCCGCGGCCCGCTGACCTGCCTCAACGAGGCTCGCTACGGCATCATTTGGGGCGCCCTGGGTGCCGCCCGCGACAGCCTGGAAACTGCCATTGAGTACACCGAGACCCGCGAGGTATTCGGCAAGTCCCTCTCCAGTTACCAGCTCACCCAGGCGAAGCTGGCCAACATGTCCGTCGAACTCAACAAGTCCGTCCTGTTAGCCCTGCAGCTCGGCCGACTAAAGGATAAGGGCGAACTCGCCCCGCACCAGGTTTCCGTCGGCAAGCTGAACTCCACCCGCGTGGCCTTGGAGATCGCCCGCGAGTGCCGCACCCTACTGGGCGCTTCCGGCATCACCCTGGAGTATTCGCCGCTGCGCCACGCCAACAACCTGGAATCCGTGCTGACCTACGAGGGCACCGCAGAGATGCACCAGCTGATCATCGGCCAGGCTCTCACCGGCAAGGGCGCATTCCGCTAAACCCCCGCAGCCCACTCCCTACCCAATCCACCCAATCCCCCTCCCCAACCAGAAAGGCACAAATGGGCCCCCTTGAAGGTATCGTCGTGGCCGATTTCTCCCGCGTCCTCGCCGGCCCCTACGCAACCATGATGCTGGCGGACATGGGCGCACAGGTCATCAAGATCGAGCGCCCCGGCATCGGCGACGACACTCGCTCGTGGGCACCACCCGTCAACACCCAGGGCATGTCCACCTATTTCGCGGGTGTGAATCGCAATAAGAAGTCGGTGGAGATCGATCTCTCCACCGATGAGGGCCGCCAGCAGGCCCGCCGCATCGCCGAAGAAGCCGACATTCTGGTGGAGAACTTCCGCCCCGGCACGATGCAGCGCATGGGATTGGATTATGAAACACTCCGCCAGCACAACGAAGGCCTGATCTACGCCTCCCTCTCCGGCTTCGGCTCCGGCAAGGGCGCAGACATCGGCGGCTACGACCTGATGGTGCAGGCCGTCGGCGGCCTCATGTCTATCAATGGCGAAAAGGACCACCCCGTGAAGGTCGGCGTAGCACTCGTCGATGTACTTACCGGACTGCACATGGGCATGGGCATCCTCGCGGCGCTACATTCCCGCACCTCCTCCGGCAAGGGCCAGCACATCGAGATCAACCTGCTGCACACTCTGCTTTCCTCCCTAGCCAACCAGGCCAGCGCGTTCGTCGGTGCGGGCGTCATTGGTAAGGCCATGGGCAATACCCATCCCTCCATCGCCCCCTACCAGGTGTTTAAGACCCAGGAGGGCGACCTCGCCATCGCCGCCGGCAATGACTCGCTATACCACCGAACCTGCCGGGTGCTGGGGATTGAGGAATATATTGATGACGCCCGCTTCGCCACCAACAGCGACCGAGTCGCTCACCGCGCCGAATTGGCCGCAATCATCGAGCAGGCATTGGCTCAAGGCAGTGCGCAGGAATGGTTTGAGAAGCTGCGCGCCGCTGGAGTCCCCGCAGGCCCGGTAAATAACATCAAACAGGCCTTTGAGTTCGCCGAATCCCTCGGGCTGGACCCGATCGTGGAGGTCGAGGGCATGCGTAGCGTGCGTAACCCGATCAACTTCTCAGAGACCCCCGTCGAGTACCACACAGCACCTCAACAGCTGGGCAATCAGGCGTTCCAATAGGGGAAGTTCCCATTCACAGGTTCAGGTGAGACAATGAGGGCAACCAGCCGGCCCCTCACCCGGTTGCCTCAACCCGCCCCTGGAGAGCAAGGAGACTTCGAGTCCGTGGCACGCCACTCTTCACAAGACGAATACACCTTCGCTGAGTTGCTCGCGCTCATTGAGGAACACCGCCACGATCTGACTCAGCTCACCCGTGCGAAGCTGAATTCCATGGATCTGAGACCCCGACCTGTGCACTTTCCGCACGTCGCTGGCACTGAGTACACCAATCCCTCCCCGGATTTCTCCCAGACTTTGGATCTGGATGAGGTATATCTGGATCGCACCATCCGCTTCGTTCTCCGCGGCATCACCCATGGCGGCGAGTTCGCCTCTGCCCAGGGGGAATTCCTGGTGGCGATGGGCAAGGATTTCCGCAAGTTCGGCATGGGGTCGGAGCATTATGCCGCGCTAGAGTCCGCGTTAGTGGAGGCCATCGGCGAGCATATCGGCGTCACCAAAAAGCTCAGTGACACGATCAACCTGGGGTGTAGCCTGCTTGCGTATGGCGCAATCGAGGATGAGGAAGCCGAGCTGCCCGCCACCTCTGCCGCGAAGGTACTCGAGGTTCTTCATCCCTGTGACGCCGTCGCGGTGGTCCGCACACAGGTCGATCCGCCGTTGCCGTATTGGTCGGGTCAACATGTGGAGGTGCGCACTCCGCACACCCCCGAGCTGTGGCGTGCGCTGTCCCCCGCTATCCCTTTTAATGAGGACGGATTGGTGGAGTTTCACGTACGCGCGGTCGGACCGTTTTCCCGTGCAATCGTGGAGGGCACCCAAGTCGGCGAGCAGTGGGTGCTGGCTAACCCTTATGGGGATCTGCAGATTTCGGGGGAAAAGCCGGTGGTGATGGTGGCGGGCTCCACGGGTTTGGCTCCGGTGCGGGCGATTCTATTGGATCTGGTTCAATCCGAGGAGCGGCCTCCCAAGGTGCAGCTCTTCTTCGGGGCACAGAACCCGGACGAGCTCTATGAGTGGAAGAGCCTGGTGGCCATTGAGGAGGCTTTCGACTGGCTAGACGTGTACCTGGTGGTGCAGAACGACGAGCCGGCGGCGGAAGAGTTCGATGCTTTCACTGCACGTGGCCTAGTAGGCGAGGTGGCTGCCGAACAGGGCGCATGGCGAGATGCCGAAGTGCTGATCACGGGAAACCCAGACATGAAGCAGCACACTGTGGAGGCTTTCCTGCGTGCGGGCGCGAACCGAGAGCAGCTGCGCTTCGACGTACCGCACAGCTAGTGCATTACTGCACTATTTCTCTTTGCTCTTCAACCTCACCGATCAGATCGACCCCTACGCCGAGTTCGCGATCGATGCGGTGGCCATCGAGGACCGGGAGAGACTTGCGAACCTTGTCCACGTAATTCGGGTCAATATCGATGGTCAGCACCTGTGCGGCATAGCCAGTCTCCGCTAGCCGGGCGCCGTTCGGGCCGATGGCCACAGAGTGGCCGATGCCGGTAGGACCGTCCGCAGTGCCGTAACGCTCCGGTGAACCAGGACGCGCCATTCCCGCGGCGATCAGGTAGCTAGTCGAATCCAGCGCACGGGCTGCCGTAAGCTCGCGCCACTGCTCCAGCTTCCCAGGACCGTCCGCCCAGCTAGAGGGCACAATCATCACCTTGGCGCCCGCGGCTGCCATGGCCACAAAGTGCCCTGGGAAGCGGATGTCATAGCAGGTAGCCAGCCCCACACCCACGCCGCCGACGTCAATAACCACGCGACGCTCCCCGGGCTTGACGGTGTCCGACTCTCGGTAGCCGAAGGCATCGTAGGTGTGAATCTTGTCATAGTGCGTCACATAATCCGGTCCCGCGACCAGCAGGGTATTGTGCACGCGGCGGAACTGATTGGCCTCCGGGGAGTCGCTGGGCTGCTCAGTTACCAGCTTCCCACTCGGAGTGCGATAAACGGTATCCGCCGGGGTGAACATGCCGACAACGGCGGTCGTCCCGTGCTTCTTGGCCGTATCGATCACCGCCTGGGCGAAGGGCCCATCCAGCGGTTGGGCGACTGTATCCAGCCGTCCGCTATCGAAGGGGAACATAGCCGCTTCCGGGAAAACGACCAGGTCAGCACCATTTGCCGCACCGGACGCAATGTACTTCAGGACGCGAGCCAGGTTAGCTTCCACATCCGGTTCGGCCTTCATCTGGATGACAGCGATACGCATACAGACCACCCTAGCGATTCTGCCGACATCGTGCGCTCTTTTGCCTTCCGCTTACCGAAGGCCTGTGGATAAAACTGAGTTATCCACAAGCTCCCAAGTTTTCTCTTTATTGACGCCCCTTGGTCTCCCTACACTCCCTTTTCAAAAGCACGTTCTAAAGATGCGTAGAGCACAGGGGGTTTGCATGCAATATTCGGCAATGGGGTTTCTAAATTATCTGGACACAATGGAAATCGATTCGGCAGCGGTACAGAAACGATGCGAGAAAATCACTGAGAACGGCGTGCAGTGCGCTTCGGCTGGCTATTCGGTGGCGAACGCAGAAGCTCCTGGAGTGCCTGGCGAATCAACAACCAGTGGAATTGCCACGGCGGCGGATAAGCTCCACGCAGCTTTCACCGGTTTCGGCCGGCAATTGAGCACAATGAGCCAGAGCATTAGCGCCTTCACCAACGACGTGGACTTCGCCGACAATGATGGTTCCGATGCACTCTCAGGAGCGAACCGATGAACGAGTATGGAGGTTCCGGTTCCAGCAGCTTCGGAAAAACAGTCACGGTCCACGATGTGGAACATGCCAATGTAGAGGCTCTGCGCACCGCCGCCGGACTGTTTAAAAGCAGCGGCGAGAAGACCTCTCGCCATGCAGGAGAAGCGCGAAAGACAGCCCAATGGGAAGCCGACTGGTCGGGGCAAGCAGCCGATGCAGCTAAACACGCCACTGATTCAGCGGCGAACCAACTGGACACCGCTGGTTTTAGCAGCAGCACAATTGGGAAAGTGGCGAATATTCACGCCGATATTCTTACCCCCACCAGGTTGGCAGTGAGGACGACGGTAGGGCTTGCCCGGATGGCACTCATGTCCGTCCAGCAGGATGGTGAGGTGTCAGCCAAACACCTTGGATTGATTCCCGGAATCGGCGAGGCTGCACAAAGCATGGCTCTAGCGCTAACGAATGTTCTGCGCGGGGCGCTGAAGTTGGCGGGTCTGTTGGATCGTGCCTCGGGCGGAATCATTCATTCGATCAGTAACTCCGTTGCCCTACCCCGAAGTGATTTTGCAGAAGGCGAAACCGAAGGGGCGTCACTACCGCTAGTTTCCAAAGACCTGCCAGTAGAGCGCGTGGATTCTCCTCATGGCCCCGTGGTGACGGTGGGTGATCCCAAGCATGCGGATGAGGTAATTACGCTGGTCAGTGGCGTGGGTTCCAATAATCCGGAGGCACTCCAGCGCACAGAGGCGTGGGCGCGGGCAACGGCGGCGGACGCCGCAGCACAGGGCAAGAACGTGGCGGTGGTGGCTTGGCATGGTTATGCAGCGCCCGAAGATCTCACAAGTGCGGTATCGCGGGAACCAGCAAAGGCCGGCGCTACGGCACTGCAGGAGCATCAACGTCAGCTACGCGAAAGGAACCCGAATGCAAGATTGCAGGTAGTGGGCTATAGCTACGGATCCGTGGTGGTCGGTGAAGCTGCAGCTCGCAGCGGTGCAGGCCTCACCGCGGACGAAGTCAGGCTATGGGGCAGCCCGGGCGTCCACTCCGAACAGGCGGAGGACTTGCAACTGCATGCGAAAGATGGGCACGCGGAGGTGTACAACGAGCACGTCCCCGGCGATATGATTCGGCTGACGACTACTCCTGAGCTCGGGGTGCATGGGCGGGATCCAGCCGCACCCGATTTCCATGCCCCACCGCACGAGGCCGATGCAGGTGATTGGTCCGGTTACGGTTGGGGGCGAATTTTGGATCTCTACCTGCTACGCCGCGGGGAGACAGATGCGCATAGCTCCTACATGTGGTCTCCGGAGGTGAATGCACACTAGCGAAAACCACTATGCACAGTGCCGGCGTTCCATATCGATTAGCGCCTGCTTCAGCTCAGCTCCGCCCAGATACTCTCCGATGCGCCCATCGCTGCGCACTACGCGGTGACAGGGATAGAGGATCGGGAGTGGATTGTTTGCGCACGCCGAGGCAGCGGCACGGATGGCACGCGGGCTGCCTGCCTCAGCTGCAAGCCTGGCATAACTCCAAGTCTGGCCGTAGGGAATCCGCGCCATTGCTTGCAGCACTCGGCGCTGGAACGGGGTGGTAATACGACTGAGATCCACAGGAACGGTGAATGTGCAGAGTTCGCCGGAGAAGTATGCGCGCAATTGTTCTGCAGCTTCTGCAGCGTAACAGCTGGCGGCATTACCGGGGTTGCCGGCGCCGCTTTCCTGCTGAACACCTTCGAACTCAACGGCCAACACGCCTCGGTCGGTGGCCAGCACCCGGAGCGCGACGTCATCCAGTCGAACGACATTCTGACCGATTTGTGAATCCATACTGTTATTATGCCCAACCATTATGCCCCCTCACGCGAGTATCCACGCGCCGGTTGGGTCAAAGCGCCATCTACGTTGTACGGTACTAACCGTGAATATCTCTAATAATGGGGATACCCCATCTACTTCGAACGCATCGCAGGGAGAGCGCCTGGGCGCGTCCGCCGGTGAATCGACCGGGGCGCACCACCCCCAGGCCTCTACTGCGGAGGTACTGATTAAGGACGACCCGCGCACCGTTCGCATGGGCACGCTGGTCAGCCTTATCGTTGGCTCCACCGTCGGCGCGGGCATATTCGCCCTGCCGCAAAATATCGCGTCGGTGGCCTCGCCCGGTGCCGCTCTCATCGGCTGGGGCATTACGGGCGTGGGCATGCTGTGCATCGCCTATGTCTTCCAGGCTCTCGCTCTGCGCAAGCCGCACCTGGATTCCGGCGTGTATTCCTACGTGCGCGCCGGGTTGGGGGACTTCGTGGGCTTCGCCTCTGCCTGGGGATATTGGCTGGGCACCATCATTGCCCAGGTGGGTTATGCCACATTGTTCTTTAGCTCGCTCAGCTTCTTCTTCCCCATCTTCAGCAGCGACCATCCGCTGGTGCAGTCGATCTGTGTTTCGGCGCTAACCTGGGGAATCTTTATCGTCCTTTCCCGGGGCGTGCGCCAGGCAGCGATCATGAACGTCATCACCACTGTGGCGAAGATCCTGCCGATTCTGGCCTTCCTGGTGCTGGTTGCCTTCGCCGGCTTCAACATGGACGTCTTCACCTCAGACTTCTGGGGCCGTGCCGCAACCTTCGGCGAGAATCAGGATCAGGCTTTCTCCCTGGGCGACCAGGTAAAGGGCATGATGCTGTTCACTGTCTGGGCTTTCATCGGCGTGGAGGGCGCCTCGACTTACTCAAAGCGTGCACGTCACCGCAAGGACGTGTCGCTGGCGACCTTCCTCGGATTCGTCGCAGTGTTCTTCCTACTCAACGCCGTGAGCTTCCTTTCCTTCGGTGTGGTCTCCCGCGAGGAGCTGGCTGCTATGGGCGATAACTCCATGGGAACGGTGCTGGAGCACGTCGTTGGCCCGTGGGGCGCTGGGTTGATCTCCATCGGCCTGTGCATCTCTGTGCTGGGTGCCTATGTCTCCTGGCAGATGCTATGTGCCGAGCCAATCACGCTCATGGCGCAAGATGGACTACTACCAAAGACAGTTGGACGCACCAACGATATGGGCGCCCCCTACGTCTCACAGTTCCTGTCCGCCGTGGTGATCCAGGTGTTCATTATCGTGTTCTACCTCAATGAATCCACGTACACCACAATGGTGCAGCTGGCTACGTCGCTCTATCTAGTGCCTTATGTGTTCTCCAGCCTGTACCTGCTGTTCCTGGCCACGCGCGGCCACGGCTTCAAGCACCCGGACGCGGGCTCGAAGTTCGATATTTCCGGACCGGAGGTAAGCAAGGGCACCAACCGTATTCACCTGCTCATCAGCGCGGTGGCTTTCGGCTACTCCTTGTGGCTGCTCTACGCCGCCGAGCTGCAGTTCGTCCTACTTGGCACGCTGCTCATTGTGCCGGGGCTGGTGGTTTACGTATCCACCCGCATCAAGGCCGGCGGGCGCATCTTCAATACTTTCGAGTGGATCATCAGCACCATCGTCGTTATTTCGTCGATCGGCGCACTGTACCTGATCCTCACCGGCCAGGTCAGCCTCTAAACTAGCGTCGCTTCTGCCTGTCCCACAGAACTACCGACGTCGAACGCGGGACATGCACGATCTCACCACGTGGCCGCCCGCCCGCACCTTCGCCACGCTCCATGCGCGCCTGCATATCCGCCAACCGGCGACGCAGGGCAGCGTTTTCCTTCTCCAGCTCATCCAGCCGGTTCTGCTGGGCAATGATCGTTTTAATGCCCGCCAGGTTTACGCCCTCCTCGTGGGAAAGACGCTGGATTTCCTGCAGCTGCTCAATATCCTCACGCGAGTAGCGACGGCCACCGCCGCTGGTGCGTTGGGGCGTCACTAAACCCATCCGGTCATACGTGCGTAGCGTTTGGGCATGCATTCCGGTGATGCGCGCGGCGACAGAGATCACGAAGACCTCCCTTTCGCCACCGGTCTTTCCAGTACTCATTAGTTACCCTCCCATCCTTCGCGGGGGTCGAATCCAGAGCGCTTTTCCTCTTCCGAGTACTTTCGCAGCGCACTCATCGCTCCCTCGTCCAGGTTCTTTGGTACCGCCACCTTGACGGTCACCAGCAAGTCGCCGCTGGCACCGTTGCGCTTATTCACGCCGTGGCCGCGCACACGCAGCGTGGTGCCGTCCTGCGTGCCCGCAGGAATGCGTACCCGCACCTTGGAAGCCAAGGTAGGCACCGTCACTGCCCCGCCGAGCACCAGCTCGGGGTAGCTCACCGGCACGGTTAGCTTCAGGTCATCGCCGTCACGGCTGAACACCTTGTCCGGCTTTACGTGCACAGTCACGAATAGATCGCCAGCCGGCTTGCCACGCTGCCCTGCCGACCCCTGTCCAGCCAGACGCACCTTCTGCCCGTCGACCACACCCGCCGGCACGCGCACCGTAATCGTGCGCGCCTGAGTAGTGCGGCCCGTACCAGAACAGTCTGCGCATTTGTCCTTAATTACCGACCCCGTACCCGAGCACTCCGCGCACGGGCGGGAAAAACCGAAGGCACCCTTGCTCTCACTGACCATGCCGTCACCGCCGCATGCACCGCATGTGCGCGGCGCGGTGCCCGCCTTGGCACCAGAGCCATGGCAGTTTTCGCAGGGCTCGGGTTTAGTGAGGCGAATCGGAACGGTCACGCCTCTTGTAGCCTCGCGGAACTCGAGCGTCAGCTCCGTCTCCACATCTGCCCCGCGGCTGCGCTGGGTACGGCGGCTACCCCGCCCTCCGAAGCGGCTGCGGGAGGCGCCGGCGGTCGGATCCTCACCGAAGATTCCGCCGAAGATGTCGCCGAATCCACCACTGTGGGCGTCATTGCCAAAAAGATCAGAGACGTTAAAGCCGCCTGCACCGCTGAATCCTGCGCCGCCGAATCCTGCGCCGGTCGAATATGCACCGCTAGCAAGCATGCGCTTCAGCTCGTCATACTCCGCGCGCTTTTCCTTATCGCCCACCACACTGTAGGCTTCGGAAGCCTTCTTGAACCGCTCCTCCGCCACCGTATCGCCCGGGTTGGCATCCGGGTGGTTTTCGCGAGCGATCTTGCGGTATGCCTTCTTGATCTCCTCTGCCGATGCGGTGGAGGACACGCCGAGGTCTTGGTAGTAATCCTTCTCGGCCCATTCACTGTGCGCCATGTGTCGCTCCTTCCTTCTTGCGCTGTTCACGCGGGGTATCACTCATTAACCTTGAGTCTACCGCGCTGAACTTTTGATATCTAATCTTCTATAACGACGCCCCTACGCTTTTATTCCCTTGCAGCGCCACTTCGGGGCCAGACGAAAGCCCACTCGAGCAGAACTGACTAGGGTGGGGCCATGGCACCCAAAAAGCGCAGTTGGTTTAGCCGACTTTTCGGCTCCCACAATTCACCATCCGATCTCGGCAGCTCTGGCAGCTCGGTTGATAGCTTTTCTGCTCCCGGCACACCTGCTCCCGGCCCGGAGGATCCACCAGTGCCGTTGAGCGGCCTGGACTTGCACCAGTCCACCGCGATGATTCGCCACATCGTGCGCGCGCTTAACGATCTCGGCTATGGCGCGAACCCCACTCCTGAGGTGGTGTATTTCAGCAAGCCTGAGGACATTGAGAAGCCCCTGAAATATGTCGGCCGCACCCCTGGCCCCTATGGCGGCAGACTTCCGGCACCGGACGATGGCGAGGGTTCACTAATGGGCCTTGAGAACATCACGAAGCAGGTCGCGAGCGCCGAGGACTTTGCCAGGGACATGCCCGAGATGGTCAATAACTTCGTTTCCACGCTTGTCTCGTCTATCCAGATCACGACGGATATGGGCTCAATCCCCGACGCGGAGTTCTACTCCTACCTGCGTGTGCGCCTCACGGCGATCGAACTTCTGCCGGAGAGCGCGCAGGCGGATGCGTTCGAGTTCAACCCAGAATCCCCCATTCGTCCTTTTTCGGACGCCCTTTGTATCCACCTAGTCGTAGACTCACCTAACGCAGTGTTGGGCCTGACCCCGGATTCGCTGGAGGATCGAGGGCCCGTAGAGGACCTCTTCCGGATCGGCTACCGCAACCTATGGCAGGATCTGATTGATTCCGATCTTGAGGTGCAGTCCATCCAGGCGGACAAGAGCAAGCCCGGAGAACGCGTGTGGTTGTTCGTTGGATCCTCGTACTACGTGGGGTCTATTCCGATTCTGTTGGATGACATCGTCGAGCGTTACCTACCCCAAATCGATCGCGAGTCTGGGTTGTTGCTGGCAGCTCCGCATCGCCATGTAACGCTGCTCCGCGAGATGGATGAGGGCAGCGATCTCATGGGATCCATCAAGATGATGGCAACCCTGGCCGCCAACCAGTTCTCCCAGCAGGCAGGCGCGTTGAGTCCACGCCTGATGATCTCTCACATGGGCGAGGTGACTACGTTCACCAATGTGAAGTGGAATAGCGACCACACTGCGGAGCTTGAGGTCAAGCCGACCGCATACCTCACCGAGAAGCTTCATCTCGGTGACCTAGGGGATGGAGGCGGCCTCGCCTAGAACGGTGGCTCTTCCTCTTGGTTGCGCTGTTGTTTCCGCTGGTTGAACTCCACCACCCTCCGCGTTCGCTTTATGGCTCGGTGCCGGAATGTGAATCTTCCCAGCGGGCCGTTCGGAGTGGTGATCACGGTGTGGCCGTCGCCGTGGCTGCTCCAGGTTTCCACTCCATCGGAGGAGATCTCCACATCCCATGCTCCGGTCGTCTTCGCATTGTGATGCTTTGCACAGAGACAGTGGAGGTTTGACGTATCAGTCGGCCCGCCTTCCGGGTTGTTATGCACGAAGCGTTTGACGTGATCCAGCTGGCATTTGTGGGCAGGCACGTCGCAACCGGGGAACCGGCAAGTCCCGTCCCGCCCTTCCACGCTCGCGCGAATCAGCGGCGTCGGAGTATAACCAGCCGTGGTGGCCTTCCCCGGAGCCTGCAGATGGGTCACGCGAGCCATCCATTCCTTCGTAGCCAGCGGACTAAGCCAGGTGCCAGCGGCCCAGATCTGGGAATCCGGAATATCCACCCGGCGATATAGGTTGAGGTTCACTTCTGCAGTAGCACTCCCCCGCACCAGGCTTAGCAGCGCCCGCGCCCGCGAGCAGTTCTCTTTCTTCCGCACGCCATCAACCGCTTGAATCAGCTCTAGCGCCTCCAACTTAGGGAGAGTCAGATAAAACTCGGTATGGTCGTTTGGCCGGTCATCAATGCTCAGCCTTGCTGCACTTCCCAGCGCATCTTCGGCACCCTCCTCATTCGCATCGTCCGAGAGCATGGCCTGATCTGCAGGATCGATCGGACAAGCCAAAGGCTCGCGCTGCATCACGATCTTCTTCAGCCGCTGACGGATCGTGCCATGCCCAAGCATTGCCTGGTTAGGTCGAGTAGGTGAAAGTGCAGTGTATACATCGGCTTCTATGGCGGAGGCGTGGGCGTCACTAATAGCGACAAGGCTCTGCGCGACAATCCGCCAGATTTCCATGGAGTAAGCCCCCGTTTCGGCGAGCTTCAACAGCGATGGGAAGCGGCGGAAGGTCGCGCCGACGTCAATAAGCTGGATGACCCGAAACTCCGGGAGCCCCAGGCGGACACACAAGCGGGTGGTGACATCGCCGACGCATTCATGGTCGCGAGGCGTGCATGCCACAGCAAGGCGCGCATTGTTGCGATTGATGTCGCAGACTGCTGCGCTTATCGGGTCGGTAGGGTCGGTTACCTTCCAAAAAGGCTTCTGCGCCTGATCGGCGGATTGGTTGGGCGGACGCTGGTCTGGTGGCGATTCTTCTGGTGGTGTGGGTTGGTCGAACATCTTTCCCCTTTGATGATCAAAGTCCCCTGTGTTGCATGGTTTTCGTCCCGTGGTTTTCCGTGCGCAATAAGCATAGAAAACGCCCCCGACACTCCTTCCGAAAAAACACTACAAAATCGAACACTCGTTCTAAACATGTGTGTTCTAGCCATAAGAAAGGGCCCCACGGTAAAACCATGGAGCCCTCTTAAGGGGTTAACTCAGCGGTAGACCGCCAACAGGACTACTGCGGGTCGCCGATAATAACCATCGCATTGCGCAGCACCCGATCTTCTAGACGGTAGCCACGACGTAGAACGGTGGCCAGCACCTTCTCGTCACCACTACTAGTGTCCTGCACTGCCTCGTGGCAGTTAGGGTCGAATTCGTCGCCTTCCTCGCCGAACTTCTCCACCTTCATGGAGGCCATCACGGAGTGCAGCTTATCCGACATGGACTTCAGCGGACCGGTCAGATCGCCATGCTGTTCTGCCATCTCCAGGTCATCCAGGATCGGCAGCAGCTCGGAGGCTACGTCAGCCTTCGCGCCGGTAATCACGCTCACGCGGTCGCGCTCTACGCGACGGCGGTAGTTGGTGTACTCCGCCGTCACGCGCTGCAGATCTTCGGTGCGCTCGGCCAGCTCGGCCTCGATGTTGTTCTCGGCCTCGTCTGCGGCGTTGTTGTCGACGCCCTCATCTTCAGCCAGATCAGCTTCTGCCAGACCCTCGTCGACCCCTTGTGCCTCGGTTACTTCTGGTTCGGTATTTTCCGGGGCGTCCGGGTTCTGATTCAGATCTTCAGACATTACTTCTTATCATCCTCTGCGGAAGTGTCCTCATCGACAACTTCGGCGTCGACAACGTTCGGGTCATCGGTTGCAGCGGCACCTTCAGCACCGGATGCTGCTTCTGCCTCGTAGATAGCCTTGCCCATCTCCTGAGACTCAGCGTTCAGCTTCTCCACAGCGTCCTTGATGGCCTCGATGTCATCACCCTTCAGAGCCTCGTCCACAGCCTTGGCTGCTTCCTCGACCTTGTTCTGGGCGTCTTCGCTGACCTTGTCCTTGTTCTCCTCGACGAACTTACGGGTCTGGTAAGCCATAGACTCTGCAGAGTTGCGGACTTCCTGCTCCTCGCGGCGCTTCTTGTCCTCCTCTGCGTGAGTCTCAGCATCCTTGACCATACGGTCGATCTCCTCCTGGGACAGGCCGGAGCCTTCCTGGATCTTGATCGTGTTTTCCTTGCCGGTCGCCTTGTCCTTTGCGGACACGGAGACGATGCCGTTGGCGTCGATATCGAAGGTGACCTCGATCTGCGGAACGCCGCGCGGTGCAGGGGCGATGCCGGCCAACTCGAAGGAGCCGAGCAGCTTGTTGTGCGCAGCCATCTCGCGCTCGCCCTGGAAGACCTGGATCTGCACGCTGGGCTGGCTATCCTCAGCAGTAGTGAAGGTCTCGGAACGCTTCGTCGGGATGGTGGTGTTGCGCTCGATCAGCTTGGTCATCACGCCACCCTTGGTCTCAATACCCAGGGAAAGCGGGGTGACGTCGAGCAGCAGCACGTCCTTCACTTCGCCGCGCAGCACGCCGGCCTGCAGGGCAGCGCCCACGGCCACAACCTCGTCCGGGTTAACACCCTTGTTAGGCTCCTTACCATTGGTCAGCTCGGTGACCAGCTCGGATACTGCAACCATGCGGGTGGAGCCACCGACCAGCACGACGTGGTCGATCTCGTCCACGGTAATCTCCGCATCCTTCAGAACCGCCTGGAACGGAGCCTTGGTGCGATCCAGCAGATCCTGAGTGATCTTCTGGAACTCGGTGCGGGTCAGGGTTTCGTCCAGGAACAGCGGGTTCCGATCCTCGTCCACCGTGATGTACGGCAGGTTGATGGAAGCCTGCTGGGAGCTGGACAGCTCAATCTTGGCCTTCTCCGCTGCCTCGCGCAGACGCTGCAGAGCCATCTTGTCCTTGGTCAGATCCACACCGTGGGAGGCCTTGAACTTCTCGGCCAGCCAATCGACAATGCGCTGATCCCAGTCGTCGCCACCCAGCTCGTTGTCACCAGCGGTAGCACGAACCTCTACCACGCCGTCGCCGATTTCCAGCAGGGAAACGTCGAAGGTACCGCCACCGAGGTCGAAGACCAGGATGGTCTGCTCCTTGTCGCCCTTCTCCAGGCCGTAGGCCAGAGCAGCTGCGGTCGGCTCATTGACGATACGCAGGACGTTCAGGCCGGCAATCTGGCCCGCATCCTTGGTTGCCTGACGCTGCGCGTCGTTGAAGTAAGCGGGGACGGTGATGACCGCGTCGGTTACGTCCTCACCCAGGTAGCTTTCCGCGTCGCGCTTCAGCTTCTGCAGGGTACGAGCGGAGATCTCCGGAGCGGTGTACTCCTTGTCGTCGATGGAGATCTTCCAGTCCGTACCCATGTGGCGCTTAACGGAGCGGATGGTGCGATCCACGTTGGCAACCGCCTGGTTCTTAGCGGACTGACCAACCAGTACCTCACCGTTCTTGGCAAAAGCCACGATGGACGGGGTGGTACGGGACCCCTCGGAGTTGGCGATGACCTTAGCCTCGCCGCCTTCCAGAACAGACACCACAGAGTTGGTGGTGCCCAAGTCAATTCCTACTGCGCGTCCCATATCAGTTCCTCCTATTACTTCTGGGGGCGAATAAAATCTATCGAGCCTTAGTCGAGCGGACTCAACTTCGCCCGCCTCTGCACACTAGTATCCGCGTTTTTCGCGTCTAGTCAAGCCGACTTGAGTTTGCTCCACTCAACTTGCTCACACCCTACTCAACTCATCGCACCTCAAACTTGTTCCCGATCGACTCAACTTTTTCAAAAATACTTTTAGATTCACCCCTGAACCTCCCCTGAAATGCGCAAACCCGCCCCACCTGTTTTGATAGTGGGTATGAAAAACCGCATACGCATAAACCGCGCCCTCATTTCCACCCCGCTGGCAGCCGCCCCACTTGTCGCTACCTCGATTCTCGCTGGGTCGGTCATTGCCGCTCCCACAGCCCTTGGCGCAACCACAGCCACCGCCCCTTTTTCTTCCGCTACCCCTTTTGGTTCCGACGCCTCACTCTCCGCACCGCAATTCCCCGCAGGATCGGCTTTCCCACCTTCCGGCGCTCTGAAAACTGGTGGCCAGGAACAAACTCACTACAACGGCGCATTCGACCTCGGCCAAGCGAGCAAGGATCCCAACGTGGGTGGGCTATCCGGGCTTACTGCCCTCACCGATGGCTCCTACCTCGCCATCTCGGATGACAAAGGCGATCATGGCCCCACGCGCGCCTACCGCTTGAACATCGACAGCAACGGGCGGGCAAAGGTCACCGGACAAGTTAATTTCACCAAGCCAGATGGCAGTGCATACAACCCCAAGGAATACGATGCGGAGGAGATCCAGCAGCTACCTAACGGCCATTTGCTATGGACCACCGAGGGCGAATCAAAGGGATCGAAGAACCGCTCACCCCTTGTCATCGAATCCGATAGCAACGGGCGGGAAATCCGGCGCATCCATCCCCCGCACTATCACGTCCCCGACCACAATGCAGCAAAAGATGTTGAACAAACTAAAGGTATAAGCCCCAACAAAGGCCCGGAGGGCATGACAATTTCTCCTGATGAGGAAACTTTTTACACTCTCAACGAGAACTCATTGGTGCAGGATGGGCCAATCAATACTCCCGAGGCGGGGTCCAAAACTCGGTTGACCGCTTACAGCACTACAACCGGCAAGCCCAAGGCTGAGTATGTGGTCGAGGTGGACCCCACGTACGCCCCCAAGGCCGATCGCGGGTACGCTTCCTTGGCTACTTCCCCGGATGGCAGCCTCTACGCGCTGCAGCGCGGTTACATCCCCAAACAAGGTAACCGCGCCGAAATCTACCGTTTGAGTCTGGAAGGGGCCACCAATGTGCTTGGCCGGGAGCGCTTGGACGGTAGCGAGGTGCCCGTTAACCGCGAGAAGGTCTTCGATTTCGCTGGGCAAAAAACCAGTGACATTCACAAGCTCGGTGACAACCTAAGCTCGAGTGGCGATAAGGCTAACACTGAGGCAAGCCCTAACATCTCTGCATCCCCCGAAAATGTTGAAGGCTTAACCTTCGCGGCCCCGCCTGCCCACTCTGCCGATGTGCCGGCTCACGGTTCCGTCACCACCGGCTCCCTTCCTGCGGGCTCCTCCGCCATCGGAAACCACGCCGGCAGCTCCACTTCCCCGGCGGAGTTAAACCGCGTGTACTTAATCTCGGACAATAACTTCAGTGATTCGCAGCGTACGTTGCTCCATTCTTTGGACATCCCCCGGCGCTAATTACCGCTCCTCACCAGCACAGGCGCGGAACGCAGAGTTCTAAGCCTGCGGGATGGTTTCTATAGCCACTGTCCGGTCAGCGCACGCTGTCAATAACCGATGGTCGTGGGAAATCAATAGCACTCCGCGGTTCGCCCGCACGGTCTCGCGCAACATCTCCACAATTTTCGCCGTCGCAATTGGGTCGAACATTGAAGTCGGTTCATCGCAGATGAGGAAGGCCGGATCCATCACAGTTGCGCGGGCCAAGCATGCTCGCTGCAGTTGCCCATCGCTTACCTGTGCTGGTCGACGATCAAGCAATTCCCTATCCAGCATTGCTCGCTTCGTATGATCCTCCACGCACTCGCGAATCACTTCCCTATTGTGCTCCCCGGCGATCAATAAGGGTTCGGCGATGATCTCTCGGAGAGTCCACCGCGGATTGCACGCATCCCGCGGGGATTGGCTCACCAACGCTATTCGTGATCGCCGGCGATCTCGCCCCGTCACCACAGGTTCTCCGTCAATCGTGACCTTTCCCGAATCTGGGAGGAAACGCCCGGAAAGCAACTTGGCCAACGTCGTTTTGCCAGATCCTGAAGGTCCGATCAGCCCCACGAGCTCACCGCGTTCAATGATCAGTTCAATTTTCTCCAAGACGGGTTTCCCTGCATAGGAATAGGTCACCTCGGTAGCTTTAAGCATTTCTCTCCCCTACCTCGGTTTGGTATTCAATGCCTCCGCTGGGCAAAGCCGCAACCAACGCGTGACTAAAGTCGGTTTGCGGTGCATCCCAAAACTCGCTGGCCTGTCTACTTTCCACTACTTCGCCCTCATGCAGCACAAAAATGTGGTCGCACACTTCCCATTCTCGAAGGTCCTCTAGATCGTGACTTATCAGCAATACTCCGAGCCCCAAATCCTTGGCCGCGGACCGCAGTAGCTCCAGCGTCTCCTTCGTTAATTGTGGGTCCAATGCTGCGGTGGGCTCGTCTGCGATAAGGAATTGCGGATTTCCCGCCAACGCCGCAGCCAGCGCCGCTCGCTGCGCCATGCCGCCCGATAGCTGGTGTGGGAAATACTCGCTGACCTCAGAGCCAAGGTGAACGCGTTCTAACAACTCCTCCACATCCAAGCCACTGCCATGCCGATCGATAATCTCCTGGAGCTGGGTTCCAATTCTCCTCACGGGCGTAAAGGACAACGCCGCGGCTTGGGGAACAAAACCCACCATTGAGCCCCGCACACTAGCTAAATCAGTACTGTTCCAGTCTGCTTCATCAGCAGTGGTTTTATCGGCTTCCGCAACGTGAGCGGATCCACCAGCTTCCGTATCTTGGGTGACCCCGCTGGGTTCAAGGTGCCCTTTGGTCGCCCCGTGCGCTGCACAATTCCCATCAGGCGCCCCAGCCGGATAAAGCGAGACCTTCCCTTCTACTCGAGCCCCTGTTGGGACCATCCCAATCAACGCGCGCCCCACGGTCGATTTACCAGAACCGGAGGTTCCGATCAGTCCGGCCACTTCCCCACGGCGCACGGTCAGGTTCACCCCACACACAATGTTTTTTGCCCCCACCTCTACGCCAAGCCCGCGAGCACGTAGCTCCCCCAACTCGCTCGTCGCCTCAGTTGGCTCCGCAGGCTCCGACCTACGCCCTCTGCGGCCTGCCCCGGCTTCTTTCTGCAGTGCTGACTTCTTCTTTTGCTTTCCGACGCCACGCTCTGCCCGCGCTGTCGCTCCTCGGGTCAGCGATACCCCAGACATCGTGGTGAGCAGCAAGATCATCGCTGGGAAAGCCAAAGCCCACCACGCCCCACGGGTGATGTCTTCGCGCGCCAAATCCATGAGCGTTCCCAGTGATGGCTCGTCAGCCTGGATGCCCAGGCCAAGGAAGGACACGGTGGATTCGTGCCACACAGCATGGGGAGTGAGCATCGCCATCGCTACCAGTGCTTGACCAGAAGCCGCTGGTGCCAAATGCTTACGCAGCACCCAGCCAAACGAAGCCCCTGCACCGTACGAGCACTGCACCATTTCGGACGCGCGGACCGTCAACACCGCAGATCGCACGATACGCGCAACCGGTGACCAGTGAGTCAAAGCGATGGACCCCACGATGGCAGCAACGGATCCCTGGAATAGTGCGACAATAACCACTGTCAAAATGAGGTGCGGAATGGCACTCACGGCATCGTTGATGCGCATAACAATGCGATCGACCACGCCACCGAGCCCCGCCAATAACCCGACGAGCACGCCCAATGCCGTAGCGGCAACCGCAGCCGTAAGCCCGATGAAAAGGGAAACCCGCAAACTTTCCGCGGTTCGTACGAATAGGTCGAACCCAAAGTGATCAGTACCGAAAATATGCGCGGCAGTCGGTGAACGCAGGGAATTGGCGAAACTTGGAGTTCCCGCCTCGAAGACGGCGGGAACTATAGCTGCATACAGCACCAGAAGTGCAAAAACGCTTAATCCAATGAGGTGCCCACGCATCCACCTACGGGCACTCTGTGTCTGCGAGTGCGCGCTAAACCCCTGTGCTTCGGCGCTGCCAATATCTAGATGAGCACTATGTGCTTTCACGGCTGAGTTATTTGAACTAGGGCTGTGCTCATCGATCGAACTAGAGCTGTGCTCATCGGAGGAAAGAGAATTCTTGTTAGACATCGCTTACCCTCGGGTCGATCAATACGTAGGACAGATCGCTCAATAGGGATCCCAACATCACCACTACCGTGGTCGCGACCGTGGTGAATGCCAGCAGGTGAAAGTCCACGGCCACAGCCGATTCCACCGTGGCTTGCGCCAACCCCGGCCAGGAGAAAACCGTTTCCACGATCACTGCTCCGACGACCATCTCGCCGAGGCGCGCTCCGATCAAAGTGATCAGCGGCATGAGCGACATAGGCAGCACATGCCGAACGAGGATCGTGTGTTCGGAGAGACCACGCAAGCGCACGTTGGCAACCGCTGGCGACTCAACGGCTTCGGCAGTAGCGCGTTGCATCGTCAACAAAGGCCACGACAGCTGCGAGATCGCTAGAACGACTGCCGGTGCGATGAGGTATGGCCCCACCGTTCCCAGTGACGGGGACTTACCGACGGGCGCGGCCCCTCCCACGGGGATGAGGTGCCAGAACACGCCAAAAAACAGCACGCTTCCTAGGGCATAAATATAGGAAGGAGTGGCTGCCACAAATACACCCAACGCGGTTATCGCCCGATCCACCACTCCGCCGGGTCGGCGAGCAGCACTCAAGCCGAGAAGCGCTGCAATCGCCAGCATCAGCAGCAGGCCCGCTCCGGATAGCAGCATCGTCCACGGCAGGCGCTCGCCAATAACTTCAACAACCGGTTTGCTGTACACCCGGGACCACCCCAGATCACCTGTAAAAACGTGCCCCCACCAGGAGACCCATTGCTGGTACCACGGGGCGTCGAGGCCCAAGGAAGAGGCAATGCGCGCACGTTCTTCGGCAGTGTAGTTGCCGTAGTTCGCGCCGAGGTGGTGCGCAAGGGGATCAAACGGCGACAAGGCAGCGAGGCCGAACATAATGAAGCTGACCACCACGGTTGTCACGGCAATGAGCAACAAGCGCGTACCAACCATCCGGCCGATCCCGCCGAGGTTATCCCGGCGCCCCGGCAATACAAACCTGCGCCAGGACTGCCGAGTTTTTGCTGAAGTGAGAACCCCGTCTGAACCGTCAACTCCGTTTGAATGGGGGGCTCCAGCCGAGCTTGCCTTATCTGCAATCCGAACAGCACCAACGTGACCAGGAGCAGGATGACCAGCACCAGAGTGACCTTCAGCGGTGTGAACGTCCGCAGTATTCACAGCGGCTCCGCCATGAGCGGAGTTAGCAGCAGAAGAAGTGGTAGAAACCGCTCTCATGTGTTATTTCTTTCAAGCGGCTAGGCGCCACCAAGGCCCCCACGTCACGCCGTGAATATGGGGTTCGAGCAGGAGATTCGGTTTCTTCCACGAATTTTCCTTTGAGACGTAAATGTGGTTGACGTTCGCCAAAGCCAGCATGGATGGGTTTTCTGCGTGCTCGGCTTGGGTCTTGCGCCACAGTTAGTTGTGCTTCGCCTCGTCGTTCTCACTGCGCGTCTCATCCAGCAGGTCATCCAATTTCTTGGAGCCGTAGTTGCCTGGATTAGCCCACTTACCCGTCGCGGGTGTGCGTGTGTGCAAATACTCATAGGCCATCACCGTGGCGTCATAAGGGGCCGATCCGCCGCCCAAAACGACCGACACATCGTGTACCTTCGGTTCGATGTCTTGCCACGTGCTGGACTTGGTTTCGAACTCTAGGCCCAGCTTCTTCATCTGCAAGGCGAACTCGATGGCGATGTCTCGGCGCAGCGTGTCGTTGCCTGCATAGTAGAGGTCTACGTGGAAGGGCTTACCGTCTTTTTCCCGCACACCCTGGCTGTTCTTCTTCCACCCAGCTTCATCGAGTAGTTTCTCCGCTTTGGCCACGTCGTGTTGGAAATCCAGGGCTGGATCGTGGGCATCACCGTAGATTGAGGACAATAGTCCAGAGATCGGAGTGCCCTGCCCCGCCAATGGTCCATCAATAAATGCCTGCCGATCAGCGGCGAGGTTCAAAGCCAAGCGCACCTTCGGATCGGCGAACTCGGGCGTTTCAGGGAAGGAAATACCCCGCCAATCAGCCGTCTTGGTGACATCTACGCTGATGCCGTCCTTACCTTCTAACCCCTTCAGTTGGCTGGGCGGAATAGCGGCACCATCAATTTCACCAGCAGCTACGCGCTGCGCGCGGGCCGTATCATCCGCAGCCGTCGTAACAACCAATTCCTTGACTTCCGGCGCACCGTCAAAATAGTTGTCGTTGGCTTCAAAGATCGTTTCATCACCCCGGCGCTCCTTCAGGTGGTAAGCGCCAGTACCCACGGGTTCGGTATTCAGCTTGCTTTGGGTAACGGCCCCTTTGTCCAGCATCTCGGAGGGAGCGATCGCGTAGGTGAGTCGCGACAACATTTCGGCAAGTGGGGAACGCAACTTAAACACCACGGTGTGCGGATCTTGGACCTGCACCTCGTCGATGATGTCGTAGCGGCTGACTACTTCGGAACCGGCGGAAATGTCTTTGGCTACGTCATACGATGCCTTCACATCTTCGGCATCGAAATCAGAACCATCGCTGAACTTCACTCCCTCTTTGAGCTTCACAGTCCACTTCGTGGAGTCAGCATTGTGTTTCGGCATTTCCGCAGCCAGTGCTGGCACAAAGTTCGGAACCTTGTCTGACGACGATGGCTCTGGTCGCAGCAGACCGTCGTAGATTGGGCTCACACCGGTTTGGGCATATCCCGTCGCTGGGTGGAATCCATCGCCAGCTTTACGGTCTGCCAAAACCAGCCGGGTGGGGTACTGGCCCTCCCCACCGGAAGCTTGGCGGCTCGGGTCACCGCAGGCTACCAGCGCCCCTCCAATCATCACGCCGGTTTAGGCACATGCTGCCCTTCGCCGCAGTTTTGTTCGCATACGTCATTCCTGTCCAGCACCCTATTTAAAGCACTTATTACAAATTCATTGTCATTACTAGAAGAAGAAACTACCTTACGGCATATTTAGATTTCAGCCCCTTGAACTTTTCTCGACAGCACCGCAGGGTGCCTTAAGCTTGGATGCCATGGACATCTTCACCCGCGCCACCCCTGAACCCCCTCATGCGTTGCGACAGCATTTCGCAATGCGCTCCCGCTCCTGCGATACACATACCGTCTACTCCATTGCCCCTATGCAGTTCGGGGGCTCTCATTCCACCGACGCCACGCGCAACAGCCCGCACACTTCCGCCTTGGCGGAGATTCCACCCGAACACGCAGCTTCACAGGCTGTTCTTTTTATTGCGCCACACTCCCCCTCAGAGCCATTCACAAACAGACATTGGGATCTCGCCTGGCAACTCGCGGAAACCGATCTTCGAGTTGAAATACCAATCCCCCGCGCCAATAAAACTTCCACATCACCTTCCACTCCTCCCCCACACCCCACCACAGCATCTTCAACGCACCCCGGCACACCATCTTCAACCGCTACCGCCTCCTCCACAGGCTCTGCGACCATCCGTCAGACCTACCGCAACCTCCTAACGGACCACGGCCCTCAACTCGTAACAGCCATAGCGGAATCGTCTTGCATCCCCGAGTTATTGGACGCACTCCAGGAAGCGACCGCACCGCGCACCATTGTGCTACTGGCGCCCCAAGCTAAAGACATAACTCTACTGAAACAGCTCTTCAGAGCCGATAGCCCGATCGCAGACCGTGCGCTAGACACTGAAGTACACATCTTCTTCGCCAAGAAGGATAAGGAAAGCCCGGGGATCGTCGACGAAGCGTCGAAATTAAAGAAAATTGGAGCCACAGTCATCCTCCACGAAAGCGCTAGCGGCGACCGCCTATACCATCTGCGACGTTCAAAGGCAGGGCGCGCAGCCCGGAAAGCGATCATTTCTGTGGCGCACAACACAGCAGCTCGGGATATTTAAGCAACATCATCGTTTCTAAAATACTTCCAAAAAAATAGGCGCGACCAGCGGAGAAAACTTCACCAAAGCCCTGTTCAATTGTTAATCTACCTAGCAAGTAATTAGTTCATACATATTCCGATTCCAGCTCGGATGTGAACTACTTGACTGAGTCACCGTGGCTCATACAGGACTTGCGAGGAGCACAACATGGACCTGCTTGCAGCAGGGCAGGCGACCTCCAATGACATTCCATGGAACATCACCGTTCCACTGGGCATCATTGGCGCGCTGCTTTCACTGCCCGCCTGGATTTTCTTCATCCGTGGCGCGGCGCAGATCTTTACCACGATCCGCCTCGGCCAACCGGCGCTGAAGAGGACGGACAATCCCGCCGGCCGACTGATGAACCTGATTAAGGAGATCGTCGGCCACACCAAGATGGCTAAGAAGCCGGGAGTAGCGATTGCTCACTGGCTGGTCATGGTCGGATTCCTGCTGGGATCCATGGTGTGGTTCGAGGCCTACATCCAGATCTTCGATCCCGAGGGCGGTTGGCCAATCATCGGCGATTGGGGCCTGTACCACTTCGTGGACGAACTGCTGGGCTTGGGCACCGTCCTTGGCATTATCGCCTTGATCATCATCCGTCAGAAGATTGGCGATAAAGATAAGAAGGCACGCTTCTACGGTTCCAACTCTAAGGCCGCGTACTTCGTTGAGGCCGTTGTGCTCATCGAGGGCTTGGGCATGATCTTGGTGAAGTCCTCCAAGATTGCTACCTTCGCCAGCTACGAAGGTGGCCACGTAGCAACTGACTTCTTCACCATGCAGGTCGCCAAGATTCTGCCGGAATCCCCACTGCTGGTTTCCATCTTCGCGCTAATCAAACTGCTTTCCGGAATGATCTGGCTGTTCATCGTTGGCCAGAACGTCAAGTGGGGCGTGGCATGGCACCGCTTCATGGCGTTCTTCAACATCTTCCTGAAGCGGAACGCTGACGGCCGCAACGCCCTGGGCGCCGCGAAGCCGCTGACCTCCGGTGGTCGCATGCTGACCATGGAAAATGCAGATCCAGAGGAAGACTCGATCGGCGTAGGCAAGATCGACGACTTCACCTGGAAGGGCTGGATGGACTTCACCTCGTGTACCGAGTGTGGTCGCTGCCAGGAGCAGTGCCCGGCGTGGAACACCGCGAAGCCGCTAAGCCCGAAGCTGCTGGTCACCAACCTGCGTGACCACGCCATTGAGTCCGCACCGTACCTGAAGGCCACCCGCAAAGACGAGAAGCACAGCGGTGGCATGTTCTCCGGCGATGGCGCTACCACTGCCGTTCTGGATGACCCTTCTGTTGACGCCCACGCGGACATGCCGTTGCTGCAGCTGGTAGCTGCGGGCGAGATGGGTGTTATCGACCCCGACGTACTGTGGTCCTGCACCAACTGTGGCGCCTGCGTGGAGCAGTGCCCTGTCGATATCGAGCACATCGACCACATCGTCGATATGCGCCGTTACCAGGTACTCGTTGAGTCCGACTTCCCAACCGAGCTGGGTGGCCTGTTCAAGAACCTGGAAACCAAGGGCAACCCGTGGGGACAGAACAACAACAAGCGCTCCGACTGGATCCAGAAGGCCAAGGAAGATGGCATCGAGGTACCGGTATTCGGCGAGGACATCGAGAACTTCGACGACACCGAGTACCTGTTCTGGGTTGGTTGTGCGGGCGTCTACGACGACAACGCAGTAAAGACCACCCGCGCTGTCGCCGACCTGCTATACACAGCCGGTGTGAAGTTCGCCGTACTGGGCGAGGGCGAAGGCTGTACTGGTGACTCCGCCCGCCGTGCCGGCAACGAGTTCCTCTTCCAGATGCTGGCAGAGCAAAACATTGAAATGCTCGACAACGCTTTCGACGGCGTTCCGCCGAAGCAGCGCAAGATCGTCGTGACCTGTGCACACTGCTTCAACACCCTGCGCAACGAGTACCCGGACCTGGGCGGTAACTACCAGGTTGTCCACCACACGCAGCTGCTGAACAAGCTGATCCGCGAGGGTCGCCTGGAGCCGGTTGCCGCACCGCAGAGTGGCCGCCAGGTCACCTACCACGACCCGTGCTTCCTGGGCCGCCACAACAAGGTCTTTGAGGCTCCACGTGAGCTGATCGGCGCTTCCGGCGCCAACCTGGTGGAGATGGATCGCAACCGCGATACCGGCTTCTGCTGTGGTGCCGGCGGTGCTCGCATGTGGATGGAAGAGCACCTGGGCGAGCGCATCAACCTGAACCGTACCGACGAGGCTCTGGCAACCGGTTCGGATGCCATCGCCATCGGCTGCCCGTTCTGTAAGACGATGATGACGGACGGCGTGAACAACCGTCAGTCCGACATCGAAGACAAGAGCCAGCGCACCCAGGTTATGGACATCGCCCAGATGTTCCGCGAGTCCGTCTTGGTTGACGGCGAACTGCCAGCACCGAAGTCTCCGGAGTTCCTGGTTGCGCCGGAGCGTGGCTGGGTAGACGAGGAAAAGCTGGCCCGCGAAGAGGCTGAGCGCAAGGCTGAGGAAGAAGCCAAGAAGAAGGCTGCCGAGGAAAAGAAGCGCAAGGCTGAAGAAGCTAAGAAGAAGGAAGCTGCTGGTGGCGCCGCCGCTGCTGGAGCCGCCGCCGCTGGTGCCGCTGCTGCAGCACCGAGTGCACCGAGTGCTCCTGCTGCACCGGGTGCTCCAAAGGCTCCGTCCGCTGGCGCTCCTGCTGCACCGGGTGCTCCGGGCGCTCCTGCTGCGCCATCTGCTCCGGCAGCTCCGTCCGCTGGCGCACCATCTGCTCCGGGCGCACCTGCTGCACCGGGTGCTCCAAAGGCTCCGTCCGCTGGCGCTCCTGCTGCACCGGGTGCTCCATCCGCTGGCGCACCATCTGCTCCGGGCGCACCTGCTGCACCGGGTGCTCCAAAGGCTCCGTCCGCTGGCGCTCCTTCTGCACCATCTGCTCCGGGCGCTCCAGGTGCTCCGGCAGCTCCATCCGCTGGCGCACCATCTGCTCCGGGCGCACCTGCTGCACCGGGTGCTCCAAAGGCTCCGTCCGCTGGTGCTCCTTCTGCACCATCTGCTCCGGGCGCTCCGGCAGCTCCGTCCGCGGGCGCTCCGGCAGCTCCATCCGCACCGGGCGCTCCATCCGCTGGCGCACCTGCTGCACCATCTGCACCGGGTACTCCGGCAGCTCCGTCCGCTCCTGCTAAGGAAGAGCCAGCAGCAGCTGAAACGACTTCTGATGGCAAGATCAAGCTCGGCGCAACCGCACCGGTGGCACCAGGAGCTCCCGCAGCTCCCTCTGCTCCGGCGCCAGCGACCCCATCGGCACCAGCAGCACCAGCGCAGAACCAGGCAGACACCGAGACCGCATCTGCTGAGGCCGAAGCTCCACAAGCACAGGCACCAGCAGCTCCGGCACCAGCACAGTCGGAAGCCAGCACTGAAGGTGGCGTCATCAAGCTAGGTGCGATGACCCCTGGCGCGCCAGGCGCTCCAGGTGCACCAGCACCGACCACTGCTGCGGCACCGGCTGCTCCTGCAGCGAACGAGGCGCCTGCAGAACCTGAGGCTCCAGCCGAGACAGAGACTCCCGCTGAGCCGGAAGCACCTGCAGAGCCAGAAGCACAAGCTGCACCAGAGGCGCCAGCCGAGGACAGCGCTCCTGCTAAGGATCAGGAGCAGCCTCAGGCAAAGACGGAAGGTGGCGTCATCAAGATCACGCCAACCGTCCCAGGTGCACCAGGTGCGCCAGGCGCTCCGGGAGCCCCCAACGCCTAAGGTCTAAAGCCTGAAGTCGGGAAGAATTTCCCGGTAACAACAGCCGCATCTGCTCAGCAAGAGCAGGTGCGGTTGTTTGCGTCTGTGAGGTTCGGACTACTCCGGATCACCCGTGAAGTGCCACGCGCTATACCCTTGGGCGACCTCGTGGGGTACTGACCGTGGGATCTCCTGGGATCCAAAAGCGCAGCGGTGCATCGACATTCTTGCTGATGCCGATACGTTTTCCCGCTACGAATTCCACGGTTTCGGTAGCGCGCTGAAAGTGGAGGACAGGTAGACGGGATGGCCTAGAGCTTTCGCCTTGCCGAACTTCGGCCCCGTTCAGCTCGAGGTCGAACCCCATCGTCTGGCCGAGGTTTCCGGGACCGCGGGCCAACGCGGCGTCGAGAGCCTTAGATCCCCGGCGCCGACGCGCAACCTCGTAACCATCGATGACTTCCCCACCACGCAGAAGCACTCCGCCCGCATGTCCATCAGGGCTGCACACTAAGTTCCCGGCGCGGTGAATGCCATAACTCGCATACACATACAAGCGAGACGAAGGACCGAACATCGTCATACAGCGCAGAGTGGGCCCCTTAAAAGCGTGCGATGCAGGATCGGTTTCCCCAAGGTAGGCCTCTACCTCCGTGATCCGAATGGCCACCTGCCCCAAACGCAAAATGCCGCCCAACAACAACGGGGCGACGGCATCCGCAGACTGGTCGAAATCAATCAGACTGTCATTGAAAGCGTCGATCGAGTTACTAGTGGAAGCGTCGGTCATGCCGCAAGTTTAAGGCAAGCACCCGGAAGCGGGAGCAGCGGCAATCGGCCCCCGTCCAGCCCGGGAATGTACCGCACGCGTATGGTGCCCTAGAATGAATTCTCATAGAGAGGCCTCACGCCTAAAGATAGAGGTAGGTTTTCCATGACTGACGCTGATTCGACTGACAAGAACGCTCCCCTCACCTCGGGGAAGTCTGTAAGCGACGCTGAGGAAACCTCTGTTATGAAAGTCAGCAACGACGGTAACGGCAGTAACGACACTAACGGCACTAACGATGCAGACGCTCCGAACAGCAAGCCGACTGAACCCACGGAAAATCCTGAGTCTCAAGAGGAATCCGAAGAAGAAAAGCCAAAGTCGGGTTTTCGGAAGTTCTTTGGGATCATGCCGTTCTGGGCTTGGGTTCTTACTCTCGGCCTGATCGCAACAATCATTGTTGCCATCGGCGCCTACACCTCCATGCGATCCACGGAGACGGGCACTCCCGGCAGCATCAGCAACACCGAACAGCTGAAACCCTCGTACCCGAAGCCCACCACCAGCGGCAAGTACGATGACGACGATACGAAGCCAACCCCCGACGCGGGATCCGGCTACGGATCGGGCTACGGCAATGGGTACCAGGACTACGGCTACACACCACAGGAACCGCAGCAGACAGAAGCGACTTCCACGGAATCCGAAACAGAGAAGCCATCTACCAGCCCCAAACCCTCTACTCCGTCCCGCGGCGGAGACAACCGCCCCTCTCCGAGAGGCAATCGCGGCAACAATAGCTCAAGCCCCCGCCCCCGCGTTGGAGGCGCCGTCGGCGGTAACACAGGTGGTGGCACGGGCAACGGCAATAGCTCCCCCAACACCGGCGCCGGCGACACTGGCACTGACAGCGATTCCGACGCAGACGCTGCCGAAGAGTAGTGTGCCGCCCCGATAGACATACGCGCGGTCGCGCATACGCAGGGTGGCGTCGTCAAAAAACTATAAAAACAGCAGTCACAATGGCACAATGGGGAGAATGAGTAGACCCAAACGCCCAAGCGAACTGCGCACGTTGGACCAATCGACGAAGCTGCAAAACGTCCTCTACGAAATCCGCGGCCCGGTGAACACCGAGGCGGAACGGATGGAGGCCGACGGGCACCGCATCCTGAAGCTCAACACGGGCAACCCCGCGGTGTTTGGCTTCGAGGCGCCGGATGTGATCATGCGCGACATGATCGCCGCGCTGCCAACGGCGCAGGGCTACTCCACGTCGAAGGGCATCATCAGCGCCCGGCGCGCCATCGTTTCCCGCTACGAGGTCATCCCCGGCTTCCCCCAGTTCGACGTCGAAGACGTCTACCTGGGCAACGGTGTATCCGAACTAATCACCATGACAATGCAGGCGCTGTTGAACGATGGTGACGAGGTTCTGATCCCCTCCCCCGACTATCCACTGTGGACTGCCTCCACGTCGCTTTCCGGTGGTCGCCCCGTGCACTACCTGTGCGACGAGGAAAACGATTGGATGCCCTCCATCGAGGACATCAAGGCGAAGGTCACGGAGCGCACGAAGGCCATTGTGGTTATCAACCCGAACAACCCTACGGGTGCTGTGTACTCTCGCGAGATCCTGCAGCAGATCGTGGATGTGGCTCGCGAGCATTCGCTGTTGATTCTGGCAGACGAGATTTACGACAAGATTCTTTATGACGACGCCCAGCACATCAACGTCGCATCACTGTGCCCGGATCTGCTGTGCATCACCTACAACGGTCTCTCCAAGGCCTACCGCGTGGCAGGCTACCGCTCTGGCTGGATGGTTATTACGGGCCCGAAGGGGCATGCAAAGGGCTTTATCGAGGGCGTGAATGTCCTGGCTGGCACGCGCCTATGCCCGAACGTGCCGGCGCAGCATGCGATCCAGGTTGCGATTTCCGGCCGTCAGTCTATCGATGATCTGGTGCTGCCGGGTGGCCGCCTGTTGGAGCAGCGTAATGCGGCCTTCGAAGCCTTGAATGAGATACCGGGCGTGAGCTGTGTGAAGCCAATGGGCGCGCTATATGCTTTCCCGCGCCTGGATCCGAATGTGCACGAGATCCACGACGACGAGAAGTTCATGTTCGATCTTCTGCGCTCCGAGAAGATCCATTTGGTGCAGGGTACGGGCTTCAACTGGCCGACTCCGGACCACTTCCGCGTGGTTACGCTGCCGTGGGCCAGTGACCTGCGCGCGGCGATCGAGCGCTTGGGTAACTTCTTGGCTAGCTACCGGCAGTAGCTGTCTGGGATTCTTCTTCCAGGACGGAAGGAAGCTTTTCCGACCATTTGAGGGAATCTCGTACGCCGTCGGCGATGCTCAACTCAGCCTTCCAATCTAGAAGGCGCTCAGCCTTACCAGTCAAAGTAGCGCTGCCAACAACGTCTCCCATTCGGGCCTCGGCCGTCTTGAACTTCAGGGGCTGCCCTGTTGCTTTTCCGAAAGCATCTACGAGCTCGAACACGGTAGTTCCAGTGCCAGTTCCCAAATTGATGATGTTGTAGTTTGCGTTAAGCAGGCTACCAGAATTGGATTCAGCCTCCTTCGCAGCTTCGCTCATGATTCCGTCGAAACGCTGAAGGGCAGCCACGTGTGCCCTCGCCAGGTCCCATACGTGTACATAGTCCCGCAATCCGGATCCGTCTCGGGTAGGCCAGTCCACACCGGTGACCGTGAATTCTCCATTAGCCTTGTGCGCTTCGATCATTTTGCCCAGCACGTGGGTGGGATTAGGGTCCTGCAGCCCTGTGCGCATCTGTGGATCAGCACCAATAGGGTTAAAGTAACGCAGCGCCAAACACTGCATTTGGCCCGTGGCTGCGAAATCGCTCATGATGCGCTCAAACAGCGCCTTAGACGCTGCATAGGGGCTTTGCGGGTCAATCGCCGCCGACTCCTCAACCATGTAGTCATCGCTAGAGCCGTACATGGATGCTGTGGAGCTTAGAATAAAACGCTTGACACCGTGACGAGCCAGCTCTCGCAACAGAACGATCGACTTCCCGACGTTATTGTCGTAGTAATCAAGTGGCTTGGCTACCGATTCCGGCACGACAATCTTCGCCGCACAGTGGACGACGTCCTCAATGTCCGGGTGATCAGCGAAAATCTGCTCGATAACCCGTGCATCGGCGATATCACCTTCATAGTGATCATGACGCGCGGCAAACACACGCAGCCCGCGACTATAGTCATCCAGGATCACTGGCGCGATCCCATTATCCGCACAACAGCTTGCGATTGTGGAACCGATAAAGCCGGCTCCTCCGGTAATTAAGACCTTCATTGTTTTCCTCAAGGACGACGGATGGAAACGGTTTGCAGGCACCCCCAGCGGCTACGCCAAAGATGAAGAGCTCCCCAAAACTCTACCAAGGCCTAAACCAACCTCCCTTGTGCGATGCCTATCCCCGCCCCAGGGCAAGGAAGCGCCACCCTGCGTTTTCCCACGCAGAACGGGAAAGACAGTTACGGCCGTCAATGATCACCGGTTGAACGTCCTTGTTCATCCCCAGCATCGTTTGCTCTCGGCCTACCGACTCAACAGTTACCAATTGCTTGGTCGCTTCTGGATCTAAATCTTGGAACTGCTTCCATTCGGTAGCAAGAATGACCAGCTCAGCACCTGCAAGTGCTTGTTCCAGATTCGCAGCGTAGCTCAGCGTAGGGAACACCCGCGCCGCATTCTCCATTGCCTCCGGGTCGTAGACCGTCACGGCCGCACCCGCGAGGTTTAGCGCACCCGCCACGCTCAATGCTGGCGAGTCCCGCACATCATCACTATTGGGTTTGAATGCAGCGCCCAGTACAGTCACGTTCCTGCCGATCAACGAGCCGCCCAGGGACTGGCGAGCCATTTCCACAGTCTTTTCGCGACGCCTCATATTGATCGCGTCCACTTCGCGAAGGAATGTGAGTGCTTGATCTGCACCCAGCTCGCCAGCCCGTGCCATAAACGCCCGAATATCCTTGGGAAGGCAACCGCCACCGAACCCGAGGCCAGCTCCCAGGAACTTTCGTCCAATGCGATCATCCATTCCAATGGCATCTGCAAGCGCAGTTACATCGGCTCCCGTTGCCTCACAAACCTCACTGACGGCATTAATGAAGGAGATCTTGGTGGCCAGGAATGCATTGGCACTGACCTTCACAAGCTCCGAGGTGGGCAGATCCATCACAAGGAAAGGAGCTCCCTCGGAGAGCGGCTTTTCATAAACCTCACGCACGATGCTCTCTGCGCGACTATCTTCCGCCCTCACGCCAAGCACAATTCGATCGGGTGACAATGTGTCTTTTACCGCATGTCCTTCCCGGAGAAATTCCGGGTTCCAGGCTATTTCTACCTGGGCTTCACCTTGAATAGAAGTGATCCGATCGGCGTACTTTTGCATCCGCACAGCGGTGCCAACTGGAACTGTTGATTTTCCAAGTATTAAGTGTTCGCCATTCAACAATGGCACAAGATCATTGACCACCGCTTCAACGTATCGCGTATCCGCGGCATAAGATCCCTTGCGCTGTGGCGTCCCCACACCGATGAAATGAACGTTGCCGAACCCGGCAGCTTCACTGTAATCGGTGGTAAATGACAGCCGCCCGTTATCAATATTCTTCTTCAGTAGTTCCGGCAAACCGGGTTCGAAGAATGGTACGCGTCCTTCAGAAAGCGCCGTAATTTTCGCTTCGTCGATGTCCACGCCCAATACCTCATGTCCGAGCTCGGCCATGCATGCTGCGTGAGTTGCTCCAAGGTAACCGGTACCAAAAACTGTCATTCGCATGTCGAACGACGCTACAGTGGGCAAGTAAACGAGAGGTAACGTTAAAGTTATTTTTGACTTGCCCTTAACAAGAGAGCCGGGCGCATTCTAGCCCTTTTTAATCACGGAAATTCAGGTACGCCTTCGAAGGAGTTGGCCCTCGTTGGCCTTGGTACTTACTTCCTAGCGTCGACGTGCCATATGGCGACTCTGCAGGGGTCGTCAGCTCAAAGAGCGCAAGCTGCCCTACTTTCATACCGGGGTACAAAACGATTGGCAGATTTGCCGTATTCGAAAGCTCCAGAGTGATGTGCCCGTTAAAACCCGGGTCGATAAATCCGGCTGTGGAGTGAGTCAGGAGCCCCAAGCGCCCCAGTGAACTCTTGCCTTCTAACCTGCCCGCGAGGTTCGGCGGAATCGCAAAGCGCTCGAGCGTAGCCCCCAGGACGAACTCCCCCGGGTGCAAGACGAATGCTTCATCTTCTGGCACTTCAACAAGCGTTGTGAGTTCTTCCTGCGGCAGCTTAGGGTCGATATGCGTGTATTTGGAGTTATTGAACACGCGAAAGAGCCCATCGAGGCGAACATCAATACTTGAAGGTTGAACCATGGCGTCGTCGTGTGGTTCAACGACCAGCTGGCCGCTATCCAGGGCAACTCGAATATCTCGATCTGAAAGTAACACGTATTCAGTCTAACGACCGTATTCCCGTTGCGTAGATCGACTCGAACACGCTAGGTAGCAAGTTACAATGACCACATGCCATCTTCTAGCAGACCCTCCTGCACCGATACCGACTTCGATCAGCCAACCCTCTGGGTGCATTGGGGAAAAACTGGCGGCGGCCCACGGTTCCTGTTTGAACTCGTAAGAGGCGACATGGTCGGCACGGTCGGCAGCACGCGAGAGAATTCCTCGGCGAGAACCAACATTTCCTACAACCCGGATGCTGAGATCGCCTCTAGGTTTGCTCAACTCACAATCCCCGCGTTCGAGGTTCCTACGTACCACACCAAAATCGGAGTTATCTTAAATCTCCCGCGATTACTCTTTAACTCTGTTCGCCTTCGTCGATGGATCAAGAGAAACGGTGTTCGGAAGGTCGTCGGAGTAATGGAAAGCGTCTACCAATCTCTTGCTGTACCGCTACTGCTTCCGCGCAACGTTAAATACATCAGCTGCATCCATGATGGAACTCACCATCCAGGTGAATCGTCTATGGTGCAGAGGATAGGAAGAAAGCTCGAGCTTTGGCGAGCCAATGAAATTGCAGTTTTCTCTACGGCCGTCCGAGATGTCCTCTCGCCACAGACCGATAAGCCCATTATTTTAGGTAGCCACCCTCCTTTCGGCACAGGCAATGGCAACCAAATTACTGCCAAGAGTTTGCCCGATAACCGTCCAATTAAGATTGGATTGTTTGGAAGACTGCAGCCTTACAAGGGTATAGATCTACTGCTTGAAGCGGCGAAGCTACTCCGAAGCAGACCAAATACCCCATCCTTTGAGATTCATATCATTGGCAACGGCCCCGCAGAAGATAGCCGCAACGGCGCCAACGGTCACCAAGCAATTTGGGATATTCGGTGGATTCCGGAAGACGAAGTCGACGAAATTATTGACGGACTGGATATTCTTGCCCTGCCGTACATTGAGGCCAGCCAATCGGGTCCGGTGAGCCTTGCTCTGGCCCACGCCGTTCCCTGTGTGGTGACGCCACAAGGTGCACTGCCGGATCAAGTTCAAGGGTTCGGTATCGTTTCCGAGGAAACAACCTCGGATTCCTTCGCTCAAGCCCTACTCAAGGCGATGGATCGCGATACCTACGACAAACTCTCCGCAAGTGCGACTCATCAAGTACAAACTGGTCTGAGTTGGGAAGACTTGGCCAAAAAGATCCGCGGAACTGAAGTTACCGATGGGGACTGCAATAGCTAGCTAAACGGCAGCCGAGTGAAAGTTTGGTTTCTGTACAGTGATGTAAATCAGGTACAAGGAAACCAAAGCTTGAACCGCCACCAAAATGATCAATAGCAGTGAACCGCTGAATACGAAAAGCGGGATAGTAAGCACGAGCCGCAGGATCGACCAATAGAGCATATGGCGGTCATGCCCTAGCAGATATGGCACTTTCATTGTCAGCGACGACGCTAACAATAGCCAGCAGTAGGCAAAACAAATCCATACCAGCCATGAATTACCGGTAACCATTTCCGGGTACAGGAACACCAGGATAAGCGCCAAGGCAATGGCCACAACCAGGCCAAATCCCGCACCAACCAGCTGAGCGGCAACCGAGAGTTTCCTTGCTTTATCTGCACGTTTCTCCCGTGAAACCTCAGAAATTCTCATCTCAAAGAGCGGAGCGAGGATCTGCTGCCCCAATGTTCCGAAACCGCCAGAGAGTCTCACGACAATAGCCCAGAGCTCCTTATGCGGCCCCATGAGCGGTGTCAACAATCCCTGAACTTGATAACCCAAATCAGAGATCAAGCTTGAGCTGATTACAGATTTACTGGCGATCAGGTACGCCCCCGCTCTTCGGGAAAAAACAATCCGCCAATTAATACTGAAGAGTTCTTGCAATCCAAGAGAGCTCTTGTGGAGCATCCACACTGCTACAACGATGTTTGTCAAAGCTGTGGCTAAAACCAAGCCAAAGACGTAATCGAAAAGACAAATCATCGCTAGAGTCGATCCAAAGTTCAGGACACCAAAAATAAGCCGTCCCGTGCCATACGTCTGCTTCTCCTTTTCGAATATCAGGACAGTTACAGCGACAAAATAGAACCCAATGCAGTAGGTGAGCAATGCTACGCTAGCGATCACTAAGGCAGCATCAACGTTCATGGATGCCATAGCCAAAGCACAAAGCAGCGTCAGAAAGAAAAAAGCGGTCAACCCAAAGCTTGCCAGATTTCGTGCAACGATTCTGTCTTCCGCCCCAATGGTTAGATAACGCACATGGAATGCTGCTGTGAATACAATTCTTAGGATCGCAGCAGCCGAAAGAGGAAGTAGTAGATACGCAAGTTGTTCGCCGCTCTTTAGCAGCACGGGAAGCAACATTGCAAAGAAATTCAAACCTTGGCCGGCGAGAGACCAAAAGACTGATATAAGGTTGCTCCTATACCGCGTGAGGTAAGCTGCGATTTTCAATTGACTGTATCCATTCATCCGTAGCGACCATGCGCATTTGCAAGAGACTCCATAATCGATAAGCGGTGGAGCATCCCGGGAATCTCTTTAGCTAAGTATCCGACGTTCTTTCCTCCAAAGGAGTAAGGCTCAAGACCGAGTTACTGTCTGTACGCTCCGCCTCGCCTTCCCTAGCTGATGATTCGTCTTCGTTATTTTTGTCTTCTACCTCGCCAGATTCATTTTCGCTGTCATTCTTGCTGAGCACCGGTTGCCAAATCAAGAAGATGAAAGGAATCAATGGGCAGAGGTGGCGCAAAGCGCTGCCGTAATCTGGCTCAAAAAGCCCTTGTACCACTGCAAAGCTGGCGAACAAAGCAACTCCGCGGGATGCAAGAACCTGTTCACGATCCGGCCTACTTCTGACGGCCAAGACAAAGGCCACCCAGATTAGAACAAAAACCAGGACAATGAATACGTAATAAAGCCCGCCTCTTCCTAGCAGCGGGACAGGCACCATCAAGCTAAACATTGTTAGGAGGTTGTTAACAACACCTCCAACGGGTTCTGCTAGATCCGAGATGAAGCGAACAATGATGGTGTTCGCCTCTCCAGTGTGCACTCTCGGTTCATTTACAGAGCTCCGGAAGAAGTCAGCGGGCTTGTTGAGAACAAACCAAATTACCAAAGAGCTTCCGATGTTAAACAGAATCATCATCGGTATGATGAACCGAATCCGCTTGAACTTAAGGGGAACAAACCTCACCACCAGGTATATTGCCGCAATAAACGCCCAATAAGGTCGGAAAGACGCGCCTACCAGCGCTAAGACTCCAACGAGAACAAGGTCAGTCCCCCATTGAGATGCTAACGACGCAGCCACAATCAGCGCCATCAGCACAATAACTTCTTTGGTGTACGTCCCGAAGAAAACTCCGCTAAAAACCAAATATAGAAGGAGCACCGTGATAGCTACAACGTTGCAGCGGATTCCTCCTACTCGATATACGATCAATGCAGCCAAACAAGCAGCCAAGAACACGCCAAAGAGCCCCGCGAGCGTTGGCTGATCCACCAGGTGGAGACTCTGATACAAGTTGGCAATCGTACGAAACGATCCACCTTCATCCGTCTCATTGCGGGCGAACTTCAAGATAAGTTTGGCATCAGACTCAAACTGATCAGGAAGTAGCTTTGCCCTGTTGATCGAAATCAACGAAGCCACTCCAGCCCCTAGCACAATCAACACTAACGCCCATGGTGTTGAGAGCAGCCTATCGCCAACAAGAACTCTGCAGAGCTTTCTCACCCAGCTATCGCTGGAATCAAGCCTATGTTTAGCTTTTTTCGACATGTCGCGACTCTAACCCTTATTTGCTGCCAGTCGGTAGCATTCCAACAGACTACGCGCCTGCGATTCCTCATTATAAAGATCCTTCACAGCTGACCAATCAACGTTAAAGTCGCCTTCCAATATTTGGAGGATCTTTTGCACTGCCTGCTCGGCTGTGTCGAACCTGACCTCAGCTGGGCATTCCTGCAGCGCACTAATGTTTTCGACCAATAGCGGAATACCAGCCGCCAGCATTTCCAGAATCACCATTGGAAACCCATCCCAACGTGCCGTATGAATGGCAACATCGACGCCCTGCAACGCCTGTTGCATCTCGTCTTTCGCCAGCCATCCCGTCACATCAACACCAGCCTCAAGCAGTGCCTTCTTAGACTCTGGGTCTCCGTCTCCAATCCACTGAACAGCTATGTCATGCGGTTTCAGGAGAGCGGCAATTTCCATAGCCATTTCGGGATGTCTCGCCTCTGTAATGCGGCCAATAAACGTTATCTTCTTTTCATCGACCTTCGCGTGCACTTCAGAAGCGTGGGAGCTAGTGAACTCACTGCCGATAATGGCGTTTGGGATCACTCTTACCAAAGAGGTCTTAGACAGACCTGCCAAGAGTTCCGTTTCATAGGTAGCGCATCCAGCTTGCACGGTTGATAGCGGCGCAAACAGCCTTTCAATAATTCGAAAGATGCGCCTCTTCCCCTTAGAAATATCTCGTCGCTCAAAAGATAGACCGTGGGGCGTGTATACAACCGGAGTTCTGGTTATGAGCCCCGCGAGGCGACCATAAACACCGCCGAAACTCGAATGTGCGTGAATCACATCTGGGCGGACTTCCTTCACTACTCGGATGACCGCACGAACAGCTCCTAGGTGGGATTCGGGAAGATTAGAGATTGTGACAAACTTTTCACTATCCGGCGCAGACACCTTCTGAGGATGACGTCGAGCGGACTGTATGATGTGATTCTCTACGGGCAGATCTAGGGATGCATACCCATTAACCGCCGTTCGAACGCCTCCCGCATAACACTCAGTTACATGAAGTATTTTCAGCTCGTGACTCATTTTAATACGCTCCTCGGGAAGCCAATACAGCTATAAAGGTTCGGAAGAATGTCGCTATATCCAACCCAACCGACCAGTTGTCAGCATAATAGAGATCCAGGTTCTCTGCTTCTTCCGCACTAAGATCAGAACGGCCATTTACCTGCCAGAGACCCGTGATTCCAGGCTTGACTTCCAACCGCATACGCATATCAGACGAATAACGCTCGACCTCTCGGCGCAGGGGCGGACGCGGACCGACAATACTCATGGTCCCGTTCAATGAGTTGATAAACTGCGGAAACTCATCTATCGAAGTCTTACGAATAAACCGGCCAACACGAGTAACTCTAGGATCATCCTTCATCTTGAAGAGAAACAGATCTATGTTGTTTTCCTTAGCGAGTTCCTCTACTTTAGAGTCTGCATCAACGTACATACTTCGAAATTTCCACATCTTAAACGGGTTACCGTACCTGCCGATGCGCTCGCTCTTATAGAAGACTGGCCCCCATCTTCCAATTTAATAGCAATCGCTACAAGTACGAAAATAGGGGACATTCCAATCAGAACCAGAGAAGATACTAAAATATCGATAAAGCGTTTCTGAATTCCATTTGCACCTCGAAACCGAGGCCCTTCCAATTGCAATTCTGAACGGGTACCAAGATTTTCAACCGAAACTCGAGTTCCGGAGATACCTCCCAACATCGGCTCAAGGTAGAGACGAACGCTGAGATCTCGTACACTCCAGACAAGCCTTCGCAGCTCTTTATCATCAAAATCAGTAACAGTAGCGACTAGGACAGACTCACAGCGATATTGAGACACTGCCTCTGCAATATCTTCCGTCGCTCCGAGGTCGACTATTCCAATACCCGCAAAATGATGATCATCTAAATTCTCCTTGCCATCTGTTACCAGCAAGATCTCTACACGATGAAGCGGAAAACGCCTGTGAAAATTCCCTTTAAGAATCCGTTCGATATCTCTCGAAGCGCCCACTATCGCAAGGCGAGACGGATCATTAATACGAATTGCTCGAGCCCTAGAAGCAGAAAGTTTTCGGCCAGCATAGACAAACAAGGCAACCAAAGGCCCAGAAAGTACGCCAATCACCGCGAGTTTATCGGAACGGAAACCAATTCCCGCCACGCCACCAAAGAGAGCCATATAGCCCGCACATCTAGCCAAGATCGGGAGAATCCGATTGGCATCGAACCGCACATGCCAATCATAGCCACGGCAAAGCCACAAAATATAAGTAATAAAAGCTGGAAATACTACAAGTATTACTACCCAATTGTCCGCCCATAGGACACGAGCGTCCGCTCTCTCCCACTTCATCACATACGGAGCAATCAATAGTGCTACCGCGACAGCAATTACTATGAGTACTACGTCAAGCAAAATTACGGGACGAAGCGTCTGCATATCGCGATCCCGGCGCCGTCGAATTTGCTCCGTAGCCTGTTGCCCTTCAGCTATAGGACTACTCTTTTTCATCATTGGTCATTCCCTCAAGAAGGCCGTCTACCTACTAACCACTTCTCACTACTTAAGGAATCGTCTTTTCCCAGCAGGGATGACCTACACCCTACTGATGATAAAATGAGATATTCGAGGTATTTGGTCATTCCTTGAGAAAGGGGCACTCACCTGTTGCGTTGAACGTCAGCGCCATTCACGAATATCGCCTCAGTTCAACCCAACAACTAAAATTTTTCCTCAAGCTTTGGAGTCCTGATACTAAAGGTCTTCACCTATTACAGTACCCCAATGGTCTGCACGATCTGAACCGCTGCCAGGTATCCTACAATAGCTCCGACCACGGCGCTTGGGATCAGAATCAAAGCGAGCTCCATCACTCCGAAACGCAGGAGCCGAAGCCTGCTCGAACCAACCGCCGACAAAAGGCGCCAGTCCTCCGCCCGCTCACGTACAGCCAAGGCAATGGAGTTTAGGCACCCAGTGATTGTTATAATCAGACTCACTATAATTAGAACAATAGAAATCGAAGTTAGGCGAACCGCTGTATTTCTCACGTTTTCTTTTGCAACGAACCCTTGACGAATTACATACTCTTCATTATCAGAGGACAAGACCTTGCTGAGCGAGCCGATACCCGTTTTCACCGTAGAAGAGGAACCGGTGGAACTCTCTTTTTCAAACGCTAGCATGAGACTCGATTTTCCATCTTTGAACCGAATCCCATTCTGCTCTAGCAATCTAGCATCTATGTAGGACACTTCAGAATTAATAAACCTTGCCGTTACGGAGGTATCCTGCCCATTCACCCTAATTGCAGTGGTTTCATTTTCCGTGAAACTCGTTCGAAGCGAAGAATCAATTCCCACCAAAATACTGCCACGCAAGATCTCTTCTGAAATCCCCGGAATTACTTTAGCAAGCTCTTCCGGATATACCGCTTGAGCAGGCTCTGCACCTTCCACGGCATCCGTGGAGCTCGCGCCAACCGTCCAAGTATTAACATAGCCAGAGATACCCTCGCTTTGAGCTAACTTTTGACCAACGTTATCGGGACTAGTCCCCTGTAACGGCGAAAGGGTGATATCTGGCGTATCTAAAGAATCCGCTTTCGTCTCCAAATGCTCAGAAATACGTTGTTCACCCGTAAATACGGCACCTACCAGCGCGGAGCTACAGAGGATCATGATGATAAGCGCAGCGGAGCGCAATGCTTGCATGCCGGCGTAGCGCATGGGGATTTTGAACCCTAGTGACGGCACAAGGTTGCCCAAGCGTCGGTATATGACAGGAAGCAACGTTGCCAACATGCACATGCTTCCAAGGACTATCCCTGACCCCAGAATAATCGCCAACACCAGCCGCTTCGGAGAAATCTCACCCTCGTGAGCAGCGGAGACCAGGAAGTGCATACCGAATGTAGAAACCAGAAGAATAGCGACACCAGCGATAAACCCCAGAACAACCGTTGAGGAACTTATCCCCGAATTATTCGCGTTTCGCAGACTGCTTATGGTCTCACGTCTCAATACCTTGTTTACGCTCGGTATACACCCTGCGAGGGTGACTATGATAGCTCCAGCAGCAATCAAGCCCAACATCCAGGCCGGCACCGGAGTCTCCTCCAGCGGGAGCTGGATTCCTAAATCAAAAGCCCGTTCCCGGGAAAGGTCGATGAGCCATTGCCCGATTGGCGCGGCTACCAAACAAGCCACAATAGCGAGAGCTATCGCTTCATAAACTGCGGAGCGAAGAATACGCTGGTCATCGGCACCAAGTGCACGGAGAAGTCCGTACTCTCTGACTCTTTGAGCGGTTATCACCTGGTAGGAACTAAAAATGACCAAGCCCGCAACGATGGCGATAACCAACATAAATGCATCAAGCAGGATGAAGTAATACTGCCTTTCGCCTACGTACTTGTCTGCTTGTTGCTGTCCGTATTCTGCGGAATTGTAAAACTCTACGTGTTCGAGATTAAGACTTTTTAAGGCTTCTATACCTGTTTGTTCCGTGGACTTCGGCACGGAAATCCGGAGTTCTCCTTCAAGAGGTTGATTTGAAGGGGCAAACTCTTGAACCAGTGCAGCGTCTGAGTAAACAGAACGCATACCGAAAAACTGACCCGTGGCGTCCGACTCTAGAATTCCTACAATCTTGGCCTTGCGAAAATCCAGCTTAGACCCGGTATCAGAGGTCTGATTTTCTTCGAAGCCAAGGCTAATTTCATCATTTAGCTTCAGCGGATTAATCGCGCCAGGAACCCTTTGATTCTGACTGATAGCAACCTCATGGGAACCACGCGGGAGCCGCCCCTCAAATACCTTCCGCCAAGATAGGGATTCTTCCCGAGGAAGCGTTTGAAGCTGCATGGGCTCATATGCGGTAGCTTGAGCCCCCTTAGCTAAAACAGAAAGGTGACGATCAAAGGTGAGTTCGCCACCCTGTTCCCTTACCTTGGAGCGAATCAATTCAATGTCTGATGAGCTCGCACCGTCAACCTTTGCAACAATATTTGCGCTGTCATAGGGTGCTAGGTACGTTTGCTCAACCGACGACTTGATGGACGTAATAAGACCAACTGTCGCCGCCGAAAGGCTGACCGCGATAACGACCGCAAGAAAAAGCGAAATATACCGCAGCGGACGTCGCAGGAGCTGATGCAATGCAATACGAAACAAAATCTAAGCCTAGCCTTGCACCGAAGTAAAAGTTGACGTTGTAGCGACGGAACGAATTAAGCCGTCAGACATCCTTAGAACGAAATCTCCTCTATCGGCAGCTTGCTCATCGTGAGTAACCATTACGACCGTTTGCCCAAACTCATCAACCGCCAGCCTTAACAATTCTAATACTCGATCACTATTTTCGGAGTCGAGATTTCCTGTTGGTTCATCGGCAAGTAAAACCTCAGGGTTAACGTAAAGGCTCCGTGCGATGGCAACTCGCTGCTGCTGTCCGCCAGAAAGCTGGTCAGGGAGGCGCTTCAAAAGCTCCTGAATTTCTAGAGTTTGCACAACGTAGTCAAACCACCCTTGCTTACCAGGCTTCGATGCAGCAGGCGCCGACTTCGACATCCGATTACGTAGGCCTCCCAGCCGACGCGATAAATTAATATTGTCTCTGACGTTCAAGACTGGGATGAGGTTAAAGTCCTGAAATACCACGGACACTTCACTACAGCGAAGCTTCGCCCTTTCAGACTCAGTACAACGAGAAATCTCTACTGCGCGCCCACGATTTGCATCCTCATGCACAGGAAGATTTGTGGCGCCCTTATACATACGAACAAGTCCCCGCTCCGGAGTAACCAAACCAGCCAGGTTATGCAGCAGAGTAGTCTTTCCGGACCCTGATGGCCCCATAATGGAAGTCCATCTATTCGCGGGGAATGGGGCTGAAATGTTATGAAGTATCTCCTGCCGACCGCGTGCTTTTTGAACAGAATACGTAAGATTCTGCACTACCAACGCCGGGTTAAGTTCCGTATAAACCTTTTCAGGATTTCGGCTTACCATTCTTTAAGAGCCTCCCTGAAGTAACGATTCCTCATTCGATTCTGGCCGTTTTACGTCACCAGTTTTTCAACCGAGCCCGCCTACCGCCCTACCCACCCCTGACGCCGGGATCGGGGATTTTACCGAGCAAAGTCAACGCATCGACCCGCCTGCATTTTTGCAAGCTACACCAAGATCAAAAACTAGCAAGCAGACCTGTGGCTTAGCCACTGCGCTCCCCCTTTCTCCTCCCCCCACTTTCCCCAGAGGTGCAGACACTTAGCAGTTCCTGTAGAGTTCCCAGCGAAAGTTCAGGAAATGATCGAGACACTGACGTTATGGCTAGTGACTGGATCTACTTTCTGCCAAAACCGTTCTCTACCACACACGAAAGGTATCCAGATGCGTAAGTTCCGCAACGCAGCTCTGGCTGTTGCTACCGCTACCACCGTCGCCATCTCCGGCGTTTCCGTTGCTTCTGCTCAGGACAACGGCGAGACCGTGACCCTGTCCGACAACGACACCCTGAGCAAGATCCGCAAGGGCCTCGACCCCGAGGACAAGATGAAGTGGAATCAGCCGGCAAAGGGCCAGGACATCTTCGGCTCCGACAGCTGGAAGAACAACGAAGAGACCAGCAAGAACCTCGCACCGTGGGCCAAGGCTGCTGACGTCCTGCTCATCACCACCGCCGCAATCAGCGTCTTCGGCCTGGTTGTTGCTCCGATCTACAACTTCCTGCGCTACGGCATCAACCGCTAAGCAGAAACCGACACACGTCCACTTAGATAGGAAAAGGAACTTCCATGAACATTCGCAAGGCTGCTCTGGCTCTGGCCACCGCTTCTTCCGTAGCTCTGACCGGCACCGCCGTTGCAAGCGCTGAGACCGACACCCCTAAGGAGAGCGTCACCCTCAGCTCCAAGATCGGTGACTCCCTGGGTAAGGACAAGGAGAACTCCGCTGCAGAGATCTTTGGTTCTTCCAAGGGCAAGGACCTCACCGGTTGGGGCGTTCTGCTGTGGGCTGGCCTGGCTGCTGGTTTCGCTGGCACCATCGCCAGCGCTATTATCGGCGTCGGTAACTACCTGAAGCACCAGGGCATCATCAAGTAAGCCCTGCTAGAACTTCAACGCTCTAAGCTTTGAATAGCCGAAGGGGCGGGAACGAAAATTCGTTCCCGCCCCTTTTTCGCATGCACTAAAGGCCTACTTGTGCTCGCCCGCGCCATCTTTCCGCCGTGGAAGCCACAGTATGAGCCCTGCCGCACAACATCATTCACTGCTCTCTACACAAGGCTTAGTGCTCCCGTGCTTCCAATGGCCTAGAGCCAGTAGCCAACTACCTACAGGTCACGATCGGCTGGGGATCGTAGACCGTGCGCTGGGTTTCGCGGGATAGTTCCTTACCCTTCAAATCCTTTACCACGCGTGTATCGGTAGTGGTAAAGCCCGGAGCACCCGAAGATGGCGAGCACTCGTCACCATCGAGCTCAATCTTCTTAGGCGAGGTCGGGTTCGTCCGCTCACCCGGGATGGATTCCACATCCACCTGCTTCACGCCACGCAGCTCCACGGTGACGTCGCCATCACTCACACGCGTCTTAATGCGCACAGGAGTATCAAATGGGTTCTTAAACTTTAGGTCGATCGCCCCCTCGTACACCGTGGCCTCTCGGCCAGCCGGATAGCGGGAAATGTAATACGAGTGCGGGGTATGGGCGACGTCTTCCATGCCCGCGAAGTAAGAAGCGTTATACAGCGTGGTCGCAAACTGTGAAATGCCACCGCCCACAGCCTTGCCGGCGTGACCGTCAATAATAATGCCGGACTCCACAAAGCCCTGCTCCGTACCACGCGGCCCCGTGTGCCCGTTCAGAGAGAATGTCTCGCCCGGCAGAACGATGGCGCCGTCCACCATCTCCGCTACACGGCGAATATTGGTACCCGACGAACCACTGAAGCCACCAGTGGTAAAGGTGCCGACGACATCGTCAAAGTGTGCCTTCTTGGCCTGTGCGGTGGTGTACTTTGCCTTCTTCTCTTCGTAGAGAACCTGATGATCGCGCTTCTTCTTATCCAGAGCCTTGGCCTGGAAGTCGCCAAGCGTTTCCTTCCACTGAATAGCCACACCATCCTTGGACGGCACCACCTCGATATCGTCGCCGTGGAACTCGAAGCTAGCGTCCCGATATTCCACCTCAGTGCTGGAAAGCTGTTCGCCTAGGATCTCCTGCACCTTCTCGGTATTCCACTGCGGCATGAACTCACCGCCTTCCACCTTGAAGGTCAAAATGTCATGCCAGTTCTGTGGGGTGATTACACCATCGACCTTTTCCCGGCCATGGAACACCAACTTCTTCGCCGTCGCGGGCACCACGTACTGCTTGGCTGCCCGCTCGGCTGCGTCCTTATCAGCATCAGCCGGCGTGATGGTCGCCTCCACGTTCACGCGACCATCAGTGTTCAGCCAGTTGTCTCGCACCTCGGAACTTAGCAGCTCCCGATCCACAGTCTGCCCCGGCTTGTCTTCCTTAATGTCAGCTTTGCCCTCGGTATTAACGGAAAGCTCAGCATTCTGTGGGTCGCGGGTTAGTTCCCTTTCCACGCGATTCAGGGAGCGGTTGAGGTTCTCATCCGTAATCTTCGAGATGATGCCCACCTCGCGGGTCTCGAAGAACGAGCGGATACGCGTAATAGGGTTCAGCGGCTGCTGCCCTGCCTGATCCACCGTGGCACCCCAATCCACCTGCATGCCGGACTGTGTGGGCTCAAGCTTGGTACTCATATTGCCCGCCAGAACAGTGACCGGCTGTCGGGTACGCTCCCCCAGGTCGTTACGTAGGCGCTGTTCAGCCTGGGATTTATCCACGCCACTGATGTCTACGCCACCGACGGTTACGCCCCGGGGAACCTTGCCTTCACTCATGGCCAGATCTACGCCGTAGAGGATGCCCCCCAAACCGATCAAGCCGATAAAGAACCAAGCCCACCACGGAATGCCTCGTCGCTTGCGGGGCTTGACGGGACGGTTCCCGTCCCCCACCTGCGCACGGTGCTGGCCGTGTGGGCGACCTTTGCTCGTCTGATCCTGAGAATTCACGCAGGTAAGTCTATCGTGAATACCCCCGATCAGGGAATTCTTTTATCGCGGATTACAAGTGCGATTCACAGAATCACGCACATGATCTTCCGGAATCCGCCCATCGTCAATCGCCTTGCGGATGGCTTCCACCACATCGGGGATCTCCACCGCACCCGCCGCTGCCAATGCCACATCCGCACCGGCTGCCAGCGCGGCAACGGCTGCCTCGGGACCAGGGTAGCGATCCGTCACAGCTTTCATTCCGGTCAGGTCATCGGTATAAATCACGCCATTGTAACCTGCGGCGTCATGCTGCGGGCCGTAGCCACCATCCCGCAGCAGCTTGTACGCGGCAGGGTTCACGGACGACGGCAGACCCTCGCCGAGTCCCGGAACCTGTACATGGCCAACCATGACGGCCATTCCGTCAACGTCGATCAGCTCCCGGAAAGGTAGCAGGTCTTTAGCCTGCATCTGCTCCAGGGGCGGAGTGGTCACCGCACCCATGTGCGAATCTCCCGTCGCGTGACCATGTCCTGGGAAGTGCTTCAGGACAGGAGTCACACCGGCCTCCTGCAACCCCTCCGAGTAGGCCCGTGCGTAGTCCGCGGCAATCTTCGGATCGGCACTGAAGGAACGGGAACCGATCGCATTGTCAGAGACATTCTGCCCGCCAGCCAAGTCCACCACTGGCGCGAAATCCACGGTAATGCCCAGGTCGCGGATCTTCTTGCCATGTTCGGCCATAAGGTCGCGCACTTGGTCGGGGCTCATCGTCTCCGCCATCTCCTTGGCACTGGGGAGTTCGCCGATAATCTCGGATAGGCGTTGCACCAGCCCTCCTTCCTCATCCACACTCACCGTCAGCGGTTCACCCGCGCGCTTCTCCAGCGCTGCCAGGCTACGCGCGGGATCACCTTGGCCATTGAGGATTGAGCGATCAGTCTGCGAGCCGATAAAAAGGTGGCGCACGCCTTCGTCGATGGCTTGTTCTGCAGATTCGTAGCTAGTGACGCCCACAGCCAGCATTCGGCCAGCCATGTCCCTCGGGGCCTTGTTCTCCACCTGTGTGCAAGCCTTTTGTTTCTCCGCCTCGGCGGCAGTACTGCCGGTCGGCGGAGAGCCCGCGGAAGAGGAAGCAGCGGACGTGCTGGCAGAGGTGGAGGATGCGGTGGGCTGGTCAGTGGGCGTCGAAGAGGAACAAGCGCTTGAGGCAACAAGAAGAGCGCAAGCAACGGCGCCAATGGCTACATGTCTACGGGGCATAGTATTAACGTAGTAACAAACGCAACGTGTAGCGCACCAATCGAAGGGCGCATATCAAGGAGCGAGCAACATGACCGAACAAGCACAGCAGGCAGAACAAGCGCAGCAAACACAGCACAAAACCTTTGACGCGAGCGGCGATACCGTACTCATCGCCTATGACGGCTCCGCCGAGGCCCGCGGAGCTGTGGAGCACGCCGGGCGCTTCCTGTCGGCGAAGAACGCCTACATCCTGACGGTCTGGGAGCCTATCCACCGCCAGGCGGCACGTGCGGCGGGCATGAGCGGCATGATGCAGCACGACTGGTCCAACGAGACCGGCGAGCATCCAGAGGATGATGATCCGGCTTACGCTGAGGCCGTCAACACCTGTAACGAGGGCGTGGAGTTGGCCAACTCCCATGGTTTTGTTACCGAACCCTTTCTGGTAGAGTCCGGAACGGCTATTTGGAGCGCCATTGTTGACGCAGCTGATGAACTGGACGTGGATCTGATCGTGACGGGCACTCGCGCCCTCTCCGGTTGGAAGTCTTTCCTGCAGTCCAGCGTGTCGGACAGCATCATTAAGAACGCTGGTCGCCCCGTTTTGATTGTCCCGCCCATTGAAGATGAGGACTAGTTTTCGCAAACGAATGTTTGTGACGTGTTTCATTGGGTACGATCAACAAGAAGCTAGTACGCTAAAACCACAACAGTCCCACTAGGAACAGGAAATCACATGGCTAACGAAACTGCCTCTACCCGTCGCGGCCTGGGCGCCCTGGTCGCCTCCGCAGTCGCAGGCCTGGTTCTGGGCGGCGCCGCAACCTTCGGTGCTGGCGCAATGGCCGACACCACTGAACTCCCCACCGATGAGCAGATCGCCGTGAACCAGGACAATGCCTTCCTGGGCGCAGTCCAGTACGGCGGCCGCGCAGAATAAGGCGCACCACCCACGTGCCAACTTCGGCGCACCGTCCCCTTTCTCGCCGCGCATGGGCTCTTAGTGCCCTTGCGTGGTTTCTTTTCGCGTTCCTACAGTCCCCCGGGCTGATTTCAGCCGATACAAAGCTGGATCTAACGGCCGATCCTTGGGGCTTTCTACGCCAAGCGCTGTACCCCTGGACGGATACTTTCCCCCTGGGGCAATTGCAGAACCAGGCCTACGGATACCTGTTCCCCCACGGCCTATTCTTCGCAGTCTTTTCCTTCTTGCCCGATTGGATAACGCAACGCTTGTGGTGGGGGCTGCTACTTACGCTCGCTTTCGCTGGCACTGTCCTGCTGCTGCAACGGCTCCAGATCGGTAGCCGCAGCTCGCGGGTGATCGCCGGCATCCTCTTTGCACTATCTCCACGCATTCTCACCACGTTGGGGGCTATTAGCTCCGAGGCGTGGGTGTGCGCGCTTGTGCCCTGGGTGTTGTTGCCGGTAGCGAGCGCCGCCCTCATAGCGCGAAGTGGACGAGGTTGGCCCGACCGGCGCTCACGCGTCTATCTCGCAAAATACGCCCTTCTCAGCGCGCTGGCCGTACTCTTCCTCGGCGCAGTGAATGCCGTCGCTACAGTTGTGGCCATCCTGCCCGCAGTGATTTTCTGGCTCGGCATGTGCCTACGCCGTCCACGGGTGGGTCTCTACTTCGCACTGTGGTGGGTTCCCGCCGGGTTGCTCGCCACATTCTGGTGGATCGGTCCACTCCTGCTGCTGGGGAAATATTCGCCTCCGTTCACGGATTACATCGAGTCAGCCTCGCTGACGACCAATTGGATGAACCTCGCCGAGATTCTGCGTGGCACCACCAGCTGGACCCCTTTCCTCTCCGCCGAGCGTCAGGGCGGCTACGCGCTGGTCGGCGAACCGGTCTTCATCGCCGGAACCCTATTGGTCGCCTTTCTGGGTCTGTGGGGGCTTACCCGCCCGAACCTTCCCTTCGCCCGTCGCTGGCTGGCGATTCTGCTTGTGGGAATCGGTGCAATGGTGTTCGCCACCGCCCCGATCTCTCCGCTCTCCGTGTGGGGTCGCATATTTCTCGACGGTGCGGGCGCCCCGCTGCGCAACCTGCACAAATTCGATCCACTAGTGCGACTCGCACTGGTGGTCGGTATCGCCCACGGCCTTGCACGCCTCCCCTGGCCGGGACTTAGCCGCGAGCGCTGGGCACGGTGGCGCAACCCGGAAAAGTACCCGGAGGTTCCCCGCGCCATCGCTATAAGCCTATTGATCGCCGTGGTCACCGCCACGGGCTGGAGTGGGCGCATCGCTGCCGCCGATGCCTACCGCCAGCTTCCTGACTATTGGACCCAAGCCGCCGACTGGTTGAACTCCGAGGTCAAGAAGGAAGCCGGGGATTCCCATACCCCTGCCCGCACCATGATCCTACCCGAGGCTCGATTTGGTCGACAGACCTGGGGAAACACCCGCGACGAACCCGCTCAGCCACTGCTGGACGTGCCGTGGGTCGTGCGCGATTCCGTGCCACTAGTGCAGCCCGAGGCCATCCGTGGGTTGGACGGACTCCAGCGCGAACTCGAGTCCGGCACAGCCATCCCCACCCTCGCCCCTACGTTGTGGCAACAAGGCGTGGGCTATCTGCTGCTGCGCTACGACCTCACCACCGCTGCCGATACGCCGGGCGCCAAGCGGGTTCAGCGCACCCTCGACCGATCGGGCGGATTCGAGGAAGTCGCCTCCTTCGGCGACGACCAGGTGCGTATCTATCGCGTCGACGGCGGTGTTGCAGATGGCACCGACGGCACCGCGGGTGATCTGCGGATTATCGACGCCGAACGTATCGACGTCGCCCATGCCAGCCCCGAGGCCCTTCCCCGCCTGGCAGCAGCGGACGCTGCCCTAGGCCGACAGGGCGTACCGCGGACGCGCGTGGGGGCGTCCCAAGGAAAAAACCTAGGGGTACCGGCACAGACGGTAACGGACACGCCTGCGCTGCGTGAACATAACTACGGCAACGTGGTGGGCGCCGACAGTGAGATCCGCAGCCTCGACGATCCCAGCCAAGTACTCAATCCGGTGCGGGATTACCCAGTGCGCGATGCCGATGGGCGTCCGCTGTCTCCGGAGGAAATGACGCATGTGGAGACCCAGGGCGAGGTACGTGTTTCATCAACCGCAGCAGACCCAACGGGCTTCGGTGGTGCGGAAACATATTCGTCGGCAACCTCCGCAGTGGATGGCTCACAGCGCACCGCGTGGCGGCCGACGGTCGGCAACGTTGCCGGACAGTACATCGAGTTCCGGGTGGGCGACGCACACAACAAGCTTGGGTTGCACCTAGACATTCAGGGGCGGCCCGCACGCGTGCAGGTGACAACATATCTGCAGGGCAAGACGGTTTCGGGCACCAGCGCTACCCTCAAGCCCGGCGAAACGAACAAGGTCAAGGTGCCCGCGGGACGCGCAGATTCGATCCGCGTAACGATTGTGGGCGCCTTCGGTGACTTCGGCATTGCCGAGGCAAAGGTACTGGCCGACGGCGATGAGGACGTGACCCCGCGGCGAGTGCCCACTGTGCCCGCTGTGCCTGCTGCAGGGGAAGACGGTGAAAAGTCGACGCTAAACCGGTGGGTTTTTGGCCAAGAGATCAATGAATCCGTGATGCTGCGTGGCTTTGAGATTCCCAAATCCGTTGGCAATGGTACCGGCGAACTGCCGGTTGTTGTCCACTCCTCCGAATGCACAGCTGACGGAAAGAAGGGTGCGCCGGTAACGATCGACGGGCAAGACTACTTCTGCGGGGACACGCTCAACCTCACAGCGGGCAAGCACGTCCTGTCCACCACCGCACGCTGGTCGGCGCTGACAGTTGCCGAGCCGCTGTTCGCCGCAGCAGTGCGGGAAACACCGGCGGCCCAGCCCCTACAGCGAGGCACTCGCCTGGAACCTGCGGACAAGAAGCGCGTACTATTCAGCCCCTCGCAAGCAAACCCCGGACGGATCGCCACCCTGGAGAACGGAGGCGAAAGTATTCAGCTGACACCTATCACCGTCAACGGATGGCAGCAGGGGTGGATCGTCCCGGAGGGCGCCTCCGGCCTGGTAAAGATCCACTTCGAAGGCACGGGACTGTACCGCACCTGGCTGGCTATCGGACTAGTCGCAGCGTTGGTCCTGGTGGGGCTATGCATTTTCGTCGCACGACGGACACGCGGACTGCCGCGCCCGGAACTGGTGGTAAACGAGGAGCCTGCGCAGCATTCTCCACGAGTGCGCCGGGCTATCCGCGCGGCCAAGGTTGTCGCTGGCGCAGCGGCATTCCTCGCCTTGCTGCTGTGTGTGCGCGGCAACTGGGGCAGCGGAAACTACTACGCAGGTGGGTTCGTTGTTAACGGCGCACTGGCCGTCGTGTTGCTGGTCGTAGTCGGCTCGGCACTCGCCCGGTCTTTCCGGTCTGCGCGCACCGAACGCCACCAAGAGTTAATAGCCCGGCGCGCAGGCTCCTCCACCACGGAGTAGCTCAGCGCGGCCACCGGCACGCTCAACACGAACGTCGCCACCAGTACCAGCGCCGTGTGCCCGCTGAAAAGGTTCACGCCCAACAGTGGGAACACAATAGAAAGCAGCGACATGTGCCACAGGAAGATCGCATAGGACCAACGCCCCAGTGCCTGCATCAGCGCGGACTCCAGGAACTTGGATCTTGGCGCCAACGTATAGGGCACGATCAGCGAGGCCGCGAACACCAACCCATATAGCGTCCGGCGGGCGAACTCCGCCGGCGCCGCGTGTGTAAGCCCTTCCGGCCCGTCCGAAGCTGCGACCGCCAGCGCCCCCACAGCCAGGAGCCAAAACACCCAGCGAAACTTCGCGATAGCTCGAACCGTCGGCAACTGGTAACGGGCGTCAATACCCTCGGCACCTTGCTTACCCGTCAGTGCGTAGGCGCGATCCTGCACGATCGACTCCAGCTCTGCACCGAGCAATCCCACCCCGAACCACGCAATAAATGCAGGTGGCATGATGTGCGGATTAAGCCCGCCCGGCCCCGGCGCGTCGGCGAATGCGGGGATAAAAGCCCAGCCAAAGCTTGCCGCCGCCACCCCGACGATCCACGCGATACGCCATTTTCGTTCTTGACGCCCCCACGCCACACCGATTAACGGGAGAACGAGGTAAAAGGCCATTTCTACGCACAGGCTCCATAGGTGAGTCAGCCCACCGATGAGACCACCGTCGACGTAGATTTGCGTCATGGTGATATTGGATAGCATCTGCCATACCGTTGGTGCACCCGCTACCGGGAAGAACAGCAGAACTATGGCGACGGTAACCAGATAGGCGGGGAAGATGCGCCCGAGACGCTTGACGTAGTAGCCCGCGAGAGTCATCAGATTGTCGTGCGAGGTCGACAATGAGAAATCCGCCCGGTGACGGCGCCACAGTAGGAAACCGGAGAGGGCGAAGAACACTGGGACGAAGAAATCCGTGCGCGCCATCATGCGGTTAAGGAGGTTGCCGGTATCCGCGCCCGTCTGGAACGCGACGTGGGTGATGATGATGCCGGAGCAGGCAATCGCGCGCAGACCTTCCAACGCAGGGAGGAAGGGCGCGGGCCGGGCGGATACTTTCTTCGGGCTCATCGGGATCAGCATAACCGACCAGGTGGACTGGATAGAGCAAAACTGCAGGCGGAAGCTGCAAACAAGACTTTTCTGGAAAAATATTTTAAATCTACGAAGTATCTAGTTTTGATTGGCTAAAGTATTGGAAGCTTCACAGGCTAACTACAGTCACATCAGAATCTTGTTCCCCCGGCCAGTGGTCCGGATAAAAGCAGACAAATAGAGTCAGGAAAAACCATCCTATGAAGAGAATCCTCTCCTCCGTAGCGATCGTGCTCGGCGTGGCATTGCTGGTCTTTGCCATTGCACTGCCCACTTATGTCGTCCCGAAGGGCAAGGTGCTGCCACTGGACCTCGTGTCCACCACTGGCACCCCAAAGACCGAAGGTAATCTGCTGGATTCCGGCGCACTAGCTTCCGGCAAGCCGGTCGGCGACAACAAGGACAAGCCCGAGTGCAAGGGCGACAATCCGCAGGTCAAGTGCTTTATCAACAAGGGGCTCGAGATGCAGTCCCAGCGTTTTACGACCGCACAGGAGCCCTCGGACGATAAGGTCGTGACATTCGAGGCCGGCCAGACTTTGTTCCGTACGGACAGGAAGGAGCCGAAGAACCTGATTAGCGCCTCCATCGACCACGTCACCCTGGATCGCAAGACCCAGATGCCTGTGCCAGACCCGACTTCCTCCGTGGAACTGAACGCACCAGCGCTGGATGCAGCGGCGAAGAAGGGCGAGGACGAAGAGGTTGAGACCTCCGTAGCGCCGTTTACCCGCCCCGGTATCACCTACCAGTTCCCGATGGGCACTGACCGTAAGTCCTACGACTACTTCGACATGCAGATCCTAAAGACCCAGCCGATCGACTACGTCGGCGAGGAGGAGCAGGATGGCGAGAAGGTCTACCGCTTCGAGCAGACCGTTCCCCCAACCGAGCTGTACCCGGCTCTGCGTGAGCGCCTGGAGGCCGATGGTGAGCTGTCCAAGGGCGACGAAGGCACCCTGGCTGCGCTGCGCCTAAAGTTCCCGGCGAAGGTGTGGGGCCTGAGCGAGGACGAGATTAAGAACAAGTCCGCCGAAAACAAGGACGACAAGAAGGACGCCGACAAGAAAGACGAAGAAGGCGCCGACAAAAAGGAAGACCTCGGCCCTGAGGTCGAAATGTCCCGCTACTACACCGTCCACCGCGTGCTGCGCGTGCAGCCGGATACCGGCGTGATCGTCAACGGCTCCGAGGAAGTCTTCCAGTACTACGCACAGGACGACGAGGACGCTCAGCGCATCTACGAAAACAAGGAAGAAGAGATCAAGAATCCGACCCGCACCGCCGTGTACTTCCCCGGCGCGTGGGACGATGAGTCTCGCAAGCAGCAGATGAGCAAGGCCAGCGACGGCATCAAGAAGATGAAGCTCATGGGCACCATCCTGCCGTGGATTCTGGGTGCAGTTGGCCTGATCCTTCTGGTTATCGGTTGGATTGCTCACCGTTCAGCCCGCCTGGCAGGCAAATAATCCCCGCTGAACTACTAGACTATTGGCTGTGAATTCGCAGTCGCTTAAGACCACCGCCAAGCGCGATAGCCTGATCGTGCTGGGGTGGTCTTTTGTAGTTTCCGTAGTTACTCTGTGGCCGTTTTGGTTGGGGCTGCGCCCCGACCCCACCAAGGCTTATCTACTGCGGGACATGTTTGTTCCCCACTCGCTGCCGGATAACTCCAACAACCTGGGGATTAATGAGGGCGCTCCGCGTGCCCTACCGCAGGATGCGATCCTCGCCCTGTTTTCCCCGACTATCCCGGTGTCCTTCATCGCCAGCGCGCTTGTCATTGTCTCAAGTTTGATGGGGTGTTTCTTTGCGGCCAAGATGGTGCGGGGGATGGCAGAGGGACGGCTATCAGCACAGCTATTGGCGGCACTTTTCGTCGTGTGGAACCCCTTTGTTATCGAGCGTTTTCTGCAAGGGCAATGGACTGTCGCCACTGCGGGAATGTTGCTGCCCGCCATCGCTTATCTATCTGCGGCTCGCCGCCACGGACTTCTTTATGTCGCGATCTGCCTATGCGGTTTTGTCCCCACTGGCTTGATCTTGGCGCTGATCACGGCGCTGGTTTTTGCTCCTTCACGCGGGGAACGCCTGCACAGTTTGGCGGCGAGCGCTGTCGCTTCCCTTCCGTGGATGCTGCCGGCGCTGTGGATCTCCAATCCTTCGCAGACCCGCTCCGATGCACTGTCGGCTTCTCTGTTCTCCGCCCGTGGCGAATCGTTTCTAGGCCCCCTCGCCTCCACCATGGGACTTTCCGGTGTGTGGAACGCTGAGGCTTCCCCACCTTCTCGCACTTTGATGTCTGTGGTCATCGGCATGCTGTTGTGCGTAGTGTTGTTGTTCGGCTTTAAAGAGCTATGGCGCGTCTACCGGGCCGCCGCGGTACTGACGGTTCTTGCCTTAGTGACGCCCCCTCTGCTGGCCACTCCTTGGGGCGTGGATGTTATGGGCTTTGCCATTAGCCATGTGCCCGGTGCGGGCATGTTCCGCGATACAACCAAGTTCGTTTGCCTGGCCATCCCCGGTTTTGTGCTTCTCCTGGCCGTCGCCGTGGAACGGCTGGATCCGCGCCGTGCACGGGAAAATTCTCCTAAGTCCACAGCTCCACCGAAGTGGGCGCCTCAGGCGGCGGCCGTGGGACTGGCGGCTGCGTGTGTCCTGACGGTTCCGGCCTTTCCTGCCGACATGGCCCCGCTGAAGCGTGTGGAGCTTTCCGATACTTGGAATCAAATGTCCAACATCATCTCTGGCGCGCCCAAGGGAAAGATTGTGCTGCTACCGCCCGGCAATTACCGCACCCGAAACAACCGACCACACGTGGCTCCTGGGCTGAAGCTCTTGCCGGGCTCGCCGATGGATCCGGGGTTTTTGATCGTCGATGGTCACGTGGTCGACGGCAACCCGGCCAGCATGGCGATCCTGTCTGACCTTATGAGCGGCAAGAACACCCTGAAACGCAACGGCGTGAGCTGGGTGCTGGTGGACTGGTACTCCGTCAACGATGGGGAAGCGATGGCTAAAGCTATGCAGGTGCTGAACTCGAAGGGAATCCGCCGAGTCTTAAGCTCCGATAACTACGAGCTTTTCCGGGTACAAAGTCCGACACTTCCGCACAACCCTGTGCAGGATCGCGCACCGCTGTACGTGGGCATGACTTTCTACTGGATGCTCATGATGTGGGGAATGTGCTTGTGGCTATGGCGCACAATCCAGGGGCAGACTAGTGCTCGGCCTCCTCGCGCAGCAGTTTCTCCCATGAAGCTCCGGTAGCTTCCCAGGAGAACTCCCGCGCACGGCGCTGCGCGGCACGCCCCATTGCCCGGCGCTTCTCGGGGTTGTCCAGGAGAAACTCCACCGCGTTCATCAGCCCACCTGGCGAATCGCACAGCAGACCGGTTTCCCCGTCAATAACAGAATCCCGCAGCCCGGCAGAAGACTCATAACCCACGGTTGGCACTCCGTGTTGCCCGGCCTCAATGACGGCTAGACCCCATCCTTCCTTCCGGGAAGGCATTACGTGCACCGAGGCGCGGTTGAGGATTCGGTGCTTCAACTCCTCGGACACGTAGCCGTGGAAGATCACCAGCGGTTCGATGCCCAGCTCGCGGGCATAGCCCCGCAGACGGTCGGCCCACCACCCGTCGCCGATGACGTCCAGGCGTACGTTCGGATGGGTGCGCGCCACCGCGGCTACCGCGTCGAGCGCATGTTCAATCTGCTTGTGGGGCACCAGTCGAGAAAGCGCCACCAAGTGAATCGTCGGTTCTTCAATGGCATAGTCGGAGTTGGGGTTAGGGGCGTCCGGAATCAAAGAGGAAGCAACCGGATCCACGCCGTTACGAATGATCTCAATATTGCCGCGAGGCACACCCAACTCGATAAACTCCTCGGCCGACGGTGCCGAGACAGTGACCCAACGGCGACGGCGGTGGATCCATGGCGAGAGGGTCGATTCGATAAACCACCCAATACGGGAGAGCACCGGGCCTGCGACAGACCACTGCTCACGGTGGCAGTGGTGGGTGAGCACGACCGTGGGCGCGCCCGCTACGAGGGAGGCGAAGAAAGGCACACCGTTTTGTGTATCCACCACCACATCTGGGCGCCCGATATCCGCTAACGGCCCCCGCCCCCGACGCGCGGCAAGGATTGCAGCTAGGGCACGCAAGTAGACCGTTAAGTTTCCGCCCCCACGGGAGAAGCGGAAGTTGGGGCTCAGTTGTTCCGAACGAGACGCACCGGAGTAGTGTGCCGTGCGGAAAACTACCTGGTGGCCTTGGTCGGCGAGGTACTGCCCGACTCGCTCCAAATAACGCTCACTGCCGCCACCTTCGGGGTGGTTCGTGTCGCGCCAACAGAGAAGCAGTACTTTCATGATGAACACTATTCTATCCACCCCTGCCTGCACCTTTGAGGGCTTTGGCGAATCTTTAGCGAAACGTGCGCACAATCGCCTCGCAACCTGAAAAGATGGACACTCGATGAGCCTTAATAACCACCCCTCTCGGCAGCGCACAGCGTTGAGCGTCTTTCGTCGCCATGCGACGCTACGCCGTTCTTTTGGCCTGCTGAGTGATTTCAAATACGAGCAAACTCGCCCGGATATTTTCTACGGCCACCTAGCTGCGGACACGGTCGGGTTGATCCGGGACGTTTACGCCGGCGTGCGTGGCTTAACAGCTAGTGCAGCTGAGGAGCCTTTGCATGGCGCAAAGATCCTGGACGTTGGCGGCGGACCCGGCTACTTCGGTGTGGCCTTCGACAAAGCCGGCGCGGATTATTACACCTGCGAACCGGACGTAGGCGAGATGGCCGCCGCAGGTATTAAGCTGCAGACCTCGGTGCGGGGTTCGGGGCTAGATCTACCTTTTGTTAGTGACGCCTTCGACATCACCTACTCTTCCAATGTCGCCGAACACGTGCCGGATCCGTGGCGGATGGCGGACGAAATGCTACGGGTGACGAAACCCGGCGGAGTAATGATCTACAGCTACACGGTGTGGTTGGGTCCGTTCGGCGGGCACGAAACCGGCCTATGGCAGCACTACGTGGGCGGGGAGTTCGCAGCCCGGCGCTATGAGCAGAAGATGGGCAAGCCGCCGAAAAACCGTTGGGGCGAAAGCCTGTTTAACGTTTCGGCCTCTGATGGTTTGGAATACGGCCGCAAGGTGCACGCCCGCGCGGATGATCCCGCCGAGCTCGTGGCCGCTTTCCCGCGGTATCACCCGTGGTGGGCATGGTGGATGGTGAGGGTTCCGGGGCTACGCGAGTTCGCGGTCTCGAACTTGGTATTGGTCTTTCAAAAGCGCTGATTCCCCGGCTATCCCCCATGATCCACCTCAATGGGGGCACCACGTGGGGCATAAAAGGGGCAAGAAAAGACATAAGACTACAACTATTTCCCCAAAGAACGGGTAATGTGGCGTGAGACACAAGGTTAGTGCTTTGTGTGTACAAATCACTAACAAATCACTGTCGAGAACGATAGGAAATAGGACTGACATGACCAGTAACACTGGCGCCCCAGAGGCATTCATTTACGACGCCGTCCGCACCCCGCGTGGTAAGGGCAAGCCGGGCGGCTCCCTGCACACCGCAAAGCCCGTCGACCTGCTCTCCGGTCTGATCGAGGCAATCATTGAGCGCAACCCGGGCATCGACCCTAACCGCATCAGTGACGTCATCGCTGGCTGTGTCACCCCCGTCGGCGACCAGGGCATGGATATCGCCCGCACCGCCGCACTGAACGCCGGCCTGCCGTACACCGCCACCGGCCTCCAGGTGAACCGCTACTGCGCCTCCGGCCTGACCGCCGTGAACCTTGGCGCCCAGAAGATCCGCTCCGGCTGGGACGACCTGGTCTTCGTCGGTGGCGTGGAGTCCATGTCCCGCGTCCCAATGGGTTCCGACGGCGGCGCCCTGGCCATGGATCCGGCCTCCAACTTCTACAACGACTTCATCCCTCAGGGCATCTCCGCTGACATCATCGCCAGCCTGGACGGCCTGACCCGCGAGGATCTGGACACCTTCGCAGCTCGATCCCACGAGCGCGCATCCAAGGCCTGGGAAGAAGGCCGCTTCGACCGCACCGTCGTTCCGGTGAAGGATCAGAACGGCGTGACCCTGCTGGACCGCGACGAGACCATCCGCCCCGGCACCACCGTCGAGGGTCTGTCTGGCCTGAAGCCCGCCTTCGCCATGATCGGCGACCAGGGTGGTTTCGACGCTGTCGCACAGACCAAGTACCCGCAGCTGGAGCGCATCAACCACCTGCACCACGCAGGTAACTCCTCCGGCATCGTCGACGGCGCAGCCCTGCTGGCCATCGGTTCCGAGCAGGCCGGTAAGGACTTCGACCTGACCCCGCGTGCCCGCGTTGTCTCCGTCGCTACTTCCGGTGTGGAGCCGACCATCATGCTGACCGCCCCGGCCCCAGCTTCCCGCGCCGCTCTGGCCAAGGCGGGCCTGAAGCCCGAGGACATCGACATCTGGGAGATCAACGAGGCATTCTCCTCCGTCGTCCTGCGTGCACAGCGCGAGCTGAACATTCCGGACGAGAAGCTGAACGTCTCCGGTGGCGCCATCGCCATGGGTCACCCGCTCGGCGCCACCGGCGCGATCATCACCGGTACCGCTGTCGACGAGCTGCACCGCACCGGCGGTCGCTACGCCCTGATCACCCTCTGTGTCGCAGCTGGCATGGGTGTGGCCACGATCATCGAGCGCGTCTAACCGACCTTCCCGCAGACCAAAACACAAGAAACACTCAATTTTCCTCTGACAACCTCCCGCGGACGCAAGCGTGAGGGCGTCAATACATAAAACAAGGAGCATCACACATGAGCATGTTCAAGTGGGACCAGGATGGCGACGGCATCGTAACCATCACCATGGACGACCCGAACCAGCCGGTCAACACCATGAACGACACCTTCCAGGGCGAGCTGCCTGAGCTGGTGGAGAAGCTGCAGGGCGCAGTGGAATCCGGCGAGGCCAAGGGTGTGGTCATTACCTCCGCGAAGAAGACCTTCTTCGCAGGTGGCGACATCAAGTCGATGATCAAGTCCACCCCGGAAGACGCAGAAGCAATCACCAAGCAGATCGACGGCATGAAGGCCGGCCTGCGCGCCATCGAGACCCTCGGCGTGCCGGTTGTCGCCGCCATCAACGGTGCGGCTCTCGGCGGTGGCCTGGAGATCGCGCTGGCTACCCACCACCGCATTGCTTCTGACGCCAAAGGCCTGAAGGTTGGCCTGCCAGAGGTCACCCTGGGTCTGCTGCCCGGTGGCGGCGGTGTGACCCGCGTGGTTCGCATGCTGGGTCTGCAGGACGCACTGATGAAGGTCCTGACCACCGGACGCCAGTTCCGTGCAGAGGACGCACTGAAGACCGGCTTGATCGACGAAATCGTCCCGGCTGACCAGCTGGTCGACGCTGCGAAGAAGTGGATCAAGGAGAACCCGGAAGCTACCCAGCCATGGGACCAGAAGGGCTTCAAGATCCCGGGTGGTACCCCGACCAGCCCGAAGCTGGCACAGTTCCTGCCCTCCTTCCCGGCTAACGTGACCAAGCAGATCAAGGGCGCACCGATGCCGGCACCGAAGGCCATCCTGAAGGCCGCCGTTGAGGGCGCACAGCTGAAGAACATCGAAGAGGCCACGGCCGTAGAGACCCGTTACTTCGTGGAGCTGGTCACCGGCACGACCTCCAAGAACATGATGCAGGCATTCTTCTTCGACCTGCAGTACTGCAACGGTGGCGGCCAGCGCCCCAAGGACGTCGAGAAGAAGCAGTTCAAGAAGCTGGGCATGGTTGGTGCCGGCATGATGGGCGCAGCGATCGCCTACGTGGCAGCAAAGGCTGGCATGGAGGTTGTGCTGAAGGACATCAAGATGGAAGCTGCCGAGAAGGGCAAGTCCTACTCTGAAGGCCTGGAAGCTAAGGCACTGAAGCGCGGCAAGACCACCGAGGAGAAGTCCAAGGCTCTGCTGGATCGCATCAAGCCTTCCGTCGACTACGCTGACCTGTCCGACTGCGACATTGTGATCGAGGCCGTGTTCGAAAACACCGAGCTGAAGCACAAGGTATGGGCAGAGATCGAGGCTGCCGTGCCGGAGGATTGTGTGCTGGGCTCCAACACCTCTACCCTGCCGATTACCGAACTGGCTACGGGTGTAAAGCGCCCGAAGGACTTCATCGGCATCCACTTCTTCTCCCCGGTCGACAAGATGCCGCTGGTGGAGATCATCAAGGGCGAGGAGACCTCCGACGAGACCCTGGCTGCGGCCCTGGACTTCACCGGCCAGATCCGCAAGACCCCGATCGTCGTCAACGACTCCCGTGGCTTCTACACCTCCCGCGTTATCGGCTTCTTCCTGAACGAGGCTATGCGCATGCTGGCTGAGGGCATCGACCCGGCCGTGATCGAGGCCGCTGGCCGCCAGGCCGGCTACCCGGCACCGCCGCTGCAGCTGCAGGACGAGCTGAACCTGAAGCTGGCCCGCAAGATCGGCGCCGAGACCAAGGCAGCTCAGGAGGCCGCTGGCCTGACCGTCGACGACGGTGGCGTGACCGAGATCGTGGACAAGATGCTGGACGAGTACGACCGCCCGGGCAAGCTCGAGGGCAAGGGCTTCTACGAGTACAACGAGGAAGGCCGCCGCACCGGCCTGTGGCGCGGCCTGTGGGACGAGCTGGGCGCTGGCAAGGTGAAGGTCGCCGACGCCGAGTCCACCGTTGCTGGCCACGGCCTGGATTCTGCCACCGTTGGCGCTGCCAAGAAGGCTGCTGCTGATTCCACCGGCGTATCCGCTGGCTCCAACGTTCCGGCTGACGCACCGGCCTTCATCGACCTGGTCGAGCGCCCGCTGTTCGCCGAGGCTCTGGAAACCCAGAAGTGCATCGACGAGGGCGTGCTGACCTCCGATGCGGATGCCAACATCGGCTCCATCATGGGTATCGGCTTCCCAGCATGGACCGGTGGTACCCGTCAGTACATCAAGAACTACGACCGCCCGGCCGCTGCTGTTCTGCCTGAGGGCAAGGTGGCAGACCGCGACGGTGGCGACTACCCGACCCGCGGCGTTGCAGGCTTCGTTGCCCGCGCCGAAGAGCTGGCCGCCAAGTACGGCGAGCGCTTCACTCCGCTGGAGTCGCTGAAGAAGTAGTTCTTCCTCCCCTTTTAGGTAATAGTCCCGGTTAATGGTTCCGCGGAGCCATTAATCGGGGCTAGTCTTTTACCTCTGTCTTGTGCAGCTGCTCGTCTAGATCCTCCGGATCCAGGTTCGCCTGCGAGAACGCGCTGGTCAACGGTAGTCGCAGCTCCAGGTCAGTTCCAGGGCACAGTTCGATCTTGCCCTCCTCCAGGGTGAAATCCAGCACATGCCCGCCGACGGTGCGCGAGTCGTCGATGAAGTGCACGTGGCAGCCGGGAACAGAGATCCCCTTTTCGTAGACCGGTGTGCGGAAGCCCGCGATAATGCCCGTCACGTCGGTGAAGTGCTGCTCGGCGTCATCCTCCGTGACCTGCACCATCGGCCGATACGGCGGTTCCTGCTTGATTACGGTGCGCGTCACCACGCTACTAAAATGCCCGGTAATGCGGACGGCGTACATGTAATTCGAAGAGGGAGTCATGCCGTCGATGAACTTCGATAGATCCGCGCGACGGATATTCTCCGGCGCACGGCGCCGGATGCGGGGTACGAAGTTGGTGGCCACGGCATAAGGGCTACAGGTCTCCAGATCCGCGCGGGTGGCGGTGCCGTCGTGGCGCAGCTGATAGCAAACGCCGTCGATGATCACCATCTCGCCATCCAATGCGTCGAATGTTCCGAGCCCGAAGTTGCCCTTGCCCAGCAGCTCTCCGACGGTCATCTCGCCGTCGTAAATACCGTCCAGGAGGGCGGTCATCAGGGAATTCTGAAAGATTGTGTGCCTGGTTACCGGTGAATCGCTCATGCCCCCATTGTTGCTGGAGCCACCGGCCATTCGCTTTTTGGTGACGCCACTCATTCCCCAGGCACCCCGAAGCGGGGGAGACTAGCAGCCCTTCTTCACGGTAATCGTCCAACCGGCGTCGGTGGTCTGCTCAAAGTTCGTGACCTCATGGCCATCGTTGGCAGCCCATCGTGGGATGGCGTCCGTCGCCTGGGTGCAGTCGAAATCGATCTGCAGTGAATCACCGACGGCAAGGTCAGACATTGCCGCCTTCGCGTCTACCAGCGGGAAAGGGCACACCGCACCGAGGGTGTCGAGCTTATAGGTTCGCTCGCCGACTAGCTGGAGGCCGTTGTCTCCCTCATCGCTTTTCGGCGCCACAGCCTCCGCCGCCGTAGATTTCCGATCTAGCAGGAGCGTTCCGGTGGTTTGGAACCCCAGCTGAGCAGCCATGGACTCGTGGTCTGCAGCACTCGTTCCAGTGCTGGTGGGATTTACGTTGCGCGGTTTGGTCTGAGTCTGGCCAGGCACCGCGTCGGTGGGTTTGAGCCACAGCTTGGAGGCAATGCCGATTCCGATGGCGATGAACAGCAGCGCAACCCATCCCTGGTAGCTGAACAGGGAGGTCTGCACCATGCCGTTGCCCACGGTGCAGCCACCCGCAGCGGACGCGCCCACACCCATCAGCACACCGCCGATAACGGAGCGGACGGCCTGTTTGGCGGAAGGAACGCGCAGCCGGAATTCTCCCGACGCCTTGGCCGCGAAGAACGCTCCTACTAGGAGGCCAAGCACCAGCATGACTCCCCAGTCGACCTTGTCTTCACCGCCAATGAGGAACTTCGACAGGTTGGACGAGGGGCTGGTAATACCCAGGCCGTCGTTACGTCCGGTCGCTGCCGACAGCGGCCATGCGAGCACTCCAAGCGCACCGATGATCGCTGCGGTCGGGTAGAAATGCCATGGCTTCTCTGCGAGTACGTGCGCCAAGCCAGTTTTCTTTGGCTTCAGCGTTGCCATCGTGGGCGCCTTAGCTTCCTGCGAAAGGAAGTGCCGGGTAAGAAAGGCCACACCGATGGCGAAGGGAATCACTAGCCACCAGACGGAGATACCTAGAGAACCGTGGATGGTGGTTATGGGCAGCTTCCAGCTTCGCAATCCCTCATTGAGGAAGTTCAGCGCGCCCCCCTTCATAGCCGCAGCGCTTCCCGCATAGAACACGAGGGCAAGCCACGAACCGATGAGGCCTTCTGCCGAGCGGTACCAGGTGCCAGACGCGCAGCCGCCGGCCAACACGATTCCTGCGCCGAACAGCAACCCACCGAGAACCACTGCTATTGGAGCAAAGGACTTGTACTCCGGAGTGATCACACCCGCAGAAGTGAGAGCGGCAAGGCCAACGGCATGTACGGCGATAACGATGAGCAGTGCGTTAAAGCCGCGCCACGTCTTGTTGAGGAAAATGTCGCGGATCATGCCGGTGACGCAGAACCGTCCGCGCTGCATAACCCAGCCAAGGACAGCACCTAAAGCTAGTCCGGTGAGAATCATGGGCTCCCCTACTCTAAATCCAAAAAGTGAACCGATCTGTCTATTTTGTTCCGGTCATAATAGCGCTCGTCACCCCTCCCCACAAAGCTATAGCGCCCAAAAGTGACCCAATAAACATTGATAACGACCCCCAACCCAATCCCATAACCCAAGACCAATGCAAACCTATAAATCGTGGATAATTTACAAAGTCGATGCTATAATGGGTGGTGGATCGCAATGGCGCCACCCGCGTTTCCTACTCGGAATCCATTTCAACTCCACAACAGAGCTGAAGAAAGTAGGTAGGCTATGGGACGACGGTTGCGAAAAACTGCCAAACAAATCCATCGAAGCCAAGCCCTTAGGAGGCACAACATGTCCCTCATCAACACCGAGATTCTGGACTTCACCAACCCCGCCTTTTTCAACGGTGAATTCACCGAAGTATCCAAGGACGACGTCCTGGGCAAGTGGTCCATCTTCTTCTTCTACCCGGGTGACTTCACCTTCGTCTGCCCCACCGAGCTGGGCGACCTGGCTGACCACTACGAGGAGCTGAAGGGTCTGGGCGTAGAGGTTTACGCCGTTTCCACCGACTCCCACTTCGTGCACAAGGCATGGCACGCAGAGTCCGATCAGGTCGGCAAGGTGAACTACTACATGCTGGGCGACTCCACCGGCCAGCTGACCAACAACTTCCAGAACATGCGCCCGAGCGCCGGCCAGGCTGACCGCGCTACCTTCCTGGTAGACCCAGAGGGCAAGATCCAGTACATCGAACAGACTGCCGAGGGTATCGGCCGCGACGCTTCCGAGCTGGTCCGCAAGGTCAAGGCTGCTAAGTACGTCGCAGAGCACCCAGGCGAGGTCTGCCCCGCCAAGTGGGAAGAGGGCGAAGACACCCTGACCCCGGGCATCGACCTGGTTGGCAAGATCTAACAAACCCTTATCCCCCGCTGCATAGAAGCGGGAAACCCACGGCGGGCAGGGCTTTCCATTTACGGATCCCGCCCGCCGTTTTTAGTGCCCCTAATAGAAAACACAACGCCTCCTCCCCCGAAGAACCCACCGTGGCGCAATACCCGATTGGGGTGGCGTCAATAGGAAGAAAGAAAGAGAGAGCCTCACATGGCTAAGCAACTTTTGGATGACAACCTGCGCAAACAACTAGGCCAACTCGTCCCGCGCATTACCGAGGACATCGAGCTGGTATACGGCCTGGATGACCGATCGGCTTCCGAAGACCTGGAGAAGTTGCTGCAGGACATCGCCGGGCTGTCCGATAAGATCACCACACGCCGCGACGACGAAGCACACGAGCGCAAGCCCGCCTTCAGCATCGTGCGGACTGGAAGCGATATCTCCGTAACCTTCGCAGGCATTCCGATGGGCCACGAGTTCAGCTCCCTGGTACTGGCGCTGCTGCAGGTCGGCGGCAACCCGGTCAAGGAAGACCAAGACCTCATTGAGCAGGTAAAGAACCTGGACGGCGACTACGAGTTCGTGACCTACATGTCCCTGACCTGCCAGAACTGCCCGACCGTCGTGCAGGCGCTGAACACCATGGCAGTGCTGAACCCGCGCATCAAGCACACCGCGGTGGAGGGCTCGCTGTTCCAGGACGAAGTCAAGGAGAACAACGTCCTGGCCGTGCCGACCATCTACCTGAACGGCGAGGAGTTCGGCCAGGGCCGCACCACCATCGAGGACTTCGTGCGCAAACTGGACACTGGTTCCGCCGCGCGCGAGGCGAAGAAGCTGAACGAGAAGGACGCCTACGAGGTGCTGGTCGTTGGCCAGGGCCCGGCCGGTGCAGCGGCCTCCATCTACGTCGCCCGCAAGGGTCTGAGCGTAGGCCTGATCGGCGAGCGCTTCGGCGGCCAGGTGCTGGACACGAACTCCATCGAGAACTTCATCTCCGTGCCCTCCACCGAAGGCCCGAAGCTGGCGGCGGAGTTCGAGGAGCACGTCGGCCAGTACGACATCGATGTTGTGAAGTCTCAGTCCGCCACGGGCCTGACCCCCGCCACCGAGGAGGGTGGCCTGCACACCGTTCACTTTGGGGATGACGCCACCCTGCGCGCCCGTGCCCTGATTATTGCTACGGGCGCACAGTGGCGAACCCTGGGCGTTCCAGGCGAGGAGGAGTACCGCAACAAGGGTGTGACCTTCTGCCCGCACTGCGATGGCCCACTGTTCAAGGGGAAGCCAGTTGCCGTGATCGGTGGCGGAAACTCGGGTATCGAGGCTGCGCTGGACCTTGCAGGTGTGGTGAAGCACGTGACGGTGCTGGAGTTCGGCGAGGCCTGCCGTGCCGATGACATCCTGATGGAGCGCGTGAAGGAGACTGCGAACATCGACGTGATCACCTCCGCCGCTACCACGGAAATTGTGGGTGACGGCAAGAACGTCACGGGTCTGAAGTACACCGACCGGACCAATGACGAAGAGAAGTCGCTGGAGATTTCCGGTGTATTCATCCAAATCGGCCTGGTGCCGAATACCCAGTGGCTGGGCGAATCCGGCCTGGAGCTAAACAAGATGGGTGAGATTGTGGTGGACGAGCACAATGCCACCAGCATCCCCGGCGTTTATGCTGCTGGCGACTGCACCGCCGTGCCTTTCAAGCAGATTGTGATTGCTCAGGGGGCCGGCGCGAACGCGGGCTTGGGCGCCTGGCAGTACACGGTGACTGCGCCGAAGGCCTAGGGACTGGGTGCGCCGAAGGCCTAGCTGGTCTGACGGCGCGGTCTGGCTGCGCAGCCTGGCGGTAACTGCTGCGTGGCGGGGCTGCGCGACCTGGCGGTAACCGCTGCGCGCCACACCAGTCCCATCAGCCCCACTGAGCTATCTACCCCCCTCCAATAATGGAAATGGGCAGCGACTCAAGGGTGGCGAAGCGGGGTGTTGGCTCAAATGTCGCTAGAACGAGAATACGTTACTGCGAATAATTTGCATTACCACAAAACCGCAGTTCAGAGACCTGCAGCCGGTCAGGGGACCATGGCGCATGGTTGCACATTCCCGTTCTAACGACATTTCCGATTCTGTAGCCCCTCCACACACCCGGAACACCCCTCTGCAGAACAGGTTTTTATCCACCGCGGAGCTCCCCCCAGCCGCAAAGAGCCAACATCTCTCGCTACAGGGAGCCAGTTTGACTGCGTCACGGGGTGCCGGGTTGCGCTTTGTGGGCTACCTATTTGCCAGTCTCGGCAATCTTCCTGATAGTCGCGAGCGTTTCGGGAATCCCCGCCAGGGCAGCTTCGCGGCGCTTCTCCGCTTCCGATTCGCCCTGGTCACCCCACTTCTTGAAGAATGCAGCTCGGCCGGCCTCGTGAAAATTCCAATCCTCATAGAGTCGCGTACGCATGCCCGCACCGTTGCCCGCAGCCCCACCGAGCAGCTCCACACGGTAGCCCCAGCGCACGAAACCGCCAGGCTGAGCATCCGGCCCAACCACCCATGCGAATTCGTGCGGGCGATCCGCTGCTACAACTTGGGATACTGTTTCCCAGGTACGCTCGGACGTTTCGTTGGTTCCCTTGAAACGACTCCCCACCTGGCCAGGTTCACCCAGCCACTCGCAGCGCTTACACGTTGGCGACCATTCTCCGGTGCGGGTGACATCGGAGATTAGCTCATAGACTTCCTCCGGTGTGGCATCGATATCAATGAAATCGCTAACCACCCATCGGCTGACCTGCTGTGATTGCTGGTCATGCCGAGTCTGATCTTCTGCGGTCTGATCTTCGGTGCTCATGCCTCCCAGACTAGAGCACCGGGGACTTCGAGACTGGCGCTTTAGTCAACGCGCGAGCACTGGTTCGAGCAACACACTTCTTTAGTCGTTCCAGACCTGCACAGCACCTTCGTGACCAGTCATTACGACTGTCACGATCACTGCAATCGCAGCAATCACAGCAACGACGCGCAGCACATTGGCCAGCCAAGTAGGCAGAAAAGCGAAGCGGTCGACAAGGAAGAACCCGACAACTGCAACAAACAACACAATCACACTGACAATGAGGAAATTCGCGTACTCCGCATGCTTTGCGAGCGGTCCTGGATCACCTTCAGAAAAGCCCTGCATTTCTAGCAAAGCTTCGCCAGATACACGCGCCAGCCAGGTGAATGGCAAAGCCAGAAGGTTTGTGGCGACAGCGCCGCGGACGATGGTCTTACTCTGCGGGCGAAAACCCACGCAATACTGAAGATCGCAGCAAGTGGTGCAAATACCACTGCGGCGTGGATAAACAGAGAGTGACCGGGTACCCCGGCAATCGTTGAAAACGATTCCACAAGTATCCGCACTAGTTTTGTTAGCCGCAAGCAATCACATGCTGCCCTAACTGAGCTAATCCTCGCGTTACTTCACAGCAAAGGGTGCCGGGAGAGTTTCTCTCCCGGCACCCTTTGCTCGGAAGCGTCTAGTGGACGCAAGCGCAAACCACGTGCGCTAGGGCACAGCTACTTCGCAGCCTGCACGCGATCCTTGAGACCATTGAACTCGTCCCAGACCTCGGACGGAACCTTCGGACCGAGGAACTTCAGCCATTCCTCGTTGTCCGCCAGGTCGCGCTCCCAATCAGCTGGGTTCACCGCCAGCGCCTCGCGGATGTCCTCCTCGGTCTCCTTCAGGCCATCGGTGTAGATGTCCTCATAGCGAGCGGTGTAGCCAACGACGGTCTCGTCAGCCTCAACGCGCCCCTCGATGCGGTCGATGATCCACTTCAGCACGCGAGAGTTCTCGCCGAAGCCCGGCCACAGGAAGCGGCCGTCCTCGCCACGGCGGAACCAGTTGACCAGGAAGACCTCCGGCATCTTGTCGCCGCCCTTGTTGCCCATATCGATCCAGTGCTGCAGGTAGTCACCGGCGTTGTAGCCGATGAACGGCAGCATAGCCATCGGGTCGTGGCGCAGGGAGCCCACAGCAGCCTCGGCAGCAGCGGCAGTCTGGCCGGAAGCCAGAGTAGCGCCGATGAAGGTGGCGTGGTTCCAGTCGCGTGCCTGGGTAACCAGCGGCACGGTGTCCGCACGGCGACCGCCGAACAGGATGGCGGAAACCGGCACACCCTTCGGGTCGTTGAACTCCGGTGCGGCAACCGGGCACTGCTCGATTGGCACGCAGTAGCGGGAGTTCGGGTGTGCGGCCTTGTTGCCGGAATCCGGGGTCCAGTCGTTACCCAGCCAGTCAATGAGGTGCTGCGGCTCGCCCTCCTTGGACTCCCACCACACGTTGTTGTCGTCGGTCAGGGCAACGTTGGTGTACAGGGTGTTGCCCGGCTCCATGGACTTCATTGCCATCGGGTTGGAGGCGTAGTTGGTACCCGGTGCCACGCCGAAGAAGCCGTTCTCCGGGTTCACCGCGTACAGGCGACCGTCCTCGCCGAAGTGCAGCCATGCAATGTCGTCGCCGACGACCTCTGCGCGCCAGCCCGGGATGGTCGGCTGGATCATGGCCAGGTTGGTCTTGCCACAAGCAGATGGGAAAGCTGCGCAGATGTAGTAAGCCTTGTCCTCCGGGCTGATCAGCTTCAGGATCAGCATGTGCTCGGCCATCCAGCCCTCGTCACGTGCCATAGCCGAGGCGATGCGCAGGGCGTAGCACTTCTTAGCCAAGATGGCGTTACCACCGTAGCCAGAGCCAAAGGACCAGATCTCACGATCCTCAGGGAACTGGGTGATGTACTTCGTGTCGTTGCACGGCCAAGTCGAATCTTCCTCGCCGGGCTCCAGCGGAGCACCTACAGAGTGCAGCCCCTTAACGAACTCGCCGTTCTCACCGATCTTATCCAGCGCTTCCTTACCCATGCGGGTCATAATGCGCATGGACATAACCACGTACGGGGAGTCCGTAATCTCGATACCCAGCTTCGGAGACGGATCGGTAATCGGACCCATGCAGAAGGGCACGATGTACATACGACGCCCCTTCATGGAGCCGGAGAAGTGCTCGCGCATCTCCGCACGCATCTGCTCCGGATCCATCCAGTTGTTGGTGGGACCTGCGCCTTCCTCGGTCTTGGAGCAGATAAAGGTGCGGGACTCCACACGCGCAACGTCAGACGGGTTGGAGCGAGCCAGGAAGGAGTTCGGCTGCGCCTTTTCGTCCAGCTTGATCAGGGTACCCTGCTCAACCAGCTGCTCTGCCAGCTGATTCCACTCCTCCTCGGAGCCGTCACAGAACACGACTGATTCTGGCTGAAAAAGCTCCACGGCCTCCTCGATCCAGTTCAGCATTTCCTGGTTCTTGGTGGGCGCCTCGCCGACAAGTCCTCGAATGGTCATCGATATTCTCCCTACGTTATTTCTTCCCACAACCCGACTTAGCCGTCCGTATGTTTAAAACGTCCAGTTCAAACCCCGGCTGCATTCACCTAAAGTCTACTAAATCCTGTGGTTCTTGGGCGTTCGATATAGCTGCTATCTGTAATTTTCCGGGCCTGCACTACGGCACAAGAGCCCCTTATGCCTCCAGACTATCGCGAAGCAACGCGGCGATGTTTTGGTTCCACACGGAGTGGACGCAGGTCACACCCTCACTAACCCCATTGCCCCCGATCAACGCATTTCCAAGCATCCGTTTCCCAACGAGACCTCCCCGGATTGGGGGTGTCGCTGTTGCCTCTTGATGACGCCCCCTCCGCCTCCGCGGGCTCTATCCACCGCCAGGCTGACCATTGTCCGTCATAGGAGACTGAGGAAACATAATCCACCTTGCCGTCACCATCCGTATCAGAAAGGATGCTCATCCCCTGGTCGTCGGCAATCGTGACGGACTCTTCCACTCCAGTGCTATAAGCTCCACCGGCCCCGCTGTATCCTTCACTGGTTTCAGCACTGTTGGCACCGGCACCCCAACCACCGTGGCCGGGCGCCCGATTCGGGTCGTGAGCATGCGGATCGCTGAGGTTCAGCTCGTTGACGTAGTACTCACGGCCTTGGTACTCGACAGTCAGCCCGTCGCGAATCTCGCTCTCTCCGCCACCGTGCAGCTCGTTCCCGACGTGCAGCTCGTTTCCACCGATCAGATCGACCAGCGGATTCTGTGGCAGAGCCCCGCTGTTGTTGCCAATAATGTCCGCGTAATCGCCCGCACCGTCAAGGCTGAGGCCATCCCCTGGAAAATCACTCATGTCCATCCCTCCATATTCACCCCTGCATTTTCATTAGCGATTCACTTGCGCGTCTTTATTGCCAGTTCGCGGATTCGAGGTGCGACCGGCGGAACCTCTAGCCGGGCGACCACCTCCGTCACCACCGTTGCCCAGTGGGTTCGCAGAGCCACACCCTCCTTGGCAACCCGGACTCGCAGCGCTGCGGATCGCTGCATTACCAGTCGCGCTCCCACCACAACCAAGGTCACGAACACTCCCACAAGGATTCCGGCAATTACGCCAAATAACCTGCCGACCATGGTGCCCAAACCCAGCCCGGCTGCCAGCCCAGCGGCGGCAGCCAACACCAAGCTCGCACGGGATCCCATTTCCACAGCAGGCCGGGCTGGAGCCTCCGCCTGTGCCTCCGGAAGCGCCGGGAACAACACACCTTGTTCCAATACCGCCAGCCGCAGCCGCGCCATAAACACCGCGTGCCGGTGCGCAAAACCTGCAGCTCCTCCTGCGCCCGAAACGCGCCCGTTCGTATCACCGGCGCCATCCAGCACCTCCTGGGCGATCCGCGTCGCACTCAAGCGCGTAGCGATACGCACACGATCTACACGCTCGGCATCCGCTCGGCGCGCTTGCATCTCCCACTCATTTAGGTCCACCCCCAGCGTGCGGATCCATTCACACACCTCCTCCACGGTGTCACACCACACCCATCCTGGAGTATCAGCCCATTCGGACGAGGGGGCGTCACTACCAAAGGGCCACAACAGCACCACGCCCATGGCTTGTGCAACGGCCCGGGCAACCTCGCGATCCTGTTGCGTCGAGCGACCTACCGCTGCCACGACAATGTCCGGGTGCCGCTCTGGACCAGCTCCCTCGATGACCTCTAGCCTCTCCCCCGCTTCTGCCGTGCTCTCTACTCGCGCACGCAGCGCCGCAGCGCACTCGGCCACGACACGCGCGTCCGGGCCGATGACCGAAATGGTCTTCAACATGATTGTTAAGTCCCCCACTTGGCTTAAGACATTCCGCAGGCCATCTGCAAGAATGGTCGAGATGAATAATTCCGATAACACGCCAGGCAGCCTTCCCCCAGGCCGCCCACTACAAACAGAGTTTAACGACGGTCGCGACTATCCGCGACTGGGAAACTTCAGCTTCCGTCGCGGCACCCTGACCGACAACCAGGAGGCCCTATGGAACGAACACTGGCCTAAACTGGGCAAAGTCCTCGCCGACGAGGTCATTGACCTGCCCGAATGGTTTGGCCGAGAAGCTGAAACGATCGTGGAAATTGGCTCCGGAACCGGCACGTCCACCGCCGCAATGGCTCCCTTGGAAGCCGAAAAGAATATTGTTGCCGTCGAGCTTTACCGCCCTGGGCTGGCCAAACTGCTGGGCTCTGTTGTGCGCGGCGAAATCCACAATGTGCGCATGATCCGTGGCGATGGCGTGGAAGTCCTGCAGCGCATGTTCGCCCCCGAATCACTGTCCGGCGTACGCATTTACTTCCCCGATCCGTGGCCCAAGGCACGCCACCACAAGCGCCGCATCGTGCAATCCGGCACGCTGCACTTGATTGCTTCCCGCCTCAAACCCGGTGGCATTTTGCACATTGCTACCGACCACGCGGACTATGCCGAGTGGATCGACGAGCTGGTGGAGGTGGAACAGCAGCTGGAATTCCTGGGCTGGCCGGAGGATCAGTCCGACATTCCGCAACTCACAGATCGCCAGGTAATCACGAAGTTCGAGGGTAAAGGCCTGGACAAGGAGCACGTAATCCGCGAGTACCTGTGGCGGAAGAAATAGCTAACACGCCCTGATTGGTTTGCCATTCGCCCTGGTCGGATTCGTAGACTAAGGGGAACTTGAAAGGAAAGGATCACACGTTGTTTAGCTCTTGGGGCGATGTCGCTTACCGGTTCCGCCGGCTGATCCCACTGGTGATCATTGCGGCGATCCTGGTGCTGTATGTCGTCGCCGGGCTGAAACTGGCCGACCGGATGAGCCAGGAAGGTTGGGACGACCCCAACTCGCAGTCCACGAAGGCCGCGCAGATCGAGCAAGATGTTTTTGGTCGTGACGCCAACGGGGACATCATCCTGATGGTCACCAGCGATAAGCCGGGGGGTGCGACCTCGAACGAGGTGAAACAAAACATCACCCGCCAAATCGAGCAGCTGCGACAGGATCACCCCGATGAGATCGGCGGTGTGACCAGCTACTTCAACCGGGGCCCGGCTGCCATGGCCAACCCGGACGGCACCGCCGCGTTCGCTTCGATTGGGCTAAAGGGCGTAGAGGACGACGTACTAATCAACTTCCGCAAGATCGAGGATGATCTGCGGGCCATTAGCGCGCCTGACGTGGACGTCAAGATTGCTGGCGCAACGGCGGTCTCCGATTCCCTGGACGAGGGCATGGCAGGCGATATCCACCGTGCCGAGGTCTACGCACTGCCTGCCGTGGGCTTATTGCTGCTGCTCGTCTTCGGTGGATTGATCGCCGCATTCATGCCACTACTGGTCGGTGGTCTGTCGATCCTGGGCTCCATGGGCGTGCTGGCGATCCTGGCCAGCTTCACGCAGATCAACGTTTTCGCACAATCCGTTGTAACTCTGCTGGGACTGGGGCTGGCCATCGATTATGGCTTGTTCATGGTCTCCCGCTTCCGCGAAGAGATGGCAGAGGGCAATGACACCCGTACTTCCGTGCGCAACACGACTGCCACTGCAGGCAAGACGGTGGTCTTCTCCGCCGCCATGGTGGCCGTGGCGCTGTCCGGACTGTTTATCTTCCCGCAGGCGTTCTTGAAGTCCGTGGCTTTCGGTGCGATTTCTGCAGTGGGCTTGGCCGCACTGCTGTCGGTGGCTGTACTCCCCAGTATCTTTGCACTGCTCGGGCCGAATATCGACAAGTTGTCGTTCAAGAAAAAGCGCGACCGTCGTCGCTCTGAACAGGTCAATGGCATTTGGGGACGTATTCCGGCCTTTGCCATGCGCCACTCCAAGCTGTTTACGGTAGTCATCGTCGGTGGCATGTTGCTCTTGGCCGTACCGATCGCCGGCATCAAGCTGGGTGGCATGAACGAGACCTACCTGCCGCCGTCGAATCAGACGCGCGTGAACCAGGAGGAATTCACCGAGAAGTTCCCGCAGTTCCGCACCGATCCGATCAAGCTGGTTATCGAAGGCGATTCCAAGGCCGTGGGTGCGGTGTACAAGGAAGCCAATGCCATCGAGGGCCTCACCGCCCCGTTCCAGGTTTCGCGCCCAACGAAGGACGGCGTCACGGTGCTGTCCACCGGTATTACCGACCGCAAGGATAACGACCGGATCGTCAATTCCCTGGAGGACATTAACGTCGACGGCGCCAATGTGTACGTCGCGGGCACTCCGGCCTTGGAGGTCGAGTCCATCGACGCGCTGTTTGAGAAGCTGCCGTGGATGTTGCTGTACATCGTCCTCGTCAGCTTCGTGCTGATGGCTATGATTTTCGGCTCGCTGATCATCCCCGCTAAGGCCGTGATCATGAATATCCTGGGCACCGGCGCCACCCTTGGCCTGTTGACGTTGATCTTCGTCGACGGCCACGGCGCGGACATGTTTAACTTCACCGCCGGCCCGCTGACTTCGCCCGTATTGGTGCTGATCATCGCCATCGTCTTTGGGCTTTCAACCGACTACGAGGTTTTCCTGGTCTCACGCATGGTCGAAGCCCGTGCCCGCGGAGCCTCGACCGATAAGGCGATCCGCTTCGGCACAGCGACCACCGGCAGTATCATTACCGCTGCTGCGCTGATCATGATTGTGGTCTGTGGCGCCTTCGGCTTCTCGTCGATCGTGATGATGAAGTACATCGCTTTCGGAATGGTCATCGCCCTCATCCTGGACGCGACGATCATCCGCATGCTCCTTGTACCTTCCGTCATGCATCTGCTCGGCCCGGATAACTGGTGGGCCCCGCGTTGGGTCAAGCGACTTTCGGAGAAGGTCGGGCACAATGAGCAGCTGGAATCCGGATCGCACGAATCTATGCGACCACGTTCCTCCTCGCGAGTGACGGTCGCGGAGCTTTCTGGTGTGGACGCCATCGCCCCCGTGCCCGCCCAACGTCCCGGCGAGGCTCCCGCGCGTCAGCGGGATTTGCCTTTCGCAGAGTTGATGCGCCGAATGGAAAACAGCCGCAATGCCACCGACGAGACGACTGACGAAAAGACTGACAAGGCGCACCACGAGGGCGATTACTAATGCGTAGTTTGTTGCGACGTGCGGATGTCAGGGCTCTGCTCTCGCTGGCATTGATAGGCCTCATTGCCTTTCTCGCCCGGGAGCACCTGCACTTCATCGGAGAAGGCTGGCGTGCCCTTGGACACTCGGACAAACGCTGGATCGGACTGGCCGTTGCGGCATTGGCGATCTCCATGATTGCCCAGGCCGAAGTGATGGTGGTGCTGCTACGCAGCGCCGGGGTGAAGGTCAAACGCAGTAGCGTGAACTGGCTGGGACTAGCAGCAAACTCCTGGTCTGCGACCTTCCCCGGCGGGCCGGCACTGTCGGCCGCCATGATCTTCCGCGAACAGCTGAAGTGGGGAGCCACACCCGTGATCGCCAGCTGGTACATGCTGCTTTCGGGAGCTCTAGCTGGCGGTGGGATGGCAATTCTTGCCATCGGCGCGGTGTTCTTCCTGGGGCTACCAACCGTAAAACCAATGACATTGGCGCTCTCATTACTTGCAATGGTTGGTCTGGCTTTCCTGACCAACTGGGTGGCCTCCAACCCAGACAAGGTTGAGCGCTGGCTGGTTAACCGCCTGCGCACCTTCAACACGCGTCGCGGCAAGCCCGCAGATCGTTTCACCGACAAGGTGGAGGGACTTTCCCACCAGCTTTCCGCCGTCGAGCTGCCACTGTCTAAGCTCACCGCGGCTATTTCTGCCAGCCTGGGAAATTGGATCTTTGAGATTCTGTGCCTGCTGTGCTGCGTCTACGCCGTCGGTGCCACGCCGCCTATCGCCGGCGTGGTACTGGCGTTCCTCACTGCAAAGCTGGTGGGACAGGCGCAAGTAACACCCGGCGGCCTAGGCCCCGTGGACGTGGCTCTGACCAGTGCATTGGTCGGCTTCGCCACATTGACATCGGTTCAGGCATTCGGCGCCGTGATCGTCTTCCGCATGCTCAGCTTCGTGGGGCTTACCCTCGTGGGCTGGATCGTCTTTTTCGCCACCAAGATGGTTAACCCCAAAGGTGCCGATGAAAAGAAAACCGCGGAGACTGGGCGTCAAGCAGAAAAGCAAGAAGAACCCGCCGGCCCGGCACAGTAGGATACGAAGCTATGACCACCAACCGCACCTCCACAGGCGATACTCCCGGCACGGTCCAGCGCGCCCCGGGGATGGCGTTGTGCTTCGACGTGCTCGCTGTTCTTTTGTTTGCGCTGCTGGCGCGCATTGCTCATAACACTCCCGAGATGCCGCTGAGCTTCACGGGCTGGCTGGATACCGCCTGGCCATTCCTGATTGGTGTGGCGATCGTATGGGCACTGCTGTGGATTGGTGTGGTACGACCGCGCAGTGGGCACAGTGGACGCAGTGGCTTTGAATTCTCTACGGGCGCGTTGGTGTGGATCGTCAATGTGATCGTCGGCCTGGGCATTTGGGGTGTCCGGCACGGGGAGGTTCCGCATTGGTCGTTCATGATTGTCGCGACGGTGATGAGCGGCCTGCTCCTATTCGGATGGCGCGGAATGTTTCGTCTGGGGAGGCTGCGCAGGCTGGGGAGGCTCTCCCGCATGAAGCGCATGGGTCGGATCTTCGGCAAGTGAAGTAGATTTCAGTTGATTTAACCTGGCGTACACCTTTGCGCCACATGGGGTTCGTTCGCATTCCTTAGAGTTTTGCAAGAAGTCCGTACACGCTCATTAGACATCCGGCAGTGACTGGCCGGGCGCGATGAGACGACATGACGAAATGGCATGGCAAAACCAGCGTGTGCAGATGACGATAAAACTCAACAAAAGTTATAGGCCGGCAGCAAAACCGCGGATAAGCACCGTATTTGCGGCTCGGCCGACCACGAACATCGAGGAGAGATCCCCCATGGGCCTTAAGGGTCGTAACCTGCTGAAGAAGATGGACTTCACGTCCAGCCGCTCCCACCGCACCTGCGTTTACAAGTGCGGTGACGCTTGCTCCAAGCCAGTCAACAACAAGTCCGACAACAACTACTTCATGGACTTGATCCAGGGAACCTTCTCCCGTCGTACTGCACTGCGCGCCGGTGGCGCAGCAGTCGTTACCGTCGGTGGCGCTTCTTTCCTGGCAGCCTGCAGCGACGACAATGGTAAGGACGGCGAGGCCAAGGGTGGCAACGGTGAGAACAAGGGCGGCGGCTCCAACGGCGACGTTGATGCACCGGACGGCCTGAAGTTCGAGATGGTCGAGCCGAACACCAAGGACGAGGTCGTTGTTCCGGCTGGCTACAAGTCCGAGGTTGTTATCCGCTGGGGCGACCCGGTTGTCGAGGGCGCTCCTGAGTTCGATGTAGACAAGCAGACCGCCGAGGCCGCCGCAAAGCAGTACGGCTTTAACTGCGACTTCGCAGCCCTGCTACCGATCGAGGGTCAGGACAACCGCTTCCTGCTGGTTTCCAACCACGAGTACACCACCCCGCAGCAGATGATCCCGGACTACGACCTGGAGAACCCCTCCAAGGAGCACGTGGACATCGAGCTGGCCAACCACGGCATGTCCATTGTTGAGGTTGAGGGCAATAGCAAGGATGGCAAGCTGAAGCCTGTTATGGGCAAGTACAACCGCCGCCTGACCGGCACCACCGAGTTCGAGCTGCGCGGTCCGATCGTTGGCCACAAGCTGGTGAAGACCTCTGACGATAAGGAAGGCAAGATCGTCAAGGGCACCTTCAACAACTGCTCCGGTGGCGTCACCCCGTGGGGCACCATCCTCTCCGGTGAGGAGAACGTTGACCAGTACTTCGCAGGTGGCGAGAACGTCAAGGACGAGAAGGTGCGCGAGCGCCTGAGCCGCTACGGCATCGAGGATGCCAAGACTGCGCGTCAGTGGGAGAAGCACTACGACCGCTTCGACGTAACCAAGGAGCCGAACGAACCACACCGCTTCAACTACGTGGTTGAGGTTAACCCGTGGGATCCGAAGTCCACCCCGGTCAAGCACACCGCTCTGGGTCGCTTCAAGCACGAGGGCTCCAACATCCACGTCACCGACGACGGCACCGTAGTTGCTTACTCCGGCGACGACTCTCGCTTCGAGTACATCTACAAGTTCGTCTCTTCCCGCAAGATCCGCAGCGGTAACTCCGACAAGGATCGCGAAGAGAACATGAAGATCCTGGACGAGGGCACCCTGTACGTTGCTACCTTCGAGGGCAACAACAAGGACTTCGACTCCGAGAACCCGCCGAAGGGCGAGAAGTGCGACGGCACCGGCAAGTGGATCAAGCTGGTTACCGTCAAGGAGGACGGCTCCGCAGAATCCCACGTGGACGGCATGTCTGCTGAAGAGGTCATCGTCTTCACCCGCGAGGCAGGCGACAAAGTCGGCGCTACCAAGATGGACCGCCCAGAGGATGTCGAGCCGCACCCGACCACCGGCAAGATCTACGCTTCGCTGACCAACAACAAGTACCGCGGCGTGCAGGAAGAGGGCAAGGACTACGAAGAGGTCAAGGAGTACGCCCCGGTCAAGGAAAACAAGAACGGCATGGTCATCGAAATCGAGGATGACTTCACCGGCGAGGAACTCAAGTGGAACCTGCTGCTGGTCTGCGGTGACCCGGATGAAGCCGAGACCTACTTCGGCGGTTTCGACAAGTCCAAGGTGTCCCCTATCTCCTGCCCGGACAACGTCACCTTCGACTCCTTCGGCAACCTGTGGGTTTCCACCGACGGCAATGCTCTGGAGTCCAACGACGGCCTGTTCGCTGTAGCCCTGGAGGGCGACTCCCGTGGCCTGACCAAGCAGTTCCTGACCGTACCGGCAGGCGCTGAGACCTGTGGCCCACTGGTCTTCGATAAGCGCGTTATTGTCAACGTTCAGCACCCGGGTGAGGACGAGGAAGCTACCGTCAAAACCTCCAAGTCCCACTGGCCAGACGGCGGCGACTCCATCGCCCGCCCGGCCACCGTGGTGGCTTGGAAGGATGACTTCGGCACCATCGGCGCCTAAGCAGTTTCCTAGGGCTTGAGCCAGCTCCCTCTCGCGTTTCGTCGAGAGGGAGCATTTTTATGCCCGCAATTGCCCAGCTTCGGATCCCATCGGTGGCCGGGAGCAAGCTTGCTTATTGAATGTAGCCAATTAGCGTGGGTGTATAACGCTATGTGTGGCAGGGTGCCATCAAACAACACGCGACCGAAGAGCAGCCGCAGAAAGGAGCCAACAGCGGTGACCACCGACGTCCGCCCCCTTACTCCGGAGGACTCGGGCTACAAGAAGGCGCTGATTGCCTCCCTTTGTTCCGGTCTGGCCTCGTACAACGCGCTATATGCCACGCAAGCTGTCCTCCCGACTCTGTCAGAGGATTTCGGCATCTCCCCTTCCTTGGCGGCACTCACCGTCTCGGCCACCACGGGCGGGCTAGCTCTCATGGTCATCCCGCTCAGCATCGTTTCGGAGCGCTTCGGCCGTCGCCACGTCATCCAAGCTTCCGTCCTGGCGGCTACCATTCTTTCCCTGGCGCTCGTTGCACTCCCCTCGATCCAGTCGATCATCGCAGTGCGGCTTTTACAAGGCATCGCAGTGGCGGGTGTACCTGCCGTGACAATGGCCTTCCTCTCCGAAGAGATCGATCGCCGTTATTTACCCCGCATCATGGGCTTTTATATTGCCGGTAATTCACTCGGCGGCCTCATCGGCAGGCTCATCCCGGGAATCGCTCTTGAGTTCACTAATTGGCGTATCGCAACACTCTTGAGCGCCGTTTTCGCATTCTCGATGGCGCTTCTCACCACCTGGGTTCTGCCCAAGCAGCAGTTCTTCACACCAAAGAAGATCACCCTGTCCCATGAAGTTCAGGCCTTCACCAACCACCTGCGTGATCCGATCCTGCTGAAGCTCTTCCTCCTGCCCTTCCTGCTGATGGGTAGCTTCGTCTCCCTGTACAACTACATGACCTTTCGGCTGATCCATACTTTCGGTCTGCCGGAATCACTGACCGCCCTGGTCTTCGTCATATACCTTTCGGGCACCTGGACCTCCACCCGCACGGGCAAAATGGTCAACAGCTTTGGCCAATCCAAGGTCGTGGTCACGTGCATCGCATTGGCTCTGGTCGGCTTGTTCTTCGCCTTTATCCCGACCATTCCCACCACCTTGGTGGCCGTGCTGCTGTTTACTGCCACCTTCTTCCCCGCTCACTCAATTGCTAGTGCATGGGTCGGCGAGGTCGCGCGGCAGGATCGCGCGGAGGCTTCCAGCCTGTACATCCTGAGCTACTATCTCGGTTCTTCCGTCATTGGCTGGGTGTCCGGCTACTTCTTTGCCCACAGTTGGGGCCTGTTTATCGGGTGGCTGATCCTATTGACCTTTATCGCCCTCGTCACCGCCCTTGCCGCCATGCGACGAGTGAGAGCTGATTCTTAATGACGCCACAATGCCAGCTATAGCCCTTTCAGCAAAAACTTAGCGCGTGGACTAATAAGAGGAGCTTTGTTCGTATTGGGGTTCCAAATTATTTAAACCAATACATTTTTTTAGATAAAAAACCTCCTTTCACTCCGATGCGTGTTTAAGATCACTCCCATGGGACATACTCGTAAAGTACGATTCGCATCGATTCTCGGCGTGGGGTTGCTAGCCACAGCCGGCATGGGCGTCGCAGTCGCCCAGGGTGGCGTGTCCGCCCACCTGGCACTATCCGGCACCATTTTCAACATGGAAGTCGGGGAACTGGATGGCAAGGGCTTTGACCTATTCACCGACGTTGACAAGATGCACAACGGTGATCAAGCAATCTCGCGCCTGCGCATCAAGGATGCCAAGGTAACGGATGTCTGCATGACTGCCCCGATTAACCTTCCTGGGGTTGGCGAGAAGAAGTTCCAAATGACCGTTCCAGGTCAGAACTTCTCCGCCGACAATATGCTGATCGGCGCCCGCAAGCTCTCCGGTGACCTGACATTGAAGAACCCGCAGATTGGTGTGGACGCGGGCAAGATCGACAAGGATGCGCCCGATGGCGGCTGGGGAATCTTCGCCGATTCCCTATCGGCGAAGGGTCAGGGCATCGAGGCGACCTCTCTGTCCGCGGATAAGATGACCGCAGGTGGCAGCAAGATCGCGATTGTGGATAAAGACAATGCCGAGTGCTAACTCCAGCACAAACCCCGAGCTAGACCCAACCACCGAGCTGGATCCGAACTACGACCCAGATCTAGATGCAGATCTCGATGCGGATAGCGCACCGAACACCGCTGTCGCTCAAGACGCAGAGGAGCACCAGGTAGCCGCGGTGAAGAACACCCGTGGCTTCACCCGCTGGCGTCGCGGTCGCCCCTTCGCGGCGGGGCTGTTCATGCTTTTGTCGGGCATCATCATGATCGTTCCGGCCTACCTGTCGTTCGAGGTATCGAACATCATTATTCAGGTATCCACGATCTCCGGTGTATCCACGCTACTTATTGGCGCCCTGCTTATTACCTCAGGCCTCATGACGTGGTTTAAGCCCGACGCTCGACTACTCACTGGAGTGGCAGCGCTCATCCTCGGCATTGTGGCGCTCCCAATGTCGAATATCGGTGGCTTTGTCATAGGAACCTTGTGCGCCGTTATTGGCGGAGCCTTGGCTCTGTCGTGGACGGATGAAGAAAAAGCGCCTAAGGGCGTCAAGAAAAGGAAGGTCGATGAGCAAGCAGCATAAGCGCGGCGGCATTGCCAAGGCCGTTGTCGCCGCAGCATCGATGTGCGGGCTGGTGGCAGCGATGGCGGTCGAGATGTCGCCAACTGCCGAGGCGCAGCTGCAGCTCCCGCCGCTGCCTCCCCTACCGCAGTCTCCACAGCTGCCACCAGCACCAAAGCTGCCACCGGCGCCAAAGCTGCCACCGCCTCCTTCGCCTCCGAAGGTGCCGGAGAACCTGCGGGTGGATCTCACTCCGCCGGGCCCAATCAAGGGCGAGCGACCTGTGCAGAATGGCACCTACGTGATCAAGAGCGACAACACGCGCCTGCTTGGACACGTGAAGATGTCGCTTGTACAACAGGCCACGCCCAAGGGGCCAAAGCCCGCGCTGCGGATCGACGCCGACAAGGCGATCCTGACGAACCTTTCGGTGCAGTTCCCGACTCCGGGAGCAGGCTCTGGAGGTGGCATTTGGCAGCGGACTGGACCGGGACAGATCACCACGTTGACCGGTAATTTTCACATTGTGGTGAGCTCGCTTAACGTCACCCCGCGCGTGGCCGGACTACCGCTGATCCCGCTGCCCATCGACGCAAACATGGCGCCGAAGGAGCTGCAGGAAGCCGCGAAGAAGATCGGATTGGGCACGCCAGACGCGCTCTCCGAGCACCTGGAGATGACAAACGGCACCATGCAGACGTACTTCGTGAAGGCCGACGAGCTGAAGCTACCCAAGGGCACCCAGATCGGGATGTAAACACCCTGGTAAGAAGGGCAGCTACATCGGCATAATGGTGTGCTTCTTTGGCGGCTCCAGCACCTGCTTGTTACGCAGTTGACGCATAGCCTGACGCAGGCGGATGCGGGTCTGATCCGGAGTAATCACGGAATCCACATAACCCCGCTCCGCTGCCACATAAGGGCTGGTCATGTTCGCATTGTAGAAGTCCATAAACATCTTCTTCGCCGCCGGGCGTTGCTCCTCTGGCATCGCAGCCAGGGCCTTGCCCTGCATCATCACCACAGCAGCTTCTGCACCCATCACGGCGATCTGCGCAGTCGGCCAGACCAGGTTTATGTCCGCGCCCAGGTTCTTCGAACCCATCACGGCATAACCACCACCGAAGGCCTTGCGCACCACCACGGTCACCTTCGGCACCGTGGCTTCCACCGTGGCAAAGCCCAGCTTTGCGCCGCGGTGGATCAGGCCGGCCTTTTCCTGCTCCACGCCCGGCATGTATCCGGGTGTGTCCACGACCCACACGAGGGGGACATTGTAGGCGTCACAAATCCGGATAAAGCGCGCAGCCTTATCCGCAGCGTCGGCGTCCAAGCAACCGGCCAGTTCCATCGGCTGGTTGGCCACGACACCCACCGCATGGCCATCGATACGGGCGAAAGCCGTGACGACATTGGAACCGTAGTCGCCTTGGACCTCCAGCACATTGTCATCATCGAAGATGCGGGTGAGCACCTCCATGATGTCGTAACCCGCGTTCGGGTCATCCGGAATGATGTCGTTGAGCTCAAAGTCGCGCTCGGTCAGCTCGTCATTCGACGCCCAGAACTCCGGGGTCTCGTCAAAGGTGCTGGCAGGTAGGAAGTCCAGCAGATCCTTGACGTAGTTGAAGGCATCCTCTTCGCTGCTTGCGACGTAGGAGACATTGCCGTTGCGGGCTTGTTGACGCGCACCGCCGAGCTCTTCCATCGAGATCTTCTCGCCCGTCACCGATTCGATGACGGCGGGACCCGTGACGAACATCTGCGTGCGACCTTCGACGGCCACCACGAAGTCGGTGGTCACGGGCGCATACACAGCACCACCGGCGGACGGGCCAAGCAGAATGGAAATCTGCGGGGACTGGCCGCTCAGCGGCAGCTGGCGGCGGGAGATCTCGGAGTACATCGCCAGGGACATCACGGCGTCCTGAATGCGGGCGCCACCGGAATCGTTAATGCCGATCACCGGGCAGCCAATGCGAATGGCCATGTCCATGACCTCACAGACCTTCTTACCGAAGGTCTCGCCCACAGAGCCGCCATATACCGTCTTATCGTGGGCATATACCGCGACGGTGCGTCCGCCAACCCGGCCATAGCCGGTGACCACGCCATCGCCATAGGGAGCATCCTCATCGCCAGGAGTGCGCCCCAGCGCCCCGATTTCCACGAACGTGCCCTCGTCGAGAAGCGCGTTGATGCGCTGGCGGGGAGTCGTCAATCCCGCCTTGTCGCGCCTGGCCTTTGCTTTCTCGGAGCCCGGATCCTGCGCCTGTTCCAGCCTGCGGTGCAGTTCCGCCAGCTTTTCGGCGGTTGTGCCCTCGTCGGCAGCAGTCACAATGAATGTCCCTTCTTTTTCTTCGCCGTCTATCCGTGTGTGCGGGGCTAGTTGCCACCCGTGATGTGCTCGGCGATTACACGTCCCACTTTAGAGATCTCTGGCTCGTCCACAATAGCTAGGTGGTCGCCACGCAGCTGAATGATCTCCAGGTCCTCGACAATCGCGCCCCAGCCACCGTCTGCGGCAATCTCGACGTACGCTGGCTCGAGCTCGATCGCACCGTCGTGCATCCGCTCCGCGCGGAACAGCGTGACCGGCGCTTTCACGTCGACCCATGCACCGAAGTCCAGGGATTCCAGGATGCGATTATCCACGAAGCTGGCGCGCTGGTGCTCAAGAACGCCCGCGGGCAACCCCATACCCTTCGCCTCCGGCGATGCCAGGAACTGCTGGAAGAGTTGCATCATCACGCCCTCGCCCTGCTGATCCAGCAGTTCGTGCGGAACCTCTAACGGCAGACCATACGTCTTTTGGGCAAAGGCCGCATAGCGATCCCACCGCGCGTGCATTTCTTCCTTAGTATCCGGAGCGGGGTTCTTTGGCTGCACGGTATCCAGCAGCACAATCCGCTGGATCTCCACGCTCGGCTCCCCCGCGGCAGCACGCTTACCCAACTGGTAAGCGACCTCATAAGCCAGGGCACCACCGAAGCTCCAACCGCCCAACACGACCGGCTGGCCGTCGGCTAGCTCGATGATCTCCTCCAGGTAGGAGGCCGCACGATCAGCCAGCTCGCCTTCCAGACGCTCCACGCCGTACACCGGAACGTCCTCCGGCAGGCGGCGCATCAGGGGCGCATACACAACAGAGGATCCGCCTGCCGGGTGGAACAGGAACACCGCAGGTCGAGTACTGCCCTCAGGGCGTGCACGCAGGACACGGATATTGCCCTCGACTTCGCTTTCCAGGCTGCTGCGCACCTTCTCACTCAGCGGTTCCAAAGTGTCGGCGGCCAGTACATCTTCCGCGCTGACCTTTGCACCCGAACGCTCGGAAAGACGTTCCGCGATGCCACGAGCCTGTTCCTCGTCGATACTCGGTAGCTCTCTAGTCACGCCCGGAGCAGCCTTGCCGGTTACCTTTGCCCAGGTAGCGAAGACAAGTCGCTCGCTGGCGTCGCGCGGCGCTACGCCACCGCCCGTCGCGGTGTAATCGGTCGCTGCGTCACTGTCGTTGTCTCTGCCGTCGCTGTCTTCACCATTGTTATTGGCGACGCCACCTTCTCCGCCGGCAGCCGTGTCAGCAGTACCGGCAGCAGCATTCTCACCCGAGTGACGTTCCGCGATCATCTGCTCCACAAGCGCAATCACGTCGTCCACCGAACCATCGCGCAGTGCCTGAACCTGCAGTGGAGGCAGATCGAAATCGTATTCCACGCGGTTCTTAATACGCATGCCCATCAGGGAATCGAGCCCCAGATCGATCAACGGCAGCTCACCAGGCAGGTCCTCAATGTCATAACCCATGGATTCGGAGACAATCGCGCGCAGGCGATCACCGGCGGACTCGCCAGAATTCGGATCCCAGCGATCCGCGGTCTCATCGACCTCCGGGAGTGTGTTGCCCGTGCGCTCCTTTGCCAGCGCCTGGACTGCGGGAGCTGCCGGCGCCACGCCGGAATCGGCGGTTCCTGGCGCCTTGGTGGCGTCCATTCCAATACCCTCAGCTACACCACCAAGAGCGGCGATGAATACCTCCGCAACCAGCGGCATTGCCTGCGCACCGGGCGCATCGGCAGCATAGATCGACAACGACCAACCGCCCAACGAACCGGAGGCGATGGTCGTGAGCTGGCCGGCAGTCGGCAACGGGGCGTGGTCGCGGGTGGCGGCTACGGTGGCCTGTCCTGCATCGCCACCGGTCAGCGCCTCAGCCGCGGCCTCGGCCAGCAGCGCAATGCTGGGCACGTCCTCGGCGGGCACGCTGAAGACCACACGACCATCGGGCAGGTTCACGCGGGTGCCCGGCAAGTCCACAGCGGGCCCGGAGGAGGGGCGGGCGCTGGTCCAGTGGCGCTGCAGGTTCCATTGCGTACCCGGCACCTTCGGCAGCGGGTTACGCGCACCGACCTTAACCGTCGCCAGATCCTGCGGGGTGCGGGACCCAGCGGCCAGGACCTTGAGATTGAGAGCCGCGCCTTGCACATAAAGCTCCGCGAGGGTGGGTAGCAAGGTCTGGGACACTGGCTCCTTGCGCTTGAGCAGGAACAATAGCTTGGAATCGCTGGCGTTGTGGGCGAAGGAGTTATTCATCAGAGGCATTAGCGCCACCGGGTTCGGGGAGAACTCGATAAAGGTGCGATAGCCATCGTCGAACTGTTTACCGGTCGCCTCAGAGAACCAGACCGGCTGGCGAGTGCAACGCAGGAAGTACTCGGCGTCGTGAACGACCTCGCCCGGGGTGTACACACGGCCACGATCCACAGTGGAGTACAGAGGCGTGTGGATGGGCTGCGGATCCAGATCGCTGATCTCGTAGTGCAGCTCGCCCAGGATCGGATCCAGCATCGAGGTATGCCCCGCGCCCTTTACCTTCAGCAGGCGGGCAAACTTGCCCTCACCTTCCAGGTATTCGACGAGCTTCTGCACCGGCTCGGCGGGCCCACCGACGGTGGTCATGCCCGGCGCGGCGTACACAGCAGGCTCTACCTGGGAGTATTCCGGGTGTTCGGCGGTAAAGGTGGCTAGCTCCTCTACTCCGAACTCGACAACCGCCATGGCGCCCTGCTTGTCCTCTGGGAGGAGGCGCTCACCCTCGCCCATAAGGCGGGCACGGTGGCAAGCAGTTCTTACGGCCTCTTCGGCGGTGATTCCGCCCACGGCGTAGGCCGCCGCGATCTCACCCATCGACTGGCCGACAACAGCGGCGGGCTTCGCGCCCAGCGCTCGCATTAGGTCATTCAGCGCAATCTGGACGCAGGTGATGCCCACCTGGGCGCGCTCAGTGTCGTAGTTCTGTTCATCGTCCAGCACCATATCGGTGAAAGACCAGCCGGATTCGGCCAGCACGACCTTATCCAGCTCATCCAGGCGCGCGGCGAAGAACTCAGATAGCTCGTACAAATCCTTGGCCATCTTGCGGAACTGGGAACCGAAGCCGGAGAACACCCACACCGGGCCGTTGGCCGACGGAGAGTCAGCTGTCTTAGCCGTCGCGTTCTGCTTACCTGCAGCGATGCGCTGCAGTCCGGCGATGGCCTCCTCGACCGTCGCTGCGGAAACCACGCCGCGAGAGCGGCCATGATTGTGGCCTGCCAGCGCCATGGCCACCCCACGAAGCTGCTCTGGCTCGGCAAAGGATTCCTGGTTCTGTTCCAGGTACTCGGCCAGCGCTGCGGCGGCTTCGCGGCGTCGGGAAGGCAGCAAACCACTCACAGGCAGCAGAACGCGCGGGGCCTCACCCGCTGCATCTGCATGGTCTAGGCCGATCGGAGCAACGCCGACGGTGCCCGCGGTGCTGCCCACGCCCGCCGCCGCTTCCTCTTCTAGGTCCGGTGCGGCGATCACGACGTGCGCATTTGTACCGCCGAAGCCAAAGCCGGACACGCCTGCAACGGCGCGGCCGGAATACTCTGGCCATTCGCGCGGATCCTCCACGACTTCCAAGTGCTCGCGGTCAAAGTCAATATAGGGGTTTGGCCCCGTGTAGTTCAGGCTCGGCGGCAGCACACCCTCGCGCATTGCCATCACGACCTTCATTACGCCCGCGACACCCGCGGCGGCCTCCGTGTGTCCGAAGTTCGTCTTCGCACTTCCCAGCAGCAGAGGTTCAGCAATGTCGCGTTCGCGCCCCAAAACGGTACCCAACGCAGTTGCTTCAATCGGGTCGCCCAGGATCGTTCCGGTGCCGTGGGCTTCCACATAGTCCACGGACTGCGGGGCGATCCGTGCATCGGCGTATGCACTGCGCAGCACGTCGACCTGTGCATCCGGGTTCGGGGCGGTCAGGCCGTTGGAACGTCCATCGGAGTTCACCGCCGAGCCCTTAATCACAGCCAGCACGTCATCGCCATCGCGGCGCGCATCCTCCAGTCGCTTCAGTACGACCACACCAGCGCCGTCGGAACGCACAATCCCGTCCGCATCATCACTGAACGCACGAATACCACCCGTCGGGCTGAGCACTCCAAGCTCGGAAAACGCCACCGTTGCAAAGGGACTGCACAGGAGGTTGACGCCACCCGCTACAGCAACATCAGACTCACCATCGCGTAAGGAGCGCACCGCCTGGTGAATTGCTACTAGCGACGACGAGCAGGCCGTATCCATTGCCACGGAAGGCCCCCGGAAATCGAAGGCATAGGACACGCGGTTAGCGATGATGGAACTGGAATTACCCGTCAGGGCATAAGGGTGCGCCTCCGCCGGGTCGGCGGAGATCAACATGCCGTAGTCGTTATTGGTGTTACCCATGAACACGCCGACCTGCTTACCGCGCAGCTGGTTGGCAGGGATATGTGCATCCTCCAATGCCTCCCACGTCAGCTGTAGGATCATGCGCTGCTGCGGATCCATATTCGCAGCCTCCAATGGAGACAGGCCGAAGAACTCCGCGTCGAAGGAGGCAATATCTTCGATATAGCCACCGGTCAGCTGTGCTTGCTCCATGCGGCGCGTCATTTCCGGATCACGGGAATACTCCGACCAGCGACCGGCGGGCAGTTCGCCCACGCCGGAGCGGTAGTTGCAGAACATCTCCCACATCTCATCCGCATTCTCGGCGCCGGGGTAGCGGCCAGCCATGCCAACCACGGCAATATCGCGCTGGCCAAGTGGCAATGGCCCGCCTGCGGCGGAAGCACCGGTTACGGAGCCTGCGGCGTCGCTACCCACAACCGCACCAGTACCGCGACCATTCATCAGGTGCTCTGCCAGTGCGGCGATGGTGTTGAACTCGTAGGCAATCGTGGCGTCTAGGTGGGTGCCGAGCAGGCGCTCAAGGTCACCGGAGAGGACGACGACATCGCGAGAGGATAAGCCGAAATCCTGCATTGAACGCTCATCGGCGATCTCCGTGGCGTCCAGACCAGTGGTATCCGCGACCCAGGTGCGTAACCAGTCCCGCATCTGTTGGATCGTTGCGGGGCGAGAGTGCTGGTCCGCCGAGGGGGCGTCCTGCTGGTTGTCTGCCATGGAAAGTCGCCGATTCCTTTCGTACCTAATGCCTTCGATAAGGCTTAGTGTGGGTCGTGAGTGAGTCCTAACGTAGCGCCATATTTTAACGCGCCGAAGTCGCTTTATGGATTAAGCGTCCAGCGTGCCCTCCAGATACGCCTTCGCTGCCACGCGGCGGGCGATCTTGTTGGCGGAGGAACGCGGCAAAGCGCCCGGCGCGATGATGCGTACATCCGAGGGCTGCACGCCGTGGGTGGCAGTGACGGCAGCGCGCATAGCCTCAATAGCCTCCGCGTCGTCCGCCTCAGCGGCCTCCGGGTCGCGCTCGGCGATAATGACTAGCCCCTCAACGGATTCCCCGTCGGCACCTGCGCCCGCCGTTCCAGCGTCCCCGGCCTGCACGGCAAAAGCGGCGATGACGGCCGGGGCGGTCTGCTCCGTCGCCTCGTCTGCGGTGGCCTCGATGTCCTGGGGGTAGTGGTTACGACCAGCGACGATGATGAGGTCTTTCAGGCGACCAGTGATAAATAGGTGCCCGTCCACAATGACGGCCAGGTCGCCAGTGCGCATCCACTTGTCCTCCGGGACATCGGCTGCACGGCTACCGGACTCCAGCCGGTTGGCCATAGGCAGGTGGTTGCGGAAAGTCTCCTCGGTCTCCTCAGGACGGTTCAGATAACCCGCGGCCATGTTGTCGCCGTGTACCCAGATCTCGCCCACCTGGCCATCGGCAAGTTCCTTGCCCGACTCCGGATCCACAATGGCGATTGCCTGCGGTTCGCACACCTGGCCGAGTGAAACTAGGGAGAGGCTGTCTGCGTCGTCCTCCGAGCCCTCCACTACCGTGCCCGCGGACAACTCATCGCGCTTGAACCACTTCGTCAGCGGACGCTCATCGGTCTGTGGGGTGGTGACGATCAGGGTTGCCTCGGCCAGCCCATAGGACGGGCGCATTGCTTCCCTCTTGAGCCCATAAGGGGCGAAGGTATCCAGGAATTTCTTTACGGAGCTGTGGTGCACCGGTTCCGAGCCATTGATGATGCCATCGATAGTGGACAGGTCGACTTCACCCAAGTCTGCGACCTTTGCCGGGTCGGCATAGCGCACTGCCAGCTCCAACGCGAAGTTGGGAACCACGGTGTAGACGTTCTCGTCCTCGCTTTTCCGGTTAAGCTGACGAACCCAGCGGGCCGGATCTTGGATGAAGTCGCGTGGGGACATCAGATCAAAGGGCAGCCCCAGGATGATGACGAACGCAGACAGGATCACGCCCATGTCATGGTGTAACGGTAGCCAGGTCACCAGACGCAGCGGGGACTTCAGGTTCACGGCTTTAAAGATCTGCAACACATTGGTGACGATCGACTTGTGCGTAAGCACCACGCCCGCCGGGGTACGGGTGGAGCCGGAGGTGTACTGCAAGAAGGCTTCTTCACTGGACTTTGGAGCCAGTGACGGATCCGCCATGATGGCGGCCATCGGGTTGACCCAGTCTTCCGCCAGTGCATCCGGCAGGGCGTCAATCGTCAGCACGCGCGGGCGTTCGGTGGCGGGAATGGAGGCAAAGTGCTTGCGCACTGCCGTGGCGGAGCGCTTGTTCGTCAGTACAACGGTCGGCTCAGAGGAACCCAGCACAGCTGTCAGGTGACCGGTGTGACCCGGCTCGTTAGGATCGTAGAGCGGAACCGGCACCATGCGGGCGTACATGGCGCCAAGGAAGGCGTACATGTACTCAGGGGAGTTATTCGCCAAAATGGCCACACGGTCGCCGGGCTTGGCAATCTGCTGCAGGCGTACGCACACGGCCTTGATACGAGTATTGACCTGCGCACGGGTAATCTCATGCACCTTCCCCTCGCGCGATTCGGAGAAGTCCCAGTAGCGGATCAACACGTTTTCTGCTGTACCGTCCATCTGCGCCATGGTGTACAGCATCTCGCACATGCCGGAAAGGGTCATCTGATCAGGGACGTTGATGTTGCCCTGCTCGTCATAAAACTGCCCCATTGCTGCAGTGATATCCACGTGGTCTCCTCTACTTGTTATCTACTTGCTGTCCGCTTGTCGTTCGCTTGTTGTCCGCTTGCTTTAACTAGTTTCTCGCTAGTCGCATAGCTCTAACGCAATAAGCATTTAGTTTTACTTGTAAAACACATCGTACCGGCAGGCAGGATCGTTACTCTGCAAATTCGAACTGCCGTGTCACGGTTGCCCCCGCACCGAAACGCCAGCAAGCGCTAACGCGACCAAGGCACCACAGTCGCGGGTGCCGAGCTACTTCCCCAGCCGCTCGTTAATCAGGCCGCGAGCCCAACCCACGATATGCTGCGGCACGGTCTGCCCCTCCACGACCTTTCCATTCGTCGCATACTCAGCGTGCACCGCGTTGGCGGCCACCAAATCCTTGGCTCGGACGATAGCGTTGCCCAGATTCGCTGGGGCGTCACAAATAAGATCGGCAGGGGCACAGTAGTTGTTCACTCGATCGTTGAGTTCGCCAAAGCCATCCGGCCGCGGGCCGCGCATCGTCGCCCCGGGGACGATCCCCTGGATAAGACCGCTTACCGGGTTCAGTGCGATCTCCGCACCCGTCCCGCGAATCCCCTTCGCACCGACAAGGTTGCCCTTGTCGAGCTCCTGGCGACCATCAGCGATCAGCGATACACCCAAAACAGAATTGGCCGGAACCGGGCCACGCCCATTGCCGATTTCTCCCGCCAAATCACCAGCGATCACAGCACCCTGGCTAAAGCCGACAAGCACAAAGGACGTTGCTGGGCAGGCCTTATGGGTTGCGCGCAGCTCCTCCTTCATCCGGCCAAAGCCTTCATTGCGCGAATCGTCATAGCTCTTCTCACCCTGCGCATTCATATTGCGGAACTGGGCAGTGTAAGGCAGAGTCCATACCTTCACCTTGCTGGGGTCGAACTCATCAGCCAGCGGGCGGGTGACGTTCAACAGCAGCGACCGCGGATGTGAGTGAGGCGCCAACGGGTCGTCATTGGGCGACGATTCCCAAGTACCCGGCGCAGCCAGTACTTCGACATCCACGCAACCGGGCGGGTTCTGCGCCTCCGAGCTAGGCGGCGGCGTCGGCTTCCCCGGCTTAGGACCGCCGGCGCCGTCATTTGTAAGCAGCCAATTCCCCACGCCCACGACAATGAGCGCAAGGACGACCAGAGCAGCAAGGATCGTTAAGACCTTTTTCATAACTTCCTAGTTGTAAGGCAAGTCGGTTAATGGGATACAAGTGACCATTAACAATACGCTGATTTCGCAGCCTCGCGGATTGCGTCTTCGGCCTTCTTCGGGTCTCCGTCGATCACGCCATTAGTCTGCAATTGGCCTGCAGCTAGCGGAGTGTAGACATCCTCCTTGCCGCCACCTTCCGCGGTGCAGTGCGCGTGACCAGCGGCAATAACCTGGTCCTCCAGGCCACCGATGTCTGCTGCATCATCAGCTTTTGCCAGGTCGACACCGCCGTCCTTCAAGCGCTTCAGGAAGTCCTTGTCTTTATCGCTGCGCTGCGTGCCAGACGGGATTTCATCTACCTCGTCAACGGCGCCATCATGTGCCGGTGCGCCACCGCCCTCAGCAGCGGACGACGGGGCGTCGCTACTGTCCGAAGAGTCAGAATCATCGTCCTTAGACTTGTCTGACTTGTCCGACTCATCAGACTCTCCAGACTTTGCAGTCTCCGAGGTGGACTCCGTCACCGAAGGCACCGTCGTCGAGTCAGCTGAGTTATCGACCGTCTCATCACCACCGCAGGCCGTCAAAGTGCCGAGCGACAGCAGCGCCGCGCATGCAGCACCGGTGATTGCAGTTGTCTTCCTAATCTTTGTGACGCCCACAGTTAGCGCACCTCAACGCGTCCGTTAACTTCGCGGATCTCGCCGTGCTGGAACTTGATCTGAGTTCCGCCCGCCGGGATGTCCTCGTGGTCGCTGGTCGGGTAGCCGAGCTTGCCCTGCTCCCAGCCGTTCTTACCCCACTCGTCGAACACGTTTCCGTAGTAGATCACGTGCGCGCCGGTGGTCGGGGACCAGTAGATGTTGCCGTGCTCGAACTGAGTGAAGCGACCGCCCTTGATGGCCAGTTCGCCACTGGTCGGGTTGCCCAGCTTGGAGGTCACGCCGCCCAGCTGCAGGTACTTCTCAGCGATCTTGCCCTGGACGTAGTTGGTCTTGTTGTCCTTGTTGCGAACGATGACGCCGTTCTGGAACTTCTGCATGTAGCTGTCGCCGACCTTCTCAACGTCTGCGATCGGGAAGCCCAGCGGGCCGTTCTCCCACTTGGTCTTGCCCCACTCGTCGATGAAGTCCTTCGGTACTGCGAAGGCGCCGGTCTCTGCGGTCCAGTAGATCGCGCCGTTTTCGAAGGAGGTGAAGCGGCCGCGGCCACCAGCGATGACGTGTTCCTCGGAGGTCGGGTAGCCCAGCCAGGACTCCGGGCCGTTCATGGAAGCGTAGCGGGCGCCGATGCGACCCCATACGAAGTGGGCACCGGTCTTCGGGGACCAGTAGGCGCGGCCTCCGCGGAAGTCCTGTACCTTGCCGCCGTCCTTAGCGTCGTACTCGTTGGAGATGCAGGCACCCATGTTCGGAGCGTTCTTAATGTTCTCCGCGATAGCTCCGCCGACCTGGCACTTTGCACCGCGGTCAGCTTCCGGAATACCCAGGGCGTTCGCGATGTGCGGCCATGCCTGAATCATCTCGTACTGCCAGTACGGCCAGTCGTGAGTACCCGAGGGGCGGAAAGCAGTGATCGGCTTGATGCCGGCCTTCTTGGCACGCTTCACGAAAGTCTCGGTGGTCATGCGGGACATTGCCTCCAGGCCGAAGCCTGCCATGTTGGCGGGCAGGCCGGGGATGGAGCCCGGCTTGTCATACTTACCCGCGTTGCCGTTACCCGCAGAGACGTAAACGGTCATGCCCTTTAGAGCGTCCACACCCAGCTTCGGGTCGTGGTCGATCCAGTCCTGAGAGCCGTAATCGCCCCACATCTTCTTTGCGTCGTAGCCGTTGCCGTCCTTGGTGGCGTAGGCGATAGCTTCCGGCATGCCGTAGGAGGTCGTGTCCAGGTAGCCAGAGAAGGAACCTACGAACTTCCACATCTTCGGGAAGCGCTCAGCCAGGTTCATTGCGGCGGTGCCGCCCATGGAAAGGCCAGTGATCGCGCGGTCTTCGTTGGCGCGCCACCCCTCGCGGAGCACAGCGGGCAGCTCCTTGGTCAGGAAGGTCTCCCACTTGTAGTGCTTGCCATTGTCCGGCTTCTGCCAATCGGTGTAGAAGGAGGACTCGCCACCGACGGGCAGGACCACGTTGACGTTACGGTCGGCGTACTGGGAGGCGATGTTGGTGGACAGGGTCCAGCCGGACTCGTCCTCGCGGGCGCGCAGGCCGTCCAGAGCCCAAACGGTCGGGAACTTACGGTCTGGCTGGGAGTACCAGTCGCGAGCCAGCAGAATCTGTACCTTGATCGGCTTGCCCGGCATTGCGGCGGAATTGATATAGACATTGGCCCAGCGCTCAGTGATCCACTCGACGCGATCCACGCTGACGCCTTCCGGCAGGCCCTGCAGGTTCTGCTCGGTGACCTGGCGCGGCGTACGCTTCGGAATGCTGTCCGGGTCCAGGTAGCTCGTGCCGGAGCCCGGGCCCATCGAGCCGCCAAGCGGGCTCTGAGCAGTAGCGGATGGCATCAGTGGCATTGCCAGTGCAACGGAAAGCGGCAGAGCCAGGAGGGCCGTGCTCTTACGGCCGAGGATGCTGCTGTTCTTGCTACCGGTCTTGCTGCTGGCGGAGCGAGTGCGACGGGAGAGGTTCGCTGCAAGGCGCATAGTCTTTATTCTTTCTGTTGCTTCTTTTGAGTGTGTTGAATTGTGGTCTGGCTAGGTCGGGCGCGCTTCAGCGCTACTTCTAGCCTGTGTTGGCCGTGATTAGCCGTGTGAGGTTTGAAGTGCTGTTTTCAGCGAGTGCGGCCGGAGCAGGTTCCCCTCCTGCTTCGACTTCACCGATCGCTTTTGTGGCCATTCTCTATTCACGTTTTCGTCTATCGCGATCTGTGGGGGTTCTACTTTTTGATTTGTAGCTGGCACCCACAGTTTCGCTGCTAGCACGTGAGCAATTATGGCAAGCAAAAGCGTTTTCACATGGACAACACGCGGAACATTTAAAGTTTTACTTTAGGGTTAGCCTAGCATGTTGCCATTGTTACTTATGTGGCTCTTGTGATTCTTTCTTTTGACGCCACCACGCATCCGCCGCACCCGAATGTCGTTAAAACGGGAATCTGTTACAGCCAATCATTTTCACCACCATAAAACCGCAGGTCAGCACGTTGAGCCAATCGCATGCACACTTTGCAGGTGTAGCACTTTCCCGTTCTAGCGACATTCCCCCTTTTACCCCACTCAACACCCCACCCATACATACAAACCCAGGCATACAAAAAAGCCACCCCCAAAGGCATCTGACCTTAAAGGTCAGCACCTCAGGCGGCGGCTTTAAATAGCGCCCGTAGGCAACTCCAGGCTATGCGCCCAGTGCGCGCAGGATGTGCGGGCGAGCCTTGGACAGCTCCGCATCCCAGTAAGGCCATGCGTGCAGGCCGGTCATTGGGTAGCTCACGACCGGGCGTGCGCCAACTGCACGGGCAGCCATCTCAAACTTCGCAGTGGACGTACGTGCCATCCACTCCAAGCCGATGCCTGCTGCAACGCCCCGCGGGTTCTCCAGGAACTTCTCGCCACGAGACGGCACACCACCGGAAGCAGCCAGGTACAGCGGCATACCGCTGAAACGACCAGCCTGAACCGTCGGGTCATTGCGGAAACGGCGCGGATCAACCGGGCTGCCCCACATGTCCCAGATGTTGGCACCCTTAGCAGCATCATTCATTGCGTACTGGATTCCGGCGTACATACCCGGCCAAGTCGGGTTCAGGTAACCAGACAGGGAGGTAGCCTGCTTGAACTGATTACGGTGCCATGCCGCCAGGTTCATCGCAGCGGTACCGCCCATGGACAGACCAACAATGGAGTTGCGGGTCGGGCTCACGCCGAAGTTGCGCTGCAGGTAGCCCGGCAGCTCGCGAGTCAGGAAGGTCTCCCAACGCGGCTTCTTCGGGCCACCAGTACCGCGGTACGGCCCCATCCAGTCCGTGTAGAACTGCGCCTGACCACCGACCGGCATAACCAGGGTCACGTTGTCGTTGACGAACTTCTTTACAGCATTACCGGACCAAACCCATGCGTTGTAGTCCTGGCGTGCGCGCAGGCCGTCCAGCATGTAGACGCCAGCGCTACCACCACGGGAAGCAGGCTTGATCTGCACCTGGATCTTCTGCCCCATTGCCGGGGAGTAAACCCAGCAGTTCTGCAGGTAATACTTGTGCTTGCTCCAGTGGCAGCCCGGACGCAGGTAGCCACGGTTATCAGCTGCAGCCGAAGGAGCCGTGACCACTGCCATACCCAGCGCAGTGGCAACTGCAACCAGGAAGGCGGTGAGCTTGGCTCCCAGACCCTTAGTCTTCATAGTCGTGTTCATGTAGTCCTAAACAGTCGCGAAACAACAGTCTTGAAACGAAAAATCACGGGGCCAGAGGGCGACCCCGAAACCTAAGATGGGTGTACGTTACCAAATCTTTACGTTCTCCCTCAAAGTAATAATCGATTCCCGCCCCCAAAGCGCTACATCTTCCGAATCTCTTTTTCTCCCCCTTCTCCCCCATGCTCCTGAGTCACACAGAGCACATCTGCCGCAGAACGCCACCGGGTTTTACCCCTAAATGTGTTAAACGCCGACTGCCCACGGCGGACAAGTCGGCGTCAAAAAACCTAAAGAAGTACCTAGAACAGCGGCACGATGTACACCGCCATCGCCACGCAGAACAGCCATGCCAGTGCCAGCAGCTGCAAAGTGCGATCCTCCAGAGCGATCTCATCCGGCGCGCCACCCTCACCGCGGTCAACATCAGCCGCGTAGCGCAGAATCGCAATCGTAAACGGCACCATCGAGACCTGGTACCACACGGCCGCCACGCCAGACTCCACCGTCTGTGCCAGGCCAAAGCCCCATAGCGCGTAGCTCAGCACCACAGCGGTCGCAGCCAAAGTCCACACAAAGCGCAGGTAGGTCGGGGTATAGCTCTCCAGCGACTTACGGATCTTCGCGCCCGAACGCAGAGAAAGCTTCAGCTCCGCATAGCGCTTACCCGCAGCCATGAACAGGGAACCAAACGCCGCGACCAGCAGGAACCACTGCGACAGCAGAATCGCCGCTGCCACGCCACCAGCCATTGCACGCAGCATAAAACCGGAGCTCACCAGCGCAATATCGATCACCGGCTGATGCTTCCAGCCGAAGCAATAACCCAGCTGCAGCGAAATATACACAGACACCACGATCGCCAGGTTCGTACCCGACGATGCCAGCAGCGAGCCACCAATCGCCGCGATGATCAGCACCACTGACATCGCATACGCCAACCCCACCGGCAGCACGCCTGCCGCGATCGGGCGGAAGCGCTTGGTCGGGTGCGCGCGGTCTGCCTCCACGTCGCGGGCATCGTTGATCAGGTAGATGGAGCTGGCCGCCAGGCAGAAGGCCACAAAGGCGATCAGCACATCCAGCAGAACGCGGGTGTGGAAGAGCATGTCGCCACCGGCAGCTGCAGGAGCCGCGATCACCAGGACGTTCTTCACCCACTGCTTCGGGCGCAGAGCTTTAATCATCGCCTCCGGCAGGTTGCGCGGCGGGCGCAACTTCTTCGTGTCGGTGGCGGTGCTGGTCGCCTGGTTCGGATCTTCCAGCCCGGAAGTGTGCGGCTCCGCGCCGATCAGCGGCTCTGGTCGGCCTTCGCTACGCTGTTCGCTCACTGGCTTTTCTCCTCACTGTTCTTCTTTGTGACGCCCCCACGTCCCCCATCGACAACCCTGCGCACGGCAATGGCCGTGGCAGCACCGATGCAACTTCCGAGAGCTACGTCAGAGGGATAGTGTACGCCCAACACCATGCGGGACAGCGCCATCGCTGGGATACCAGCCAGAGGTAGCACCCCTGTGCGGTTGTTCGCCGACTGGGCGAAGGCCACGAAGGCCGCGGTGGAGCTGGTCGCGTGCGACGAGGGGAAGCTCAACTTCGAGGGTGTTCCGACGCCGATCTTAATCCGCGGATCATGCGGGCGTGGACGGCGGACGATGCGCTTGAGCACCACGCTTGCCGCATGGGCAATAAAGGCGCTGACCCCCATGGTCAGCCAGCCGCGGCGTTCCGGGCCATCGGCGGGCTTGTTTCGGACAGTGGCCAGGCTGTACCCCAGGGCAGCGGTGCCCATCCAGCCGAGGGCGTGCTCGCCGAAATGGCTCATCCCCCGGGCGACTGGGAGAACTCCCGGCTTATCAGTCAGCTGCTTCTGCAGCGCAACCAGGAGTTCGGATTCGCCCAGTGGGTCGCCGCTTACGCGTGTGGAGCTCATTGTCTTTGCGATGTCCTTAGCTTTTGTCGCGGGGGTTGGGTTATTCGAGTTTGGGTTGGTCGGGCCTGCTTAGGCTTGCTCGGTGGCAGCGGGCTCGGGCTCGAAGATCTGCGCCCAGCCCTCTTGGCTGGTCAGGTGCGGGTGGGCCGCACGATAAGCATTGCGTAGCTCGTCAAAGCGGTTATAAACCTGCTTTTCCAGGCGCGCAAACTCCTTGACCAGTGCCAACATCTGACCGCGGTCACGCTTGCGGTAGAACACGCCCTTGCCATCAGCAGTGGTCACGGTCGCGCCGTCGATGCGGGAAAGGCTGAACCAACGAGCCTCGACAGGGGGGAGGTTCACCTGCGGTGCGTGGTGGTGACGGGCATCGGCAGGCTTGGCGTTGTTCAACAGCCCCTTGGCGAGCGTGACGATTTTCGCCTTCTTGCTCAGCGGAATGCGCGTCAGGTCCGCCGGGCCGCCCGTTGCTGGGGGCAGCTCCGTGGCGGAGGGAACGACGACTGCGTCGGAGTAGTTCTTGCGCAGCTTCGCGATGCGCGGCAGGGAGGTATCCAGAATGTCGAAAAGCTGATCCGGGCCGGCCAGGAAGTCCTTCATCGCCTCAATATGCAGGGCGACGGTGGAGTATTCCAGGCACAGCAGGTGCTTGGCTGCAGCCTTGGCCAGGGAAGTCAGCAGGCCACGCGGGGAGCCCTCCAGCTGCATAGCTGCCACGATCAGGCGATTGCGGATGTGGAAATAAGCCTGCCAGTCGATAGCATCGTCCTTGTTTGCCCAGGCCATGTGCCAAATTGCAATGCCCGGCCAGGAGGCCGTGGGGAAGCCAGCGTCCTTTGCGCGCAGGCCGTACTCGGCGTCATCCCACTTGATAAAGAGCGGCAGGGGCTGGCCAATACGATCAGCGACAAAGCGCGGGATCAGGCACATCCACCAGCCGTTGTAATCAACGTCGATGCGGCGGTGCAGATCCTTGGAGTTCTCCGCGTTGTTTGGGGTGCCGTAGCCCTTGTTGATCACGTCCCGGGCCACAGGCGCGATGGGCTGACCTGCCGCATTGTGGGCAGTGCCATCGCCCAGGTCGCGGAGCGGGTGGCGGTAAAAATCGTGAGTGTAGTGGGTGTGCGGTGCGGCACCCCACATAAATACGTCGCGGTGGACGACCTCGCCCATGCTGTGCAGGTAGCTGCGCTCCTGGAGGTCCAGCATCTGGCCGCCGATCAGCATCGGAGACTTCGCGTAGCGAGCGGCCGCCAGGGCACGCAATACGCTATCGGGCTCGATGGCGATGTCGTCGTCCATGTACAGGATGTACGGGCTGGTGGTGCCGCGCTCGGGGTGGCGAGCCTCGTACATGATGCGGGAGTAGCCACCGGAGCCGCCGAGGTTGCCCTGGCTGACAATGCGCAGACGGTCGCCGAAGTGCTCTGCAACCTCGTCGAAGTCCGGCTCGTCGGCGGGGTGCTTGTCGCCCTGGTCGGGCATGATGATGGCCTCGATGCGACCGTCAACCTCCGGGTCGGAAGCCAGCGCGTGCAGCGCAGCCACAGCGTCCGTCGGACGGTTGAAGGTCGGGATGCCGATGGTGACGCTTGGCTCGGTGACCGGCAGCGTTTCGCCCTCGAAGGTCTGCTCGCCGGCCTCGACGGTGGCAAACCAACCTGCTGAGTGCAGGCGGGTTTCCTTCTCACAGGTCAGGTCGAACCAGATCCAGCCGCCATCTTCGAACGGGGCCAGGGAGATGGTGAACTCGGCGATACCGTGGCCGTTCTCGTCGGTTTCGATCTGGGCTCCCTCGATACCAATGCGGGAGCCGTCGTACTTGGAGCGGTACAGGTCTACGCGTGCCTCACCGGTGATCTCGATACGAAGCTTGACCTCGTCCAGCTGGGACCAGCGGCGCCAGTAGGAGGCGGGGAAGGCATTGAAGTAGGTCTCGAAAGAAATCTCACTGCCTGCGGGAAGAATCGCCTCGGTACGGGAAACGGCGTTGACGCGGCCAGGGGTGGTGGCCTCGTTCTCCACGATGTACAGCGAGCGCACATTGCGGGGCTCGCCACGCTTCGGCAGCAGGATGCGCGCCAAGCGGGTGGCGTCGAACTGAGAATCGGACTGGGCTTTCACTGGCTGAGCGTTCATACGCTGAACACAGACCTCCGCATAGGAATTAAAGACATTGGAATATATCCGATTATCCATGAAAGCCGGGCGCAAGGGCTTGCGCGACACAGCCCCAGTTCAGCCCAAGTTGGACTCTTAGCCGAGGAGCGCACGCTTAGCAGCTGATAACTTCACACCTAACATAACACTGTGGGATGTTAAGCGGGAAGCTAGGTGTTATGCTGTCGCTGCACCCTCATCTAGCTGCAGTTTTCCACTCTTTTCCACTATCTACCAGGGTTCTTCCGATCTTCGAGCATTCGATAACACTGCTTCGGGCTCCGCGCAGGTTCCGTGCGCTCTACCAAACCTTCACCAATCAGAGCATTGACTGCTTTTTGAACAGCTGTCCGGCTCAACTGGGTTTTCCCTACAATTTCGCTAGTCGAAGAAGAGGACCCTTCTTTTAGAATTGCCAAAACATGGTCCCGCGCCGTTGTATACCTCTCCTGGGTAGCAACCCGCCGACGGTGGAATATTATTGTGAAACTACCAAGCCGATTAATGTACTCAGGTTTTGGCATAAGAGCGTCTTCCAAGGACTGATTAATCGTTGCGATACCCGTACCACGATTTTCCGCCACGTGCCCCGCCTGATTCCCTTCACCCGGCAGGGACACTTCCTCCAAGAAACTTGAAATCCGTTGATTACGAGTGGAGCTAACCCCGGGTTCCCCCAAATGACGAACCGTTACACCACCATATAGGCCGCCTGGACTTGTAATCTCTAGCCGATCTATAAACATATTGATCTGCACCTGACTCCCTTGAGCTGATGGCGAGTAATCTCGGTGCATCAGCGCGTTCACTAAAGCCTCACGTACGGCAATTGGCGGATAGTCAGGAAGATCGGTCCGAAACTTTTCACTAATCATGGCCCCAGTGCGCATATTCCGCTTGACTATATCGACACCGGCGTCAACAAGTTCGGGGATAGTCCCCGTCAGCCTTGCACTGTCGAGAAGCCTCAAACCAGTGGTTACGCTACCTGTACTTGCCCCTGGAAAGAGCGCAAATGTAACAGTCAAGCGTGGGAAGAACTCTTGAGGGTAGTCCCCCATGACCAACAAGGCAGCCAAGGTCGCACTCCCATCCTTGGTGATTCTGAGCCTTCTTAGCGCTACTTCACGACCTTCTTTGAAAGTCTTGGGGCGCTGCCGCTGCTGCACCTGCAGATATTCTCCGAGCACCTCTGGATCTAGATCCTCTACAGTGGCCTCGGGAACTGGCCTTTCGTCCCATTTTTGCTGGGTATGCTCTTCGAGAAGCTTGTCGATTTCGTAATTTGAAAGCTTGGTATCCCCCTCCCCCGTACGAATGTAGCTTCCTCCGTATCGGCCTTGATCCGTTACGTAGCAAGGTTTGTCGAAGGGGCTGAATTCCTCCAGTTCCGCCGCGACGATACGGCCTCCTTCAAAAGGAAGCACCGATATTTGCGGTCGCACTGGTGGCGTCACTTGCCTGCAGCGCGTCTCTAGCGCATCCTGCGCTTTGAGAGCATCGAATTTGTCTACTGGAACAAATCCAGCATTTTCGTCAAGCCCGACAATGATGAGACCGCCACCAGCATTAGCAAAGGCACTCAGAGTTTCACGAATGCTCTTGCCGACGTTGCCCTTAACCTCAACAGCTTGAGTGTCTGAACCTACCAGACGTAGATTCGCGACGATTTCCTTCAAAGAACCTTCGTCCATGGTGGCTCCACCTAAATCAACTTCCCACTCATCTTCACACCTAACATAACACTGTGGGATGTTAGGTGGGAAGCTAGGTGTTATGCTTCTCTTCTCATTCAGTGCAAGAATGACAGAACTCGCCGCAAGAAGCCTGCACTGTTTCACATTGGTGAAGCTGTGAACAGATCCTGCGGAGGCAGAATGACTTTGTTTCAGTTCTGTGCATAAAGGGGCGGCGTCAGATCCTGAGATTCCTGGGCTCCGCGCCAGGTAATAACCGCGCCGGCTGTCGCGATCAGGACGATGCCCATCACCATGGACCAAGTGAGCTGGTCTCCGGAAAAAGCCCAGCCCAGGATTGCTCCGATCACAGGATCCAGCGCGAAGAGCGTGCCGACAACCGCCGCCGAGACAATTCCAGCAGCGATCGTATCCACTACATAGGGAACAACGGCGCCGATGAAACCAGAGATGACAATGATGCCCCACATCGAGCCGTCAACATGCGGCACCGCCGGGACAGAGAACGGTGCGAGCACGAGTGCAGCGACGACCACAGACAGCGCCAGATCCGGCATGCCACCACCCTCGGTTTTGCCAACGCGGGCAGCAAACAGCGTGTAGGCGCCGAAGAAAACCGCACCGACAGCGCCGAATCCAATACCGATGATGTCCAGGTCATTGGAGGGTTGCGCGATCAGAGCAACGCCAACAAACGCAGCGATGGCCCACATACGGGAGCGCCACATGGTCAGCCCCAGAAAAGACACGACGCAGGGGCCAAGGAAGTCAATGGTCACCGCAACGCCCTGGGGCAGGCGGGCGATGGCTGCGTACACCATCATGTTCATCATGCCAATGGCGATGCCGTAGACCACGATGTTGAGGGCGCGGGTGCGCGTCATGCCAGACAGCTTCGGGCGGAAGATGACCACCATGATGACTGCGGCGGCGGTCATACGCAGGCCCGATACGCCCGGCGCACCGACCGTAGAAAGCATGTCTGTGACCAGTACCGCCGCGGTTTGGGTGCCGATCGAGCCGATGAGAACCAGGAGGACCGGTGCCACTGGCAGGGTGAGGAACTTGCTCACTCGCCGCGGCGATGGCTCTTGCTGGCTTTCCTTTGTTTGGGTTTTCTCACGCGGCACTCGTGCAATATTAGTGCAGCAAAGTACGGTGCCATCGTTCGAGCCAACAGGTCTAGTCACCGACGATTAGGCGCAAACCCTCACGAAGGTCTCCGACAATGCGATCTGCGTCCGTTACGGGGGCCCGCAGATTATCAAGAGTTAAACCGTTGACGAGTGCTGTGATCAATCGCCCTCTAAGAGCAGCGTGATCCATGCCATCAAGTACCTTTGTGACAGCTCCTTGAAAATAGCGGAGAACTTGATCGTAGAGGTCGGCCATCCAATCACGTGTGGCCGATGCCGAGCCATACGTAACCCACATCGCGGCGTCTTCGGACCGTTCGCCCCCGAGAGGGAGAAGCTCAGCAAACCTCACTACATGCGCCTCCAACCTGTCGTCTGGCACTGATACTTCTTTCAGACGAGCGGTTTGCCGTTGAAAGGAGCGAATGAACGCGTGAGCAAGCAGAATTTCCTTGTTGGGAGCGTGGTATTGCACAGATCCCGGGGCAAATCCGGACTCTTTAGCGACTTCGCGCACGCTTACCGCATCGAGACCTCTGGAAGCAATGATTCTTATGGTCGCATCCGCGATAAGAGCTGATGATTCTGAGAACTGATGATCCAACGAAACATTTTCCATGATTGCACACCAGCCTAGCCTGTCATACACTCGTACGAGCACCATACAATCGTACGACACATTGGAGTACCAATGGGATCAGTCATTGCAGTCTTTGGATTGGCACTACTCGACAGTCTGAGCATCGGCACGCTCGTGATTCCCCTCGCACTCATCATTCGATGGCGCACGGTGAAAACCCCCGCCCTGACGGTCTATCTATCTACAGTCGCAGCCGTTTACTTCCTCTTGGGCATAGCCATACTGCTCGGCTTCTCGGGTCTAAGTACCTTCCCCAAGCAATTCACACAGACCAGCTTCTTCCCATGGATAACTCTGATACTCGGCGTCGCCCTTGCCGGCTTCGGAGTCTTTGCACGCACCCCGCGAAAGCCGAATCCGGGAGAAATGCCAAAACAGGTACCGAACCCCCGAAACGGTGTGTCCGGAATGCTCGCTCTCGGACTCGGCGCGTCGCTCACTGAAGCTGCGACGATGCTCCCTTACATCGCCGCCATGGGCATTATCAGCAGCTGGGACGTATCGCCAGTCGCTAAGGCCTCAACCGTGGGAATCTACTGCCTAGTCATGGTTATTCCCGCACTCACTTTTGTAGCCCTTGCACTGGCATTCAAAGAAAAGGTTCTTCCTCTACTCGAACGTATTGCCCCTCGAATGGAATACGAGGCAAAAGTGACGTTACTGTGGGTCGCCGCGATTGTCGGAATCTACATGGTAGTGAACAGCATTGGCATGCTGAATCTAGGAGCCTAATCGGCCCCACTTGTCGCCTATGGCCCCTACCTCACTAATCGCCTTAGTGCCCGCGCTCCTGCTCGATCGCCTGGCCATCGTTGAAGTACGGCGCCAGCTTGTTGTCGTACATCGACAGCGCAGCGCCGATGGCCATGTGCATGTCCAGGTACTGGTAGGTTCCCAGGCGGCCGCCGAACAGCACCTTGTTCTGTGCGGCTTCCTCAGCGGCCAGCTTGCGGTAGGCCTCCAGCTTCTCGCGGTCCTCCGGAGTGTTGATCGGGTAGTACGGCTCGTCGCCCTCCTCCGCGAAGCGGGAGAACTCCTTCATGATGACCGTCTTGTCATTCGGGTACTTGTCGCCCCGCTCCGGGTGGAAGTGGCGGAACTCGTGGATGCGGGTGTAGGGGAACTCGGCATCGTTGTAGTTCATCACCGGGGTGCCCTGGAAATCACCGGTGTTCAGCACCTCGGTCTCGAAGTCGAGGGTGCGCCAGCCCAGGTGGCCTTCGGCGTAGTCGAAGTAGCGGTCCAGCGGGCCGGTGTACACCACGGGCGCGTCCGGGTTGGCTGCGCGGATCTCATCGCGGATCTCGAACCAGTCGGTATCCAGGCGCACCTCGATCTTCTCGTCGGCTGCCATGTTCTCCAGCCACGCGGTGTAGCCTTCCACCGGCAGGCCCTCGTAGGTGTCGTTGAAGTAGCGGTTGTTGAAGGTGTAGCGCACCGGCAGGCGGGAGATGTTGGAAGCGGGCAGGTCCTTCGGGTCGGTCTGCCACTGCTTGGCGGTGTAGTCGCGCACAAAAGCCTCGTACAGCGGGCGACCGATCAGGGAAATTCCCTTTTCCTCCAGGTTCTTCGCCTCTGCTGGATCCAGCCCGTCGGTCTGGTCCTTAATCAGCTGGCGTGCCTCATCCGGGCTGTAGTACTTGCCGAAGAACTGGTTGATTAGACCCAGCCCCATCGGGAACTGGTAGGCCGTGCCCTTGTGCATGGCAAACACGCGGTGCTGATAGTCGGTGAAATCGGTGAATTGATTGACGTAATCCCACACGCGCTTGTTGGAGGTGTGGAACAGGTGCGCACCGTACTTGTGGACCTCGATGCCCGTTTCCGGCTCGGCCTCGGAGTATGCATTGCCGCCGATGTGGGCTCGCTTCTCCACCACCAGCACGTTCTTGCCGGCCTGGGTTGCCGCGCACTCGGCCACGGTGAGGCCGAAGAAGCCGCTGCCGACAACGATGAGGTCGTAGTTCTGTCCGCTGTGTGTCTGCTCAGTCATGTCTGCCAGGGTACCGCGCTCACTCGTGGTTGTTTGGGCACGACGCCACCTCGGTGTGCCGCCCGGCTAATGGCCTCAAGCTAGCGGTTTTTAAACCCGACCCAGTCGGGAAGCGTATTCACCCAGTCCGCCAACCAGGGTTCCGCCAAGCTAAGCATTCCGGTGTTCCACATGATCCAGAAGATGCCCGTGAACACCACGGCACAGCCCAGCAAGAAGATCACTAGGATCAGGGCTTTCATACCCTTGCCTTGGCGCTTCCAATACTCCTCAGCGCTGTCGTATTTCCGCAGTCCATAGTCCAGCAGCCGGTTAGGCCAGGCCAGTTCGAAGGAGAGCACCCCGATGCCGAAGAAAAGTAGGAACCACCCCGGCCCGGGCGTAGGGATGATGAGGATGCCGACGACCACAAATAGCCAGCCCGCCAGGAGGGTCAGCGGACGAACTAGGAAACCATAGCTGCGCTTTTTCAGCCCCTCGTGATGTACCTGCAGTTCGGAAACTTTCCGACGGACGTTTTCGCTCAGCTTCGACATGGGACTAGAACCACCGCTCAAGTACGGCGGCTACACCGTCCTCATCATTGGTCAGGGTGACTTCATCGGCGATGCCCTTCAAGGACTCCTCGGCATTGCCCATGGCCACCCCGTGGCCGGCCCATGAGAGCATTTCTGTGTCGTTCGGCATGTCCCCAAAAGCGATGGCCTGAGAGGCTTCCACCCCGATCTGTTCCGCTATCCACTCCAACGCGGAGCGCTTGGAGATCCCCGCCGCCGCGACCTCGACCAGCCCACCTTCATAGCTGTATGTCGCTTTCGCTTGGGTGGCGTCAATAAAAGGACTCACCGCGGCGTAGAGTTCGGCAGAGGTACGGCGGGGGTCGCGCACCAGCAGCTTCACCACCGGGGTGGCCGCGAGTTCGTCAATATTCTGTACGGCGTGCTCGGTGGAGTCCCAGGCATGGTCATAGCCGGGAGAGACGGAAAAGAGCTCGTCGGCGCGGTCAAAAGCGCTGGTACCGGCCCGCTCGACGGCGAACCCCACGCCGGGAACAGCCTCGGCGAGCTGATCAATAAGTGCCCTCACCAGGGCGGGCTTGAGGGTTGCGGCGTGCAGTATCTGATCCCGGTTGGCGTCATAAATAATGGCGCCATTGGCACAGGCGCAGACGGGACGGACAGGCAGCTGCTCGAAGACGGGCATGAGCCAGCGTGGCGGTCGGCCGGTCGCAAGGGTAAACACGGTGCCCTGGTGCAGCATCGAGTTCACTGCGCGACGCATGCGCTGCGAGACTCGCTCCCTGCTGTTTAGTAGAGTGCCGTCAACGTCGCTGACAACCAGCAACGGGGATTCCTGCATTTCTCCGTCCTATTTTTTGCGTAGACGCTTAAGGCGCTGACGCAGAGGAACCAAAACCTTGTTAACGCCAGTGGCCTCGTCACGCTCGCGTGCCTCGGACGCTGCCCGGCGTTCAGCTTCGGCCTTCTCCTGGGCGCGCTTTTCCTTGCGGGCGGCAGCGTCTGCGCGATCCTGAACAGTGGCGTCTTCCAAGGTAGGGGCACTGCCACCCAGGACCGCGGGCACCCAGAACTCGCCCTTGGGCATGGGGCCGAAGCGCTCCTCCCAGCGGTCACGGGTAAAGTCCAACTGCTCGACCATGGTCTGGTGCAGAAGCGCCGTGGTAGCCTCCGCATCATCGGTGACTTCGATCGGCTTACCGACGGTAATCACCAGCTCAGTTTTCTTGGGCTTCCAGATCGGCTTACGCTCCTTCGTCCACACGCGCTGTGAACCCCAGATCGTCAACGGGATCAGGGGCACGTCAGCTGCATGGGCAATGCGGGCTGCACCCTGGCGGAACTCCTTGACCTCGAAGGAACGAGAAATAGTGGCCTCCGGGAAGATACCCACCAAATCACCGGCGCGCAGCTGCTTAATGGCCTGGTCGACTGAGCCTTGTCCATCGGCACGATCCACTGGAATGTGGTGATAAGAGCTCATCAGCATTCCCACACCCTTGACGTCGAAGATCTCCTTCTTCGCCATGAAGCGCACCAGGCGGCCACCGCGTACATGTGCCGGAACGCCACCGTAGGTGAAGTCCCAATAGCCCGTGTGATTCACGGCGATCATGGCGGGGCCATCGGCGGGAATATTCTCCGCACCGTAGACCGCGCAATCCAAGTTTTGCATGTAGCGGAACCACAGCTTGGCAATACCGATGGTCGGGAAACCATAGGGGAATTCCTTGGCCTCTTTGTGGCCGGTGGTTACTGGCTGGTAGCCATCGGGAAAGCTGAAGCTATCGAGCAACGACATGGGTGGCGGTTACCTCTCCTGGAAGTCTAAAGCGCTTTAGGCGCCGGATTCTTTAGGCTTCAGAATATCTTTACCAACGAAAGGACGCAGAGCCTTCGGCACCACCACGGAGCCATCGGCCTGCTGGTGGTTCTCCAAAATAGCCACCAGCCAGCGGGTTGTAGCCAGGGTGCCGTTCAGGGTGGCGGCGGTTTGCGCCTTGCCGTCGGCATCGCGGTAGCGGGTCTTTAGACGGCGCGCCTGGAAAGTGGTGCAGTTGGAGGTACTGGTCAGCTCGCGATAGGTCTGTTGGGTGGGAACCCAAGCCTCCGTGTCGAACTTGCGGGCAGCCGAGGAACCTAGGTCGCCACCGGCGACGTCGATCACGCGGTAGGGCACCTCGATGGCAGCCAGCATTTCGCGTTCCATGGCCAGCAATTGCTGGTGGATTTCGGTGGCCTCCTCCGGCTTGCAATAAACGAACATTTCGACCTTGTCGAACTGGTGCACGCGGATAATGCCGCGGGTGTCCTTGCCATAGGAACCAGCCTCGCGACGGAAGCAGGAAGACCAACCGGCGTAACGCAGCGGACCGTCGGACAGGTTAATGATCTCCTCGGAGTGATAGCCGGCCAGCGCCACCTCAGAGGTGCCAACCAGGTACATATCGTCCTCTTCCAGACGATAAATCTCATCGGCGTGCGCACCCAGGAAACCGGTACCGGACATAACCTCCGGGCGCACCAGCACCGGTGGGATCATCAGCTTAAAACCATGCTCCACAGCCTTCTGGGCAGCCAATTGCAGCATGCCCAGCTGCAAAAGAGCACCGTCGCCGGTGAGGAAGTAGAAGCGAGCGCCAGAAACTTTGGTGCCACGCTTCATGTCGATCAGCCCCAGAGACTCGCCAAGCTCCAGGTGATCCTTTGGCTCGAAGTCGAACTGTGGCGGCTCACCCACCACATCGAGGGTGACAAAGTCGTCCTCGCCGCCCGCTGGCGCGCCGTCTTCCACAATGTTGGAAATCTTCATCTGCAGGTCGTTGACGGCCTGCTCAGTCTTCGTCTGCTCCTCCTCCAACTTCTTGACGGAGTCGGCCTTCTTCTTGCCCTCCTCACGCAGAGCCTGCTTTTCCTCGTCAGAGGCAGAGCGCATCTTCTGCCCCATCTCCTTGGAGAAAGCCTTTTGCTCCGCGCGGGCAGCATCGGCGGCACTGATAGCCTCGCGGCGCTGTGCATCGGCTTCCAGCAGCTGGTCAACCAGTGCTGGGTCCTCCCCGCGAGTGCGCTGGGATTCTCGGACTACATCGGGGTTATCGCGCAGAAGCTTCAGATCAATCATGGTGTTTAGCTTAGCCGGTTCGGCTCCGCACTTGTCCGCCTAGTTCCCCCTGAGGCACAACCCCTACTAGACTAGCCTCGAAGTACCTAGCCTCAAGTAGCAGTCGAACCCGAGTCGGATTAGAGCGAGCCTTTCATGACCACCAGCGAAGCGAAGAATCAACGCAGAGCCCGCAGCATCACTGTCGCACTGTTCGCCGCCCTCTGCGGAGGTGTCAGCGCAGCTGCGTTCGCCTTGGTCGCGCCCGAGGGTAGCTCACCTTTGGTTCCCATTACTGATGAGAAGCAGGGCCAGCATGTCGACAACACCACCTTCACCCAGGCCAGCCACGGCGATTGTGTGAATTGGAAGCCCGGCGCGAACGGCGTAAACACCGAGTTCTCCACCGTCAACTGCGAGCAGCCCCACCGCTTCGAGGTCAGCTCTCGCGAAGATCTCAGCCAATACCCCACAAGCGAGTTTGGCCCGAACGCGAAGCAGCCGGACTTGAAGCGTCAAGAAGAACTAACCAATGAGCTCTGCTCCGGCCCCACGATGCAGTACCTCAAGGGAAAGCTCGATCCAGAGGGACGCTACTCAATCTCCCCCATCTTGCCGCCACAGTCCGCCTGGAATGACGGCGACCGCACGATGCTATGCGGTGTGATGGTGCCCGATTCGACCGGGCGCACTACAGAGACCACGGGTTTTGCGGCGAAGCAGGATCAGGCACGCTACTTCGAGAAGGATCGCTGTGTGCGGGTCGATGGCCAGCTGACCAATGAAGTGCCATGTACGGAAAACCACGCCTGGCAGGTAACCTCCGTGGTCAACCTAGGTACACAGTTCCCCGGCGCATGGCCGGACCTGAAGAAGCAGAATGAGTTCCTGAATAAGGTCTGCACCAAGGCCGCGCAGGACTACCTCGGTGGCGACGATGCGCTGTACAACTCCACGCTCACACCGTTCTGGAATACGCTCCAGCGCCAGTCCTGGGATGCCGGTTCCCGCACCGTGAATTGTGCGCTTACCTTTGGTCGCCCTGGTGGCGGCTTCGCGGCTCTCAATGGCGACGTGCGCAATAAGTTCACCATCGACGGCAAGGCTCCGGCCACCCCGCCGAAGCGGAATCCGCTGCGCCAGGATGCGAAGCCGGGCGAGGAGACGAAGCCGAGCGCTGCCCCCAGCGCGAACCCGACCCCAGCGCCCTAGGGTTCCTAAAGCCAATGGCCATTGACGTTTCTCCGGAGCGCTTCGAAGACCTCGTTGACTTGGGTTTAAGGCGCATCCCGCGCGAGCTGCTGGATAACGTCAGCAATGTCGCCATCGTCACGGAGGACTATAACCCCGAAAGCCCGCATATTCTGGGGCTTTATGAGGGCATCGCGCTTACTGAGCGCACCTCCGAGTACACCTCCGCCTTGCCGGACAAAATCACGATCTATCGTCATGCTCTAGAGGACATCTGCGATAGCGAGGAAGAGCTTATCGAGCAGGTCGCCATCACCGTCATTCACGAGCTTGGCCATCATTTCGGCATCGACGACGATCGCCTGCACGAACTCGGTTGGGGTTAGCGGCACCCGCCCCTGCCCTAAAGGGTGGCTTCGCCCCACCCCAGGATCTCGAAGGTTCCTTCCAGACTGTCGAGCACTCCGGCCTGCGACGCACTATTTACTGCAGCACTGTTTACTGCCGCGCTGTCTTGTTGGTCGCCCTTATTTTGTGACGCCCCAGGCCGCCCTTCTGCCACATCAGCCAACTCGGCAATGTTGTCTGGTACGCGGAGGGTGATGACATTGCCATTGGCCAGATAGTGCATGAAGGCCCATTCCGGATCCACCCCGCCCAGGAAGCGGGCGACCAGGCGAATCACGGCACCGTGGCTGACCAGAGCAATATCGCTGGGGTTCGCTGCCGTGTGGTTGTCGGCGAGCGCCCGCAGCAGTGTCGCAAGATATTCGCGCAGCACTTCTGCGCCGGAAAGTCCGTCCGGGACTACTTTATCCACCCGACCGAGCATCCACGTCCCCAGGATGGAGTGATAGGCCTCGTGGGAGTCCTCGTCGTTTTTCATCTCGTATCGTCCGGCAGGAATCTCCGATACCCGTGGTAGGCGCTGGAGTGAAGCCTTAATAGGATCCGCGGCCTTGTCGAGGGCTGTGGCGTCATCCAATGCCTCACCATGTGAGAACTCCGCGGGCACGAGCTCACCGCTGAAAGCACCGGCCACGCCCACGGCGGTCTGCTGTGCACGCGCGGCAAAGGAGGAGGCGATCTTTAAGCGCCCAGTACGTTCGTTGAGCCATCGACCTGCCTCGGCAGCTTGCTGCCATCCCAGGTCGGTGAGGCTGGCGCCCGGCAGTGCAGTGTCCAAAGCATGAATGGCATTGGAGGTTGTCTGGCCGTGCCTAACCAGGAAAAGCCGTGTCGATTGTGCCTGCGCCATTGGCTAGGTGCCCTTTCCGCCGCGTTTAAGTTCCTCGATCCACCTACTGGATTCAGCGTAGTTCGGCGGGGCACTGCCCGCATGACGGCGCAGCGGATAGCTGGAATGCGTTGCAGCCTCTGGCAACGGCTCGGCTGAGGGCCAGCTGCCCAGGAAACGCACCTCCTCAGCGCGGCGGTACAGGCCAGCCAGAGCTTCGGCGACTGCGTCGTCCTCGATATGGCCGACGACGCCGATATGGAAGACATAGTTTCCATTAGCCGCCCCTTCTCCCCTGGCCCCGGTGCGGCGGGGTCGCGAGCCGATGCGGGCCATATCCACCTGTCGGGTGGACAATTCCGCAATAGCGTCCAGCAAGCTGGAGGGCACATTCGGCAGCCAGAGGATCATGCCGCTACGGTCGTTCCCCGTGCGCGCGGTAGGTTTGCTGGGTTTTCCGACCAGAATGAATCGGGTCTGTGCACCCGCGACATCCGCCACACCCTCCGCCAGTGCATCTAGACCATGAATCTCGCCAGCACGGGCCGGGGCGGCGGCGGCATCAGCCCGCCCGGCCTTGACTGCAGCAGCAGCCGCTCCGTTGCTGGCGGCGGGGACAAAGTCGACGTCCGGCAGATTCTCGGCTACCCAATTGCGCACCTGTGCTTCGGCGACGGGGTGGGTGGTCAGAGTCTTAATATCTCGCAGCTCAGTACCAGGTTGTACCAGGATGGAAAACACGACCGGAACCAAAACCTCGCGGTAGATCTGCAGGGGTGTGCCGTAGGTCAGTGCGTCTTCCGTCTGCGACACCGGACCGTCAACCGAGCTTTCCAACGCCACGCACGCGAAATCGGCCTCTCCGTCACGCACCATGTCCAGCGCCGCCCGTGGCGAGACGACCGGAATTTCAGTGGCCTCCTCCGGCAGCGCACCGAGCTCTTTGAACTGCTTCAGTGCCTGCTCCGTGAAGGTGCCCTCAGGCCCTAAAAAGGCAACGCGTGCGGAAGAATCACTCATGCAACGCAGTCTAATGGAGACCCCCGCAGCCTCGGCGAGGGTGTAATCGCGTTGTGCCTGGCCGCTTCTTCCGCGGGGTATATCCTTGGGAATCAATGAACTGCACCTCCGACATCCTCAGCGAGCAAGGTGGCACTAGCACTTTTGCCACCCGCCTCGCCCGTGCCCGGCGCGACACGGGTCTTAACAACGCCCAACTGGGCGTCACCCGTGTCTACGACAACCCGCACGGCTATGACTTTCTGCGTGGCCACCCCGGCCTTCCTCTAAGCGGCGAGGAAGTACTAATCAAGGATCTGCAGCAAGTCGCAGGTGAAGTCACGACGATGGGGTCGGTGCACCATAGCTTTGTCGCGGACTATCACGATACGACCGCACACAGGCTACTGGCTGCCGGGGCAACGCTGGTTGGCGCCTCTGCTTCTGCCGAGTTTGGCACCACCGCTTACACCGAGCCGATTGGGATGCCCGAGCCGGTAAATCCGCTGCATCCGGGCATGATGGTCGGCGGCTCCTCCGGCGGCGCAGCGGTGGTTGTCGCCCGTGGATTGGTGAACATCGCCCATGCCACCGATGGTGGTGGCTCCATCCGCATCCCCGCGGCATGCTGTGGCCTGGCGGCGCTCAAGCCCGCCCACAATCACCAATTCGGCACTTTTTCGCCGGTAGCTCAAGGTTTTATCGCCGCGGATCTCCCGACTACCGCCCGTGCCTATGGCCTCCCCGCGCCCGACAACAGCACGCTGTACCGTTCTTCGCCGCTGCGTATCGGCTACACGAACCAGCCTTTCCACACTCGCAGTCGCGTCTCCCCCGACATTGCCGCAGCCACCGCCGCAGCCACTGCCCTAGCCACCACCCATCCGCTTGTCGAATCCGTCACGCAGGCGCCCGCTCCCTACCCGCCGGCTACCTTCCAGCTTTTCCGCGAGCTCATCGCCTCCCGCTGTGCGGATCTTCCCGGCAAACTATCGCCGATCACCGCGTGGCTGCGCGAGGAGGGTCGGCAGGTACCGGCATGGCGGCGTCAACAATTAGAAGAACAGATCATCGGCCTCGACCCACAGCGGGTATGGCCCGAGTTCGATATCGTCGCGACCCCGACCCTCGCGTGCGCGCCACCAACACCCGGTGCATTTTCGCAGTTCACACCAGTCGATAACTTTTGGGCGCAGACCGCCTGGACTCCCTGGGGCACTTTGTGGAACCTCACGGGCTGGGCCAGTGTCACCGTGCCGCTAGTCTCCCCGGAGCGCGTCCCTGGTCGTTGGCCCATCGCCCTCATGCTGGGTGCGGTGGGCAATCGGGTCAGCGCGGAGACATTGCTCTCGCTGGCGGCCTTTATTATGGACGCCACCTCACAGCTCCCCGTCGACAATCTCAGCGTTGCGGTTCCGGGCGATATCGAGGCATTGGATTTTCGCGCGAAGCCGGACAACCGCCACAGTCACGAACACGGTCACAGCCACAGCCACGGTCACAGTCATGAGCACTAGTACAAGCGACAATCGCACCGCGCTGCGCTGGGAAATCCTGCTTTTACTCGTTGTCACCTTCGGCACGAGCGGACTGCGGGCTATCGCGCGTCTTGTCGAGGCGGTGGTCAGCCCGGAGGCGCTCAACGAGCAGTCGACTACCCTGAACCGCACACAATCGGAACTACCGTGGTTGGATCCGATTCTGCAGCTGCTTTCCAGCGGGGCACTCTTCGCCTGGGGCGGGCTGGCAATGTTTCTGCTCATACGGCACCTGCCTACTCCCGCACTGGTGCGCACCTGGCGTCTAAAAACAGGCGATTGGCTCCACGGTGCGGGCCTGGCTGCGGTCATTGGCCTTCCTGGCCTGGCCTTCTATTTCGCCGCCGTGCACCTTGGGCTCTCCAAGCAGGTCGTTCCCAGTGGTCTGGACGACACATGGTGGCGTTTGCCGCTTCTAGTGGTGAACTCTTGGGCAAACGGTTTCGCGGAGGAACTGGTGGTCGTAGCCTGGCTAAGCACCCGTCTGAGACAGCTGCGCATCAGTTGGCCATGGGTCTTCGCCGCGTCCTCGCTGCTGCGGGGAAGCTATCACCTCTACCAGGGCTATTCCGCCGGAGTGGGCAACATCATCATGGGCGTGGTGTACCTCTGGTACTTCAAGAAGACGGGACGCATTTGGCCGCTAGTGATCGGCCACGGGCTGATCGATACCGTCGCATTCGTAGGCTATGCCACATTCTTCTAACTCAATCCGGCGCCGATTGACCAGTTATTATTGTGCCCATGAATTCTCGCGACAATTTCGGCTCCGGGCGCTCCGGCGAAGGTTCTGGCGCTAACAACCGTGCAAACGGCACGGAGATCGCCCGGGACCGGCACGGCAAGCCCCTTCTGGATCGCTATGGGCGACCCGTGCGTAGGGGCGTCATTCCTCCGAGCGCTACCGAGCCTCCCCGCCGCGAACAACCGAGCAGTCCGGAACAGCCCGAAAAGCCGCACTACCGCCGTGCCGAACCGTTGCCTCCGCGCGACAGCAGCCAGGAATACCAGGGCTACAGAGCCTCCCAGGACTACCAGCCCAGTCCATCCCAGCAGCCCCGACAGGGTCAGCCTTTCGGCGACCCGCAATTCGGTAACTACTCCGGTCGCTCTGCGCGTCCAGGCTCCCGCGAAATCCCGCGTCCTTCTCGACGCCCCCGCGGCCGCACCGCCCCGCGCCCCAAAAGGCGCAAGCGTTTCGGCTTCTTCAAGATTGTGGGAATGCTGCTGGCCATCGTTCTCGCGCTGAGCATCGGCGCTGCTGTGTGGGTGGATTCCAAGTTGCAGCGAATTGACGCCTTGCAGGATTATGACGGCCGCCTGGGCGGCACCTCCGGCACGAACTGGCTACTGGTGGGTTCGGACTCCCGCGCGGGGCTGAGCAAGGAAGACGGCGACCGCCTGATGGCCGGCGAGCTGAACGATTCGGTCGGCCGCACTGACACGATCATGGTGGTGCACATTCCTCGCTTCGGCGGACAAGCAACTATGCTCTCGCTGCCGCGCGACAGCTGGGTGGACATCCCCGGAAACGGAAAGAACAAGCTCAACCAGGCCTTTTCCATCGGTGGCCCGGCGCTTCTGCAGCAAACCGTGGAGCAGGCGACGGGTATCCACCTCGACCACTACGCAGAGGTTGGGTTTGGCGGTTTCGCCAATGTCGTTGACGCTGTCGGTGGCGTGGAGATGTGTCTGGATGAGCCGTTGGACGACCCCATGGCAGGCATTAAACTGCAGGCCGGATGCCAGGAGCTCGATGGGCCGACGGCGCTGGGTTATGTACGTTCCCGCTACACCTCTGCGCAGGGCGACCTGGATCGTGTGGAACGTCAGCGCAAGTTCTTGGCTGCGCTGTCGCAGAAAATCAAGTCGCCCGGCACGCTGCTCAACCCGTTTAGGAACCTAAAGGTTGCCGATTCCTTGAGCTCGAACATGAAGGTCAACGAGGGTGACCATGTGTGGCACCTCGCTTCGCTGGGAATGGCTATGGCCGGCGGTGCGAAGCAGGAGACGGTGCCGATCGCGGGCTACGAAGACACGTACGCCGGCAACGTCGCATTGTGGGACGATGCCGGCGCAGAGGAAATGTTTTCTCAGCTCCGATAGTGAGTCGGATAGCCGCTCTTAGCGGATGGTGACCTCGCGGGACTGGATGGTCTGCTTGGCCTTCTGCTCGTCGGCGGTCAGCGGAGTGTCCTTGGCCAGGGCTTCTTCGATCTTCGGATCCAGGGCCTCCAGGCCTTCCTTCCAGGACGCTGCCTCGCGGGTACGATCCAGATCCCACACCGGAACCAGGATGCCGTGGGTGCGGAACACACCGGCGAGCTTGGAGCCCTCACCCAGGTGCAGCTCACCAGCTGCGTGCAGGCGTGCCAGTGCATTGAGCAGCTGCTCTTCGCTCTCCTGGCGCACCCAGCGGATGTGTGCCTTGTCAGAGGGGTCAATCCACCATGCCGCGCCCTTGATGTTCGCGTCGATACGCTCGGAAGGTAGCACGGAATCGTTGGCACGCTGCAGGGTGGCAGCGATCTGCGGGTTGTTGCGGTTCTCCTCGGTCAGCCACCAACCGAAGTCCTGCGCAACGGTGATGTCCGCCTCGGTGTCCTTGTTCAGGATGTCCTCGAGGGCGGGCTCGGTGCCGTCGGACACGCCAACCTCCAGGGACTGTCCCGGCTCGGCCTGCTTCACCCAGTTCAGGGCATAAGCCAGGTCGCGGTTCGGGTTATCGCCCCGGCGCTGGGTCTGCAGCGCAACGAAGGCCTCCCCGCCGTCTTCCTCAGAACGGCGCAGGGCAGCAACAGCACCCGGCAGGACAGTAACGATGGAGATCTTGTGCTCCGCGTCCTTCACATCGGCAACGAAGTGCGCCGAGGGGACGAATTCCTGCAAGGCGATAAGATCGGCCTCCATGGCAAAACCATCGAAGGGGCGGGGATCCTTCTGCAGCTTCGCACGCTCGGCGGCGCGGGCAGCGAGCTTAGCCTGACGGCGGCTCATGCCCTCGGGCAGGTTCTCTTGGTTCTTTTTCTTCTTAGCCACGGTGATTTATTGTACCTGGGCTGCGCTTAAGAAATAGCAGCAGCGCCTGTTTCTTCTACTACGTCGGCTCTGCTCACTGTGCGCACTTTGCCCGCTGTGTTCACTGTGCCCGCTGTGTCTGCTGTGCTGCCCCACCCCAGCTCGTCGTCGCGCCACATCCGTGCCCGCCCTGGGTAATTCGTCGCCAGCCACGTCACGCCCTGTCGCGCGGCCCAGCGCACCTCGTCTTCCTTGTCCGCGGTCCAGACATACGTGCCATCGCCAAAGCGACCGATAATGTCCGGACGAATCCGTCCCCGTGCAACGGACAGGCCGTGGGCGTCGACAACATGCAGTGCCTGAAGCCCCGGATTCAGCATGCGTTGATACTCACGTCGCAGCAAAATGCGGTGGATGGCTGGGTTAATCATCTTAAAGCGCACCAGTGACTGGGGGCTGAAGCTGATCAGGTGCACGTGCGCACTATCCGCCAGGCGTGCCCGCTGCAGCTCGTAGTGCAGGGCGTGTTCGACCTTGGGGCCATAACGGTTCGGGTGCTTGGTCTCGATGAATAGCTCTTTCTTTAACGACGCCCCGTCCTCCGCGTCCGCATCGCCAACCCTCTGGCTATGCTCCTGCCCGGCAGCAGTGCGTGAAGAGTTGACATCGTTGAAGAATGTCAGAAGCTCGCGAAGAGTCAGCACCTGCGCTGGCTCCTCGGGTGTACCGACGTTGAGTTCCCGCAGCTCTGCCAGCGTCATTTCGCTGACTACGCCACTTGACTTCGTTGGTTTTTCCACCGCCACGCGGTCGATGGTGCGGTCGTGCAGGCACACGAGTTCCCCGTCGCGTGTTAGACGGATGTCGCACTCGAAGCCATCGGCGCCCCTCTGCTCGGCCAGTTCGTAGGCTGCCAGGGTGTGTTCTGGGCGTTCCTTGGAGGCTCCGCGGTGGGCGACAATTTTCATACCCTCCATTCTTAGTGCGCCGGAGGGCAACCGGCATCCGCTAACAGCGGAGCGAACGCAAGTTTCATCTGTTGTTTACTTACGCAGCCCCGCCGCTTTCAAGAGCTGAGTTAGCTGACTTACCCGAGCAGTCCAGTTTCCTCCATAACCTTGCGCAACACGGTTGCAGAGTGGTCGAACTTTTCTTTCTCCTCGTCGTTTAGCTGCAGCTCGACCGCGTGGCGCACGCCCTGGCGGTTGATCACGGCGGGAGTGCCGATGTAAATATCCTCGAATCCGTACTCCCCTTCCAGCAACGTGGAGATCGGCAGTACAACGTCCTGGTTGCTGAAGACCGCCTGGGTGATGCGCGCCAGCCCCATACCGATGCCGAAGCTGGTGGAGCCCTTGGCCTGGATAATCTCGTAGGCCGCGTCGCGGGTCTTGACGAAAATCTCGTCTACATCCTCGCCTGCGGATTCACCCATCTTTTCGAGTCGGTGGTGAATCGAGGTGCCTGCCACGGAACCTGCCGACAAAACTGGCAATTCGGTATCGCCGTGCTCGCCGATCACGTAGGCATGCACCGAGGTCGGCGCAAGGCCGAAGTACTGCCCCAGTCCATAACGGAAACGGGCGGTATCCAGGATCGTGCCGGAACCGATCACGCGGCTGGAATCCAGTCCGGAAAACTTCCACGTTGCGTAGCTCAGGATGTCCACTGGATTGCTGGCAACCAGGAAAATTCCGTCAAAGCCATGCTCCATCACATCGCCGACGATCTTGCGGAAAATGGAGGTGTTCTTGGCAACGAGGTCGAGTCGGGTCTCCCCCGGCTTCTGCGCCGCACCCGCGCAGATGCAGACCATTGCGGCATCGCGGCAGTCTTCGTAGGTGCCGACAGTCACGCGGGTGTTGTGATGGGACCACGGCACTGCGTGGTTCAGGTCCTGTACGTGACCCCAGGTCTTGCGCTCGTCCAGGTCGATGATGGCGAGGTGATCGGCGAGCCCCTGGTTGACCAGGGTGTATGCATAAGCGATACCAACGTCACCCGCGCCGATCAGGACGATCTTGGAGCCGGGGGTTGGTGCTGCGGTGTTGTTGCGGTTAAGTGGTTGTTCTTGCCCAGTAGATGCCGTCAACGTTTTGGCCTTCTTCCTTGCTAGGTGCTGCTGGTTGCTAGTTGGTAGCTGCCGTTTTTTCTGACGCCACCGGCCAGCATAGCGACACGTCCAACCAACCTCACCTCAAAGGTTTCTGAATATTGAACTTTTGGAATACGGCGTCAATAATTAAGAAGTTCATGAGAAAAAACCTTGCAGGAACAGTTTTTTGCCGTCACACTTGTTGTCACAGGCACTTCCAACGTGTGAAAGGATCAAGAGAAACCATGGCTAAGTACGAACTGCCCGAGCTGGATTACGCTTACGACGCTCTGGAGCCCCACATCTCTGGCGAGATTATGGAGCTGCACCACACCAAGCACCACCAGAACTACGTCAATGGCGCTAATGCTGCTCTGGAAAAGCTGGAGGCCGCCCGTAAGGATGGCTCCATCGCTGGCGTAGTTACCGCACTGTCCAAGGATCTGGCCTTCAACCTGGGTGGCCACACCAACCACTCTCTGTTCTGGAAGAACCTGTCCCCGAATGGCGGCGGCGAGCCAACTGGTGAGCTGGCCGAGGCCATTAACCGTGACTTTGGCTCTTTCGAGGCCTTCAAGGATCACTTCTCCGGCGCTGCTCTGGGTCTGCAGGGCTCCGGTTGGGCGGTTCTGGGTTACGACCACATCGCTGGCAACCTGGTTGTTGAGCAGATGACCGATCAGCATGGTAACCTGTCCATCAACCTGACCCCGCTGCTGCTGCTGGATATGTGGGAGCACGCTTTCTACCTGCAGTACAAGAACGTTAAGGCAGATTACGTCAAGGCTGTCTGGAACGTCTTCAACTGGGATGAGGTTGCCAAGCGCTACGAGGCTGCCAAGAAGTAGCCCGAAGCACTCTACAACTCCATAGCGCTAGAACTACATACATAACTTCATAATTTCCCAACTGAATAAGGCAGGCCCTATATCCGCCGGAGAAAAATTCTGGCAATCGATATGGGGCCTTTTGCGTCCCCAGCCATCAAGGTGGGCGGGGTTTCAACTCACTCGACTCCCACATTCTCGCTCACCCAGCTGAGGAAGCATCCACAGCATGGGTCGGTTTTCATGCCTGGCCTATGCAGACAGTCACTCGCACACTTCCAAGATTGGAGAGAACGATGAAGACTCCGACCACCCACCACACTTTTCGCACCCGTCGTACACGTCTGATCGGCACCGCAATCGCCATGTCCGGTCTGCTGCTGGGCACTGCTGCCTGCGGTGATGAGAAGGCGCCCGAGGACGCAGCGGCTCCCGCCGCATCCGCCAACGTCAAGACGTACAACGCCGCAGCCTCCAGCCCCCGCACAGGCAATGGCGCCCACGGAGCTCAGGATTGCCCGATAGATTCGAACGCTCCGGAGATCACTGAAAACATCAGCAAGCTCCCTCATAACCCTTACGGTTGGAAGCTGACGAATCAGACCAACTACAACCCGTGCTCCGATCTCAGCTACGCGCTGATCACTCAGGCAAGGCAGGGTAATGCTCAATTCGCCACGCAGCTGATGCTCTTCCACAAGGGCAAGTACATCGGCATTGCGTCCGACACGATTCAGCAGACTGAGATCCTCCGCACCACCCCCAACTCCGTCAAGGTGCGTATGCGCGACTGGGAGGCATTGCGCGAATCGGGCGAGGCCAATGTCATGGCCGGCAAGTACTTCTCTGATGTCACCTTCCGCTGGGATGGCAGCAAGGTCGTGCCCGAAGGCCGCATCCCGAACCAGAACCTCCCCAAGGAAATCGGAGGCCACTAAGGTACAAACGCTAGCTAGTCACAGCTAGTCACCCAACACCCCGACGGGGCAGCTCACGCCATTAGAGCCGTGGTTGCAATACCCGTCGGGGTGCTTGTGTAGGTACTGCTGATGCTCATCTTCGGCGAGGTAGTAATTACCGTCACCCGCATTAGCCAGCTCAGCGATTTCGGTAGTGATCTCCCCGAAACCCGCATCGGTAAAGCGCTGCTGCCAACCATCGACGGCTCGTTGCACCCGAGCTAACTGCTCAGCATCCTGGGCGTACACGCAAGAGCGATATTGCGTCCCCACGTCATTGCCCTGGCGATCCCCCTGGGTTGGGTCGTGATTCTCAAAGGCGATCTGCAACAGCTGCTCCACGCTCACTACTGCTTCGTCGAACACGATGCGCACCACTTCCGCATGTCCCGTTCGCCCCGTACACACCTCGCGATAGGCCGGGTTAGTAGTGTAGCCACCCGCGTACCCCACGGAAGTTCCCCACACTCCGTCCACTCCCCAGTACATGCGCTCCACTCCCCAGAAGCAGCCCAATCCGCAGACGATCTGCGCTGGTTTTTGCAGGTTCTCCGCCCAGTAGGCATCCTCTAACCCACTTAGCGGGGTTCCCAGCACCACATTCGGCTGCGGATCCGCCAACACAGGAGTCCGACCGCCCTTTAGTGCGTCCTCCGGGCCGACCCGCTCGGCCCGATACGGCCCTTGGGCGTTGAGCGCCATGATGCGGTCAAAGAAGTTGGTCATGCTCGGATACTCTCCCTCTTGCGCTTCTTACTTTATTGACGCCGCAGTTCCTGTAGCCCCGGCGCGCCCCTTCGCAGCCACGCGCGAACTGTCGAGGTAGCTACGCAGTCATCGGCGTTGTAGCGCTCCAGCTTACGCCGGGCGGCTTGCGCAGTGCCGCGAGATCCGCCGATGGCCTGCTCAAAAAGCTCCACCGCAGCCTTTCCGTTAATGCCGGCCTGACTGAATTCAAAGCCTGCCAGCGGAGCCACCGTCTTTAATCCCAGAGAATCCGTGGGCGCCAGTGCTTTCTTCACTAAGCTAAAGCAATCGCACCAGTGTTCTGAGGCGATGAAGGCATTGACTTGCTCCAGCGTTGGCATTGTTACCTGTTGGTTCATCCCATCGATCTTGTAGCGGCGCCCACCATAGCGCTCGGCTGCGTGGCGTAGCCAGTAGTTTTCCCCCTGGGCTGCGTACACCCAAACTTGGAAGTTTTTGCCAGCGGCCACCGCGTGGTCTTTGCGTGCTTGCATCCAATGCCAAAACTCCGCAACGTGCTGGCCTTCGTCTCCCTCGCGGCTAAAGTCTCCGAAACCGATATAGCGCGAACCGTCGAAGGTTCCCCAGAGGAATGTGCCACGGTTCGGGTGGGCCTCCATATCCACGTCGATCTCCACCCAGTCCCGCAGGCCACCGTCAGTGTTTCGCTTTGCTCCACCCCACAGTTCCGGTTGTTCGAACCAGCGTTCCTGTGGACGGCGAAGTGCAGCCTGCCCGTCCATCCATGCCTGTGCTAACTGCGGATGTTCCCCATTGCCCGAGGCCGCCAGCTGCGGAAGGGTTTCAATCCCCTTCTCTCGCCAGTTCCGGGCTTTATCCCCCGGCAACAACAGACTGATTTCTAGTTCCTGCAGAAGCTGAGCTCGGCAGTGGTTGTGAAACTCGCAAGCCTGGCACTCCTTAATCCGCCGCGGACCGCTCGGAATCGGTTCTTCCAACGCAGCCTGCAATCCGGGGAGGACAGAGGGGGCGTCAAAAAAGAAACAGCGTGGCCTACCGGGCCCGGCGCGGCCGATCAGCGCCACGGTGTCGGCTGCAAAGCCCCACTGCTGGAGCACAACGTGAGCCATGGCGACCTTTTGAGCATCTCCGGCAGCGGCGCGGTGGCGAAAATTGATCGGGACGGGCACTGCTAACCCCAATGCGCCGATGTCCGTTACCCGACAGTCCGCAAGCTGCGTGGACTTCGCGCGGCGCGCCACGGAATGCGAAGATATGGCGACGGGCGTGTACTGCATAAACTCGTCGACCCCCTTGCCGAGGTCGGCGCGGACCAGGAGGTCCAGCTCCACACGAAAAGATCCTTCGGCCACAACGGGTCGCGTAATCAAACGCACCCCGGCAGCCATCGCTTCCAGAGTTTGTTCAACGGCTGTTTCGGGATCAGCCGGGTCGATATCCACCCGGCTGGGGAATACCTTGTCGCCTATGCGCGGCACATTGGGAAGGCATTGGAAAACCATCTCCCGGCGAATCGTCGCATTGACCTTGTGCTGGATCGCCTCGGTGTAAGCCTCGAGGTCTTGCGGAATGTGGAGACGCGGGGCAGCCTGTTGTGTCTGCTGTTTTTGTTGTGCTTGCGGATCTTTGTGACGCCGAAGTGCCGCACGGTGGCGGCAGCCCACTAGGTCACGGGGGCTGAGCGGCGGAAGTTCTTCAAGCAGGCTCACAATAGTTTCTAAGCCTAGCGCGTTGGCCGGTTGGGTTGCGCGCCTCCCCAGGGTGTCGAAGTACAGTGAAGCGCGTACAGTAAAGATGTTTGTTAAGTAATCTGGTTGAACAGTAAGACAGATCAATTCGCATCGGAGTGACATGGGACTGCTCAGCGGTATGCGCAAGCGCCGTCAGGAAAAGAAGGCCATCCAAAAGGCTGCGAAGGTTCGCGCCAAGGCACAGGTAAAGGCCGACTCTAAGCTAGAAAAGCGCAAGGAAGCCTACCTGCGTAAGACGGCCAAACAGGTGCGCAAGATGGATGCCAAGGAGCTCAAGGCGCAGCGCAAGCACAACGAGAAGATGGCGAAGGCCTCTCTGGAGCAAATCAAGGCCGGTCGTTTTAATTCCAAGAGGGTGCTCCGGGTCGTCGGCGCCGCCCGCGTTGCCGCACCTTTTGCGATCCCGCTGTTCTACCGCAGCGTGACCATGCTGCAGGAGGCCTCGAACGACGCTGCCGCCCGTCGCATGGGCCTGACCCCCAAGGCCAACGCACAATTCCCTGGTGACGGTGGAATGCAGCAGGCACGCATCAAGAAGATCCGCCAGTCCTTGGACAAGAGTGTTCCTGGTGGCTTTGCAAAGGACATCTCCGATCGTCTTGACGACCTGGATAAGGCTATCGAGAACTCGAAGTCCATGGACACGGGTCCGGGTAAGCGCGTGCTGCGCTCCGTCTCCAATGAGCTGGACTTGGTAGAGGCACAGCTCAAGGCCAAGAAAAAGTAGAATCCAGCTTTGGACCCTTGTCCAGCAAAACTCAACTGAGCGTGGTTTCATAAGGGTTATGACGAACAACCCTCAGGAACATTCCACTCCGGCTCAGTCCGGGCAATTTACTCGCCGTCAGGTTCTCCAGACTGGCGCCGCCGGTGCAGCTGCAGTTGGCATCGGCACCGTCGCTGCTAATTCCACTGCTTCCGCCGCTCCGCTCGGTTCGTCGAAGCCAGCGGACAAGCCGATCAATATGAAGATGGGAAAGGCGGCCTTCCAACATGGCGTTGCATCCGGCGACCCTTATCCCGACAGTGTGCTGCTGTGGACCCGCGTGACCTCTAATGAGAACGACTACCCGGGCCTGGAGAAGGGCAACGCCACCACCGTGAAGTGGGAACTTGCCACCGATAGCAAGTTCACCCAGATCGTTACCTCTGGCACCGCGAAGGCAGAACCCTCGCGCGACATGACGGTGAAGGTCGAGGCACGCGGCCTGAAGCCTTACACCGGCTACTTCTACCGCTTCACCACCACCGATGGCCCGCGCAAGGGTCAGACCTCCCCGGTTGGCCAAACCCGCACCGCACCGGCTCGGGGCGCGGACATCTCCGAACTTCGCTTCGCCCTGTTCAGCTGCTCCAACTGGGAGGCTGGCTACTTCAGCGCATACCGCGACATGGCTAAGCGTGGCGATATCGATTACGCCCTGCACGTCGGCGACTACATCTACGAGTACCCACGCGGTGAGTACACGGGAAAGACCGGTTCGGTTCGCCTGCACGAGCCGGCTAACGAGATCGTCTCCCTGGCTGATTACCGCCAGCGCTACGCGCTACACCACACCGACGCTGACCTGCAGGCTGCGCACGCTGTTTGCCCGTGGATCGTCACCTGGGATGACCACGAGGTCGCAAACGACAACTGGGCGCACGGTGCGGAGAATCACCAGCCCAACAAGGAGCGCGACTTCCACGCCCGCCGCAACAACGCGATGCAGGCATACCTCGAATGGTTGCCGATTCGCGCCACCCCGCTGTCTGAAAAGGGCCACATCTACCGGAACCTATCCTTCGGCAACCTGGTTGAGCTGAACATGCTGGACCTGCGCACCTACCGCAACGAAAAGCCCAGCTTCACCTCCGCTCGCAAGACTGACGACGCCTCCCGCAGTATGCTTGGCTCTGAACAGTTCGGATGGCTGACCAAGAAGCTGTCCACCTCCACGGCCCGCTGGAACTTCATCGGCAACTCCGTAATGTTCAGCCCGGTGCTGATCCCGCCGCTGGATCCGCAGGCCACCAGGGCTGTCACGCAGCTGCTGGGGCTGCCGGAGGAGGGCATGCCGTACAACTTTGACCAGTGGGATGGCTACGCCGCAGAACGTCGCCGCGTGATCAAGTACTTGATGGACAACAAGATCCGCAACACCGTGTGGCTCACGGGCGATATTCACTCTTCGTGGGCTAACGATATTCCGGCTGTCCCGGGCACGTACCCGAACGGCGGCACCGCCGGCGTCGAAATCGTCTGCACCTCCGTCACCTCGTCCAACATCGACGACATCCTAAAGCTGCCGGAGGATAACGCTCTGTCCCACACCGTGGAGTACGCGTTTACAAACATGAACCGCCACGTGAAGTACCTGGACTTCGACTCCCACGGCTACACGGTCGTGCGCGTGACGAAGGACGCAGTGGATGCTAACTGGTTGGCTCTCGGACCAGACGGCAAGCTCAAGCCGAATCAGCCGCTGCACTTCGCCAAGGCTGCAAGCACCAAGTGGGGCGAGGGCATCCACACGTCCAATGTACGCATTGACCCGGCTCAGCACTCCGCTCGCTAATCCGAGTTAGGCTGCCTCTTAAATACCCTCAGGTTCACCCCTGGGGGTATTTTTCTATTTATCTCTTTCTTTACGACGCCTCATTTCCAGCATTTTTATCATTAAAATACTAATTCATTTTCATTCCATTGAAATTTGTTGATCTAGCGCTACACTTGTTACTGAAAAACATTGGCCTAGGCCACAAACCCTTTAACTGGAAGGAATATACAGATGGCTCGCCGCGAAATTACCCAGTTCTTCGATGATCTAGACGACACGCCACTTTCCGAGGACGAAGTCAACGTTGTTGACTTCAGCCTCAATGGCATCGATTACACCCTTGATTTGTCCGCTAAGAACCGTGATGCTTTTGACAAGGCTTTGGCTCCCTTTGTCCAGGTTGCACGCCGCAAGACCCGTGGCGGCGCCGCTGGCCGTCGCACGGCAAACCGAAGCGCCAATCCAGAGCGCAACCGTATGATCCGCGAATGGGCACGAGAGAATAACGTGGAAGTCTCCGAGCGAGGCCGCATTTCCGCCGATGTCATCGAGAAGTTCGAAAAGGCGCAGGGCAAGTAAAAAGCGACGATAAATCCCGCTTAAACAGGAGATTCGAGGTTTGTCGAAGTTGGGGCGTCATAAAGCGAAAAAGGCATCTCTCGCGCTCGTAGCAGGGGTCGCACTGGCCTTTAGCGTAAGTGCCTGCGGGGGCGAATCGGGGGACGATTCCCCAACATCCGAATCTTCAACGGAGCGCACCGTCGATCCGGTAAAGGGAACAGATCTTCCTATCGAGGCAGCACCAGAGCATGTGGGTCAAGGCGGCCAAGAGGTGTGCCCCTACCTGAACGGCGAGTGGTTGCAGAACACCAACGGTCAGCGCTTGACCGGCACGGGTACCGACGAACGCTTCGATCCGCCTGCCTGCGTGTTCTGGTCCTACGAAGATTACCCACAGGCCACGGTAATGGTCAGGCACATGCGCACTAATTCGGATGCCATAGCCGTGGTGGATCACGCTGCACCGATCGATTCCACGCTGAAGGCCCTCGAGCCAAAGGGGTGGAGCGGCGGGCGTCGCGGTGGTGACGGCAAGTCCGGCGCGGTGTACGCAGTGTGGAAGGACGAAACGGCGGTCGTGGTGACCACGGCTCAGGAACAGTCCGTGAAGGCTCAGAAGATCGCCGAAGAGACGATCAAGAACCTTAAGCTCTAGGTTCGCTAGATTTCTCTAGGTCTTGTTCTAGTCAGGTTCTAAGTATCGCTGGCGATTCGTAGCAGTCCCTCGGTGACTCCCACGTCAGTCCAGGGCATCATTGGGCCGATCCAGGGGAATACGACTTCCATCAATAGGAAAAAGATCCCCACTAATAGCGCCAAAACGATGAATAGTTTGACCCACCACGGCCCCGGCAGGTTCCGCCATAGCATTGCGTACATTTAGGCTCCCTCCGTCAATTCTTTGGGCATCTTCCCATCCTTCTTGGACTCGGAACGAACGAGAGCCGCGTGGACGATCATGCGCTCCTTATTGGAAAACTGCGGGTGGCAAGTAGTCATCGTCAGCAGTGCAGCATCGTCCGGATGCACCTCAATACGCGACTGGCCGGGAATAGGATTAATGACGTTAATGTCGTTCGGGGTGGTGATATAGCGGCCATTAACACCCGCATATTCACCGCTAGACACTTTCTGCGCCAACTCGGGGGACATACACTTCTCAGCCTCCGACTTGCGATTACCAGGAGCCGCATCGATGGGCAGCACGCGATAAATATTCCAACTTCCTGCAGTTTCCACCACAACGGAATCGCAGGTCTTTAGCAGGCCGAGGTCATTGAAGGGGGAGCCACGGCCCACTCGGTGACCGGCCATGGCGAAGTTTCCAGGCTGACCGGGCGCCTGACTGTCCTGATAGTGCCCGGGCCCCTTGGACAGGTCTCCATCGGCGACCCCCTTGACCACGGAGAAATTGAAATCCGAACCGAAAGAAGGGATAAACAGGCGCGCAAACGCGGTACCTTCCGCCGGCTCAGTTAATGGGCGGGGGTTCTTCTCGTCCCACTGCTCATCTAACTGATGGGCAACGGCTGCCTGCTCGCGACCGGATTGGATATCCGTCCAAAAGACGTCCCAGAAACCAAAAAGTAGGGCAACTACACCGAACGTAATAAGGATTTCGCCAAAAACACTAATCGGGTCGAGTCGTGTTTTTGCCTGGCGCCGGTGCTTTCCCATGCGTCACATGGTACTACGTTTAGGCATTATTTCCGGTGTTAGCTACAGGCTCTTTCGTTTCTCCCACGCTTCTCCCCCACCACTCCCACGACACAGCCTATCCCGCAACTACCTGAGGTGGCGAGTAAGCTCGCCTGCATGAAGATAGTCGAGTATCCCGTTGCCCTATTCCTCAAGGCATGGCATTACCTATTCGCCGATATTTTCGGTTGGGATGCGGCTCAATCTTGGTTGCTGGCACTTGTTCTCATGATCGTCACCGTACGCGGTCTGCTTTTGCCTTTTGTTTATCGGCAGGCTTATTCCAGCCGCATTCTGGTGAACATTCGTCCTAAGGTTTATCGCTTAGAGCAGGAATACAGCGACAATACGCCGGAGGCTCGCAAGGAACTGTCCAAGAAGCGGCGCGAACTGCAAAAAGAGCACGAATACCGTTTTTCGGATGGTTGTGTTCCTATGCTTGTGCAGCTCCCCGTGCTGTTGGGTCTGTACCGCATGCTTATCCACGTCACCAGTCCGGATCCGGAGGTTAATGCGTCGGTCAATGGCTTCGGCCCGCTGAATGCCGAAGAGGTTCAATCGTTGCTCTCCGCGAAGCTTTTCGACGTACCACTCGCTGCCTATGTGCAGATGTCGGAGTCGCAGTTCGCGGAGATTCATACCACTATGGATCAAGTCTTTTGGGTCGTATTCCCCATGGCCATCGTGGCTGCAGTCTTTACGACCTCCAACTGGGCGTACTCGATGTACCGCAATTACCTCACGGTGGATCACAATTCCGCAATGGCTCGGTGGCTTCTCAAGCTCATGTGGCTCATCGGCCCCATCGTGCTTATCGCCCCGTTTACCATTGCCCTGGGTGCGGTTGGCCCGGTGGCGCTGATGGTCTACTGGGTGGGTAACAACCTATGGACCACCGCGCAGACGATATCCATCCAGCGGATTCTAGACCGCAAGATCCCCTACTCCGAAGAGTTCCTTGAGCACCGCAATGCTATGAAGGAGAAACACGTCGAGCGGAAGAAGGAAAAGAAGCTGGCGCGCAAGTCCAAGAAGAATGGGCAGCCCACCGCGATCGCAGAGCAGGAAAAGCCTGCTGCGGAAGATCAGAATAACTAGATGTTATAGCTCATTGGCACCGTCAATAGCAGTTGCTTCGCCAGCCCCCGCGCGGTCTCCAGAGGCACAGTATTGCGGGACATTTTGGCGCCGCTCAGGCCACCGTCCATGAAGACCATGAGCTGGTCAGCGAGTGTTTGTGAAGCATAGCCGAAGCGTTCGGTGAGTAGCTCGGCCATCGTGTCACGGCACCAGCGACGGTATTCCATCGCAGCGTCGCGGATACGTTGTTCCGAGTCAGTCTGGGGGCGTGGGTATTCGCTGGCGGCGTTTTGAAAGTGGGAACCACGGAAATTGTTGTCAGGCTCCTGCTGTATGCACAGATCGAAAAAGGCGATGATGCGATCCTCCGGGCTCTCCCGTGGATCCGCCAGTTCGTGCCAGTCAGCTCGCCATTTTTGATCCAGTTCCTGTAGGTATGCCACCACCAGGTTGTCCTTGGAACCGAACAGCGAGTAAAGGCTGGCCTTTGCCACGTCTGCATCGCGCAGGATGCGATCAATACCGATCACACGGATTCCCTGCGTCGTAAACAGGTTCGTGGCGCTGGCCAACAGACGTTGGCGTGGTCCGGGACGATTGCGGCGACTCGATCGCGTCGCTTGTTTCGTGGCCTTCTTAGTTGTTTTCTTCGCCGCAGACTTCTTTGCCGCGGTTTTGGTAGGCGCCTTTTTTGTTGACGCCCCGTCGTGTGCAGCGGCGGAGGAGTCAGTAGAGGTTGCGGAGCCCGCCGTGCGGGAATTTTCCTCTGCGGTTGCCATCTACCTAACTCCTTATCGTAAAGATCGTAAAGATCTATTTGAAAGCTTTGGGGCGCTCGTACCAGCCCCAAGTTTACAAAATCCTGCAAAGCCCATTGGACTCTACAGGATCTGAATTATATAGCCAGCAATTGCCGGCAATTTTCTACTTGTGCTTCTTGTCCTTCGGACGGACAACCATCATTGGGCACGGTGCATACTGCAGCAGGGTGCGGGAGGTTGATCCCAGCAGCATTCCCTTGAAGCCGCCGCGTCCGTGAGAACCGACAATCAACAGCTGAGCATCCTTCGCTGCCTCGGTCAGGGACTGTACTGGACGTTCGCGCTCAACGATCTCCTCGACCTGTACGCTCGGGTACTCCTTGATGAGATCCTTCAGCTCGTCTTCCATCATGTCCTGGCGCTCGACGATCATCCGATCCATCTGGTTCTGGGCGTCCACCAGGCCTACATAGGAAGTGTGGATCTGGTTATCCGTCCAGGAGTGGATTGCGCGCAGCAGGGCGCCACGAGCCTCGGCCTCACGGAAGGCGATCTTCAGAGCTTGGCGGGAAATCTCGGAGCCATCCACGCCGACCACAACCGGGCCGTATTTATTGTCAGCGGTGACGTCGTTGTCCTTGCGCACAACCACTACAGGACAATCAGCGTGAGAAACTACGGCGCTGGAGACAGAACCCATAACCAGGCCAGACAGGCCGCCCAGGCCACGCGATCCCATAACGATCATTTCTGCGGTCTCAGATAGATCCAGCAGAGTATCGATCGGAGCGCCTTCCTTAACCAGGTAGCTGACCTCAATGTCGGAGCTAAAGTCGGTGACGATCTTGCGGGCGTTTTCAATCTTGTCGCCAGCTTCGCTCTCGAGCTCGTCGTACAGCTCCTGCGGCGGAACCATTCCGTCGGCGTACATGAACTGAGGCATGGTATAGGCGCTCACCAGCTTCAGCGGCTGCTTGCGCTTCAGGGCAGCGTTTGCAGCCCAGCGAACGGCCTCGTTGCTGGCGTCTGAGCCATCAACTGCGACGATGATTTCCTTATCGCTCGTGGTAGCCATTGGGGAAACGATCCTTCCTTGCAGGGGGATTTTTCGATTGATCCTCTAACACTTTCCATTATCCTCAAAAGCCCTAATGAATGCAGAAAAGGCGCCCATTTGCCCCTATTCTCGGGACAATGTGGACACCTTGTGAGTGGAAATTTAAGTAGTCGTTTAGTCGTCGTGTGGTAGTCGTGGCAGTTGCGCGATAGGCGCAAACCTTTTCCTTTAAGGAAAACTAGCCCCGAGTGTTGGGCAGCGGAACGTCGTCAGCAGCGGGTGCGTTGGAGGGAGAGAAGAACTCGAGGAGGGTGCGGAAGATGTTCAGCAGAACACCGCCAAGCTCGCTCTTGAACAGGTTGGTCAGGGAACCGGTAATTGCAGCAATATCCATGCCGGGTAGCATATCGGATTGATGGGACCGTTACCAGTAAAAAAGGGGCTTAATCCTACGCGGATTCTTGTTCCCCCAGCTACCGACACGCCGTGGGTGGCAAAAGATTTTTTGTGGCACCTCATTTCCGCCCAACGCCACCGAGCAAAAGATGATAATTTTAGCGCCGTTTTAGAACGCTTCGCCGCTGGCGAAGTACGCCTCGACTCCGGTGAGCCACTCGCACCCGACGATATTCTGCGCCCCGGTAGTTTTATCAATTTCTATCGTCGCCCCGCACCCGAACGCCCCGTGCCGGGTGAGATCGCGGTGCTTCACCAGGATGCGGATATCGTTGTCGTTGATAAGCCACCATTTCTCGCCACTCTCCCGCGCGGTCAGCACATTACGGAAACTGCTTTGGTAAAGACACGGGTACAGCTCGGCATTCCGGAGCTTTCCCCCTCCCATCGCCTCGACCGCTTGACCCGTGGGGTGCTGCTAATGACCGCCCGTCCGGAGATCCGGGGTGCCTATCAGACGATGTTCGAGCGCCGTATCCCCCACAAGGTCTACGAGGCACTTACTCCTCTCCCCGAGGAGACCCCCTTCGACCCTATTGCCCCACTGGCTGCCTGGCGCTCGTGGGATCTTCCGACACCAGAGCATCCGTGGCAGCTGGAGCACAGCATGTCCAAAACACGCGGGCATCTCAGCACAATCTTGACCGCGGGACCTCCGAATGCCGTCACGCTTGTTACTGGTCTGCGTACGGAGCAGCGCGATGGTCGCGAAGTCTTGGTCTGGCGCCTGGAGCCACGTACCGGCAAAACGCACCAATTGCGAGTCGTGCTACGTTCGCTGGGCCTGCCGATCATCAACGACCCTTTGTATAGCGATCTTTCGGATGACGCTCTCTTTAGTATGGACGCCCCAACTCCCCGGCCGGTTTACGTGGAAGACGAGGACTTTGCTACCCCCATGGGTCTTATTGCAAAGGAGCTTCACTTCCCCGATCCACTGACCGGTGAACCGCGGACATTTATTAGCCGCTATTAGAGGCGGGGGCTCGCGTCAGTCTTCCAGCTCCACTGTTACGCCCCGCAGAATACGAGCCGTATAGAGGGAACCAACTGCCAGCACGATGACGACTAATGCAGAAATGAGAGCATAGGCCTGTGAGTAGGCCGTATCGGCTGCAGCGAGGAGGGGGTCTGCCCAGCTTGCCTCTGCAGCGTGTGTCAGGTGCACCGCCGAGTGCAGGCTCTCCTGTGCCTCCGCAGGAGCGTCTGTGGGAATGTTAATCAGCAGTGAATAGAAAAATGTCACGAGGCTTCCAAGCACCGCTATTGAGGTTAGTGAACCGAACTCATAGCTAACTTCCTCTACTGCTGAGGCCATTCCCGCTCGGTGGCTCGGCACACCTGACACCATCGCAATGGAGGCTACCGACATCACAGCGCCGAGCCCCACGCCCATGATGAATTGGCCACTGAGAAGAAGGGGCGTCGATCCCACAAGACCGTAAAGGCACAGAACTACGCCCCCGAGCGTGGCAACCCCCATTCCTCCGGCGATCAGCCGTCTAATGCCGAGACTGGCTAAGCGCGCTCCTGCGTAGATCGACGTCACCAATGCACCCAATGCAGCAAAGGTCACGTACACGCCCGAACGCAACGGGCTAAGGCCATCGGCGAGCTGCAGCTTCTGAGTGGTGATATATTGCAACCCCGCAAGCGCGAACATCGACAAGGCTGCGCCAAGAGCCCCGGAGCGGAAAGCTGGGTAACGGAAAATGTCGAGGGTAATTAGGGGTTGTGCAATTATTTCTTGACGCCGCGCGAAGGCCCATCCGCCGGCGAAGAACAGTACGACAGCAACCCCAATGACTGGCCAGTTCTGTGGTACGTGAGTGCTCTCTTTAATGACGAGAACGGCACTGACGAGGGTAACCATTGCATATATAGAAGAGACCAGATCCCAGTGTTTATTGGGATTTGGATTCTCGGATATAGATACAAAAGGAAGAGCCACCAGGGCAGCAAGGACAAGCGGAACGTTGACGAGGAAGCACGATCCCCACCAAAATGCTTCGAGGAGCAATCCGCCGACGATGGGGCCAAGAGCCGCAGAGATGGTAGAAAGGCTCGCCCAGATTCCTATGGCCAGATTAAGCTCTCGGGGATTGGTAAAAGTCAATCGAATGAGTGACAGAGTCGAGGGCATCATAATTGCCGCACCCACTGCCAACAGTGCGCGGCCGAGAATAAGGACGGCGGCACTATAGGAAAAGGCAGCCAAGAAGGATGCCACACCGAAGATAATCAGTCCGGTAATGAACATTCGACGGTGACCGATCTTGTCTCCGAGAGTCCCGGTACCGAGCAAAAGGCCAGCGATGACGACAGGGTAGGCGTTGACAATCCACAGTTGTTGGGTACTGGTTGCGCCAAGGTCCTCAACCAGACTGGGAAGCACCGTATAGAGGATCGTATTGTCGAGCGTAATTATGGTGATGCCTACGCAAACTACAGCGAGGAGTAGCCAGCGTTGGAGTGGTGAATTTGTAGCTGGCTTATCAGTCATGGTTAAAACTCTACCAATCCGAATTTGGGCATAAAAAAGGGAGTGTGTGCGAATTAACGCACACACTCCCTCAATCATTCAGTTTAAGTGCCGGCGGTGACTTACTCTCCCACACCCTCCCAGGTGCAGTACCATCAGCGCAGGTAGGCTTAGCTTCCGGGTTCGGAAAGGGACCGGGCGTGACCCCACCGCTAACAACCACCGACAAACCAATAATCAGAACAAAACACACACCCAACCAAACCCCAGGGTTCGCTGGTGTGTAGTGCCGTTCCAGACACTGCATAACAAACGCGAGTACACAACCCTTGCGACAAAAACCACTTTTAAACGTCAAAGCA